>DATCGY010000167.1:0-20736 GCA_036508635.1 Candidatus Anoxymicrobiaceae bacterium
TGAGAGCCCGCGAAGAGGCGGTCGAGGAGATCTCAGACAGGGTCCCTCGCCGGCGAGGGGCGGAAAGAGTGCTCCAGCCCGTGCCCGAATCAACCGCCAGGGTCCACGTTGTTGAGCCAAAGAGCTTCAACGATGCCGAGCAGATAGGCTCGAAGTTCAAGAGCGATACACCGGTCATCGTCAACCTCCAGAACATCGACCGGGAACTCGCGAAGCGGCTCATAGATTTCGTGAGCGGACTCACATACGGCCTCGACGGAGGCATTCAGCGCGTTGCCGAGATGGTGTTTCTCCTGACCCCAGCAAACGTCGAGGTGTCGGCGGAAGACCGCAAGTGGATGCGCGAAAAAGGTTTCTTCAACCAATTTTAACCCGGACGGTATAATTTGCATGAAATCACATTGATCGGAGCCGGAAACATGGGGTCAGCCATGCTCAATGGATGGATCCAGGCCGGCATCTTTGCACCGGACGCGGTAGTCGTGACCGATAAGGACAGCGACAAGGCCGCATCCCTGGCAAAGGAATTCTCAGTTAACTATTTGGACGACAACGCGAGAGCCGCGAGTGGGGCAAAGACGGTGGTCCTCGCGGTAAAACCTCAGGATAGCGTGGTTGTGCTGGAAGAGATATCCAGCGTTCTTTCCGGTGATACAGCAGTGCTCTCGATAATAGCGGGGCTTTCGATTGCCTCAATGAGGGCAAGGCTCGGGCAAGCGCCTTCAATCGTGAGGGTAATGCCCAACATGGGCGCTCAGGTCGGGGCTTCGGTCTCAGGATACGCTGTCGAGCCTGGAGAGGGGTATTTCGATGCGGGGCTCCCGCGCAAGCTCCTAGAGTCCATCGGCCAGGCGGTGGAGGTCGATGAGTCGGCAATCGACCTCGTCACGGCTGTCAGCGGAAGCGGCCCCGCATACTTTTTCTTGCTGACAGAAGCGCTCGAGACAGCCGCCGTACAAGAGGGCATGTCCCGGGATATTGCGAGCAAGCTTGCAAAAGAGACCCTCTGGGGCGCGGCGAAGATAATCAAGGACACGGGGCGAGATCCCGCCGAACTCAGAAAGGCCGTATCGTCCCCGGGTGGCACGACGCTTGCGGCTCTTGGAGTGTTCGACGAGGCGGGATTTACGGACCTGGTATCGAAGGCGGTTGAGGCGGCCCGAAAGAGGGCCGGGGAACTAACGCAGTAACAAGAGATGAAAATGGAGGTGCGGGCTGATGGCACTGACTCCCATGGACATTCACCACAAGGAGTTCAAGACCGCCCGGTTAGGTGGTTACAACGAGGAAGAGGTGGACTCGTTCCTCGACCTCGTCGCGGATGAGCTCGAGAGGTTCACCCGGGAGAACGCCGACTTGCTTCAGCAGATGGGGCAGATGAAGCAGAAGCTCGCCGAGTTCGAGGAGATGCAGTCATCACTCCATACCGCTATTCTTGCGGCCTCCAGGTCGGCGGAGATGGTCAAGGAGCAGGCCCGGCAGGAATCAGAAGCGATGATGACCAAAGCCCAGGATGAGGCCGATTCCATGATACGCGGGGCCCAGGAGCAGGCCCGGCAGGTAAACCTCAGCACACAGAACGAGCGGCAGAAGCTCGAGAGGAGCTTCACGAGACTGAAAGACATAAGGAAGAGGTACATACAGTCGATAAAGGAACTGGCCGATTCTAACCTGGCCCAGGTCGCCGAACTCGAGGAGGCTGGCGAGCCGCCCGACTCCGACGGACAGGCTGAGCTGAAAGAGATCGCAAAAGCCGAGGCCGAGGCGGCTGAATCAATGCCTGCACGGCCCGCGACCGAAGCCAGGCCAGCGTCCACTCCAGACGTGGAAATGGCGGCGACGCAGGCTACGCCGGCTCCACCCCCGGTTATTCAACCACCCGCTCCCGACAACAGAGAGGTGATGGTAGCAGCTCAACCTCAGCGGGTTCAGACACAGGTTGCCGCACCGCCTTCGCCAAGGCCGGCCGAACTGACACCTCCTCCCGTAATTGATGGAGACGAGTCACCGCGCGCGCAGATATTCACGTCACCACCAGCACCGCCTCCAATCGTAGCGCCGCATCCCGCAGCTGAAATAGTGGCGGCCGCACCGGAGCCTGAGTTGAGGCCCCCCAGTTCCAACCTGGTCGACGAGGTGCTTGCGGTGGACACTGCTGATGACCCGTACGGTGACATCGGCGACGAGGATCTGCCCGAGATGAAGGAGAAGAACCGTAAGGGTCGCAAGGACAAAAAGGACAAGCACTTCTTCTGGGAATGACCCCCGGATAGAAGAGGTATGAGATGGCGGCCGGGCGCAGCAGCCCGGCCGTATTTATATATGCTTGGTTTGGAGGAAACGGAGCTTTGCCTGAGGATACATATAGGACAGTGAGCGTTAGAGTTACACCTGGGTCTTCGAAACCCAGGGTCGAAGAACAGTCGGACGGGACGTTCAGAGTCTATGTGTCCGCATCACCCGACAAGGGGAAGGCGAATTCCGAGATGCTTCGGTCCATCGCAAAACACTTTGGGGTTCGCGGGAGCGCGATCACGATAATCCGCGGCCACGCGTCGCGAGTGAAGCTGCTCAGGATCGACGCGTATTGAGAAGTTGAGGAGTCGTTGCTTGTATTGCTATGCGCCAGTGACTATACTTGAGGCATGATGAGCGGCAACGGCGCACAGAGGCGCAGGCTCTTTACGGGGATAACACTGACACCCGAAATCCGTCGGTTCGTCGCAGGGATATCCGAGCAACTCTCCACGACGATCGCAGATGTCAGCTGGGTGCCTCCCGAGAACCTCCACGTGACGCTCAAGTTCCTCGGCGGCTGTGACCATGACCAGGCCTCCGCGATCGTTGAAGCGATGCACAATGCCGCAGAGCACCTCCCGGTCCGGCTGCAGGTCGGAGGTGTTGGTGCTTTTCCGTCCCAGCGGTCTGCTAGAGTTCTATGGGTAGGAGCCACCGACCTCGAGGAATGTATCGTGAAGGTCTACAATGTCCTCGACAAAGGAGCCGAGAAATGCGGTTTCCAAAGAGAAAACCGACGGTACACTCCGCACGTGACGATCGGCCGTTCCCGGAAGAAGGCGGTCAGCCTCCCGCCTGACATAGAAGAGAGTTTCACCGAGAAGCTTGCGATGCAGGCATCTGAGATAGTGCTCTTTGAGAGCGTCCTGAAAAGCACCGGCGCCGAGTACAAAATAGTTGAAACCGTTGGGACACCCGACCTGCGGGCCACTAACGAGAAAGGGTGAGGATCTTGGAGAAAGACAAATCACTTGAAATGGCGCTCATGCAGATAGAACGCCAGTTCGGCCGCGGGTCGATAATGAAACTTGGGGCGGAGGCCGACCGTATGGCGGTCGAGGTGATTCCCACCGGGTCGCTTTCCCTCGACATAGCACTCGGTGTCGGAGGGGTACCAAAGGGACGCGTTATCGAGATCTTCGGCCCTGAATCCAGCGGCAAGACCACCGTTGCGCTCCACATGATCGCCGAGGCACAGAGGAGGGGTGGGGTTGGCGCTTTCATCGACGCTGAGAACGCTCTCGACCCGCAATACTCACAGGCGCTTGGTGTAAATATAGACGAGCTGCTCATCAGCCAGCCTGATACCGGCGAGCAGGCCCTCGAGATAACAGAGGTGCTGGTTCGCAGCGCGGCCGTCGACATCATTGTCATCGACTCTGTCGCGGCCCTTGTGCCGCGCGCGGAGATCGAGGGTGACATCGGTGACTCCCACGTGGGGCTCCAGGCGCGATTGATGTCCCAGGCTCTGCGAAAGCTCTCAAACGCCATCAACAGGTCCAACACGATAGCCATCTTCATCAACCAGCTACGCGAAAAGATCGGCGTGATGTTCGGCAACCCTGAGGTAACTCCTGGAGGAAGGGCGCTCAAGTTTTATTCGTCGGTTCGTATCGACCTACGCAAGATAGACAGCATCAAGAAAGGCACGGAAATGGTCGGCAACCGTGTCCGCGCCAGAGTGGTCAAGAACAAGGTCGCGCCCCCGTTCAAGAACGCTGAGTTCGATATCATGTACGGGCAGGGCATTTCGCGTGAGGGAGATATCCTCGACCTCGGTGTGACTTACGAAATCGTAAAGAAGAGCGGGGCATGGTACATGTTCGAGGAGGATCAGCTCGGGCAAGGGCGTGAGAACGCCAAGACGTTCCTGAGTGAGCACGCCGATATCTCCAACACTGTCGAGGGCCTGATCCGTGAGGAGGCCGGGCTCAAGGGGGCTCGTGACACCGCGGCGGACGACAAACCGGAAAACGGGCGGAGCGATAAGGCTGTCAACAATGTCACTCCAGTTGAAAAACCGGCCAGAAAGACTAAGGCCGGAGGCAAGAATGGAGCAACCTGAGAACCACAACACAGGCGTCAACCAAGATACTGCCGGGATCGCGCTCGAAAAGGCGCTCCGATTCATCGAGTACAGGCCTCGCAGCTCCAGAGAGGTCGAGGAGAGGCTGCGCAGGTGGGGCTACGCGCCTTCAATAAGAGGATCAGTCGTGTCTCACCTCGAGAGTTGTGGCATTCTCGATGATAGAGAATTTGCCAGGGTTTTCATGGGCGAGATGCTCAGGAAAGGTTATGGTCAGCAGCGAATATTTAATTCACTGCTAGCCAAGAGGATAGACCGGGAGTTGGTCGACACGGTGATGCTGGACTACCCCCACGATGACGAGCTCGAGCGAGCGACCAAGCTGGCCGGGGCCTATGCTTCGAGATTCTCCGGGGTTGAGTCCGCGGCCGCGATAAAGAAAATCGTTGGATATTTGACAAGGCGCGGTTATGCGAATGGTATTGCATTTGAAGCGGCACGAATGACACGTTCTGTTGACACTCAAATAAGCCCGGAATTAGAATAAACTCGGGAAGATAACGTACTGGCGTATGAGAATTTGAGATATACAAGGCATAAATCTTCAGATCTAAAAGAAGGCTCAATGCGGTTGGGCTATTGCCAATAGGCAACTTTGCCTGATGGAGCCACTTGTATAAAAGCGCCGAGCGTTAGCTCGGCGCGTTTACATAGAAGGGGGGTTTTTACGATTATCTCAGCAGTAGTCGGGGTGTTGGCTGTTCTTGTAGGTATGGCGGTAGGATTTCTGGCAAGGAAATACATCGCGGAGGGCAGAGTAGCAACTGCGGAGGCAAGTGGAAAGAAGATAGTCAGTGACGCTGAAAGAGAAGCAGAAAACATTAAGCGTGAAGCTCAGGTTGAGTCCAAGGATACTATACATACGATGAGAGCTGATGCCGAGCGCGAGCTAAAGAGTCGCCGTAGCGACATGCAGAGGCTCGAGCGAAGGCTGATGCAGAGAGAAGAGACGTTCGAGGCAAAAGAGTCCGAGATCGACAAGCGCGATAAGCGGATAGCCTCATGGGAGGAGCACCTCAAGTCTCAGGAATCAAAACTGATGAAAGCCGCCTCGGAACAGAAGCGGCTTCTCGAGAAAGTCGCGCGGATGACGACCCAGGAAGCCAAAGACTACCTGTTCCAGAACGTTACTGACGAAGTAAAGAGAGAGAGCGCGCTCTTTATCAAAGAAGAAGAAGCCAAGGCCAGGGAAGAGGCAGAAAAGCGCGCGCGCAAGATCATTTCGCTCGCCATTCAGAGATGTGCTTCTGAGCACGTTGCTGAGACGACCGTATCCGTGGTGCCGCTGCCCAACGATGAGATGAAGGGAAGGATCATCGGCAGAGAGGGCCGCAACATCAGGACCTTTGAAAACCTGACTGGAATAAACCTTATTATCGATGACACACCCGAGGCGGTAATACTCTCAAGCTTCGATCCCGTAAGGCGCGAGATCGCCAGGTTGACGCTCGAGAAGCTGATCAGCGACGGCCGCATCCAGCCTGCAAGGATCGAAGAGATGTACGAAAAATCCAAGGCTGAAGTCGAAAACGAGATAAGGGAAGCCGGCGAAGAGGCTGCTTTCGAGGTGGGGATACACAACCTCAACAAGGAGCTTGTAAGGGCGCTTGGACGTCTTAAATACCGCACGTCTTACGGGCAGAACGTTCTCATGCACGCGCTCGAGGTCGCCCATCTTTCAGGCATTATGGCGGCCGAGCTGGGGCTCGAGCCCAAGTTGCCCAAGCGGGCCGGTCTGCTTCATGACATAGGCAAAGCGATCGACCACGAGGTCGAAGGCTCACACGCGCTGATCGGCGCAGAGCTCGCCAAGCGGCTTGGCGAGGGCAACCTGATCTCGCACGCCATCGAAGCGCATCACGGAGAGGTCGAGATAAAGACGATCGAAGCGGTACTGGTTCAGGCCGCGGACGCCATCTCGGCGGCAAGGCCTGGAGCCCGTCGCGAGACGCTTGAGAGCTACATCAAGAGGCTGGAAAAACTCGAGACCCTTGCTGATTCGTTCGACGGCGTCGAAAAAGCATATGCGATGCAGGCAGGCCGCGAGATCCGTATAGTGGTCCAGTCAGACTCGGTCGATGACCTTGGCAGTGCAACGCTTGCTCGCGACATCGCCAAGGAGGTCGAGGATCAACTCGACTATCCCGGACAGATCAAGATAACCGTGATCCGAGAGACCAGGGTTGTCGAGTACGCCAAGTAGGGTGAGGCGGCTGCGGCAATTGTTGTCACGCTGGCTTCACCTAAGGCTGTTCCAGCCGAAGCGGTACGAGTAGGCAATGGATGAACCCAATCCCGGCGGGGACCGGCAGCTAATCGATTTCGTCTCAAGCATCACCGGTGCGGCGCGACTGCGCATCGAGGAGAACCTGCCGCATGGCTTCGTTCGTCTCAAGGTTGCGGAGGCTGAGCGGCGCCAGGCACAGCACGACATCCGCTCCGTTGAGGACGCGGTCACGGAACTCGTGCGAAACTCCCGTGACGCCGGTGCCGGAAAGATTCTTGTCGGCTTCCAGAAGGAACATGGTCGGTTCAGGCGGATTACCGTGCTCGATGACGGCGGAGGCATCCCGGAAGACATGCACCAACTCGTGTTCGAGCCGAGGGTCACATCGAAGAGCGAGGATTTCGAGGAGGACCGCTACGGGGTTCATGGTCGTGGGATGGCGCTTTTCTCCATCCGGTCCAGGGCCGAAAGAGCGGGGATAGCCTCTTCCGTGACCGGCCTTGGCACGGTGATCAATCTCAACTTCGATACCGAGAAGGTGCCCGAGAGGTCAGACCAGGCCACGCTTCCACGGCTCGAATCGATCGACGGAGTCGAGGATGTAGGTCCGGGGCCCCACAACGTAGCTCGGATCTTGCTTGAGATGTCTGTTGATACCCCCGAGGTCGATTTCTACATAGGGTCTTTTGCCGAAGTGCTAGCGACCGTAAGGGATCTCGCCTGTAAAGGTTCAGGAGCCAACGCCGCAATATGGTCCGGAGTCTCGTGCATGGATGATGCGCGGGTGCTTGCTGAGGCTTCAGCCAATACGCTTGGTCTTCCTTTGTCCGAGCGCAATGCTTACAGGGTTCTCGGAGGGGAGATAGCGCCGCTCGAACCCATCCTTCGCCTGGCACGTACGGCGGCCGCAATCGAACCTTTCGATACGGAGCAGTCCGATGAAATCGAGACCCCTCGGGCAAAGCCGCGCGCCTCTTACTCGCGCAATCCTCTTCGAAAGCTCGGGAAAGGCGACATGGACGAGATTGCGGCCGGCGCATCGGAAGTAGTCGAGAAGGTCGTCGAGAGATACTATCTCAAGACTTCCGGCCTGCCGCGGGTCAGGAAGGGGAGAGGCAAGATCGTCATTTCTTTCTACGTCAGCGGCGAGGACGGTGAGGAGCAATGAGTTCGGACCCGGAGACGGGGTGACATTGTGGGTGGCAGGCGCCGGATACTAATTGCGGTGGCCTCGGTCGCCGTCGCCGGATTGCTTGCGGGGGGAGGATACCTGCTCTACACACAGGTCACCGACGCCGCACACACCGACAACTTCAAGTCGTCGGCAAAAGCCGGCTGGAATGAGATAGAGCGACGGTCCGAAACAGTCGCAGACGCGCTCGCCCGTGTCAATTCTCCGGACGATCTCGTGAACGTCGCAAAGTCCACCTCGGCGATGAAGGACGAGCTCGATAAGATAGCGAACGCCATCGACAGGGCTACCGTTCCGGCCGGTTACGGGGACCTGGCTGAAAGGCAGATAGCGGCCGTGGAAGACCTTGGTAACTACATGGAGCTCGTCTCAAAGATAGCCGCCATGGGTAAAGAGAACGTCATCTCTGAGAACAACGGCACCCTCGAGAACCGGTCGAGAAAAGCGGTATCTTCGGTGAACGGCTTCCTGTCAGGCGCTGACTTTCTGAAAGTCCAGATCCCGGGCGATATCTATCTCGCAGGTCCTGAGATGCTAAACGCGTGGGCGGCTGCCAACCAGGCAAACGATGAAGCAGAATCCGCGGTCTATGACGCCGCTAGCGCTTTTGTGAAAGCCGATATCAAAGACCAGGATTTCAATGTCATCTGGTCGATGCTCTCGTCGAGGAACATGAACAACTTCAAGGCATACAAGGTAGCGGAGCAGGTGGTTAAAGACAACTGGCAGAGGTCGTGGGGTTCGGTCAAGCCTACGAGCTATTATGTAAGCCGCAGTGACATCAAGATGATCGATCCCAACAACGCCGAGATACGGGTTACCATGCATTACGACGACCAGAGGCCCAAGACTGACGTAATAACACTGGTCAGGGAAAATGGAGCCTGGAAAGTCGACAAATATCCGTTTGCCGGCCTCGAATGAAGACCTCGTCCCGTTGTTCTTGCCGGAGTTCTCCGAGCCCATCGGCGCCGGGAAACCGTGGACACAAGTGATATACTACTCCATTGAAAAAAGGGGTCGAGGGTGAAGATAGTCGCATCCGACATATGTGACACATGGTAGAATCCACGAAACACGGAACCATCATCGCCTGCAATGGTCGGTGTTGACAGTGGAAGTTGGAGCGAAAGGAACAACAGATGGCTCTGAAGATATTGCAGATCGTTGGGACGATTGCGGTTGTCCTGATAGTACTCTTCATGATTCCTGTGTTGCTCCGGCTCAGGCGGACGCTGGACCAGGTCGGCCAGATAGTGACGGATGCTCGGCCTCAGACAGTCACGCTCCTGCAAAAAGCGCAGGTAACCCTTGACGGCGTAAACCGTGAACTGGATAACATCGGTGAGATCACCGAAGAGACGCAGGTCCTCGTCGGCAAGGTCGGAGAAGCTTCCGAGGCCGTCGAGAAGGCTATGAAGTCGCCGATGTCCAAGATGGGCTTGATCACTGCAGGGGCGGTCACAACAGGTTTCGCCGTCAAGAGGCGACTGTCCAAGAAGATTTGAGAGGATGATCCCGGCGAGAGACTTTGCTCACACCGGCTCCTTCTTCATACGCACCTTCGGATGCCAGATGAACGTTCATGACTCCGAGCACATTGCGGGCGTTCTCCTGGACTCCGGGTATTCACAAGCCTCATCCATCGAAGAAGCTGCGGTCGTCATCTTCAATACCTGCTGTGTGAGACAGGGTGCCGAAGACCGCGTCTGGGGAAACCTCTCGATGCTGGCGGCCGACCGTGACAGCGAAAGGATCGTAGCCATCTGCGGTTGCATGGCGCAGCGGCATGGAGTCGAGATACTCAGAAGATTCCCCACGGTCCGGCTCGTTTTTGGGCTCGACGTACTCGTGAGGCTGCCCGAACTCCTCGAAAGTAGCCGCGGCGCGCCGGTCTGCGATCTGGGCGACGTAAACGCGGCGAGTATCGACGAGCTTGCTGCCATCAGGAAAAGCGGTCTTGCCGCATGGGTGCCGATCAGCCACGGATGTGACAATATGTGCGCATACTGCGTGGTCCCTTCAGTTCGAGGTGCTGAGAGGAGCCGCCAGCCGGGCGACATCCTTTCCGAAATAGAGGCGCTGGCCGCTGGAGGTGTAGTAGAGGTCACGCTACTCGGGCAGAACGTCAATAGCTACGGACGCGATCTGGGCGGCGAGGAAAATTTTGCGTGGTTGCTCCGTGCCGTCGGCTCCACCGAAGGTGTAAGACGCGTGAAGTTCGAGACTTCACACCCGCGTGACCTCGGGGACGATATTCTCAAGGTCATGGCCGAAGCAGATGCCGCATGCGAGTATCTCCACCTCCCCGTGCAGTCAGGCTCCAACCGGGTGCTCGAGGCGATGAACAGGGGTTACACGAGAGATTACTACATGGAGCGGGCTTCCCTGGCCAGGAAAGCCGTTAGAGGCGTTGCACTTTCGACCGATATCATCATCGGGTTCCCCGGCGAAACGCGGAAAGATTTCGAAGACACCCTCGACCTCGTGAAGACCGTCCGGTTCGATGCGGCATTCATGTTCCTGTACTCTCCACGCGAGGGCACGAGCGCATTCGGGCTCGAAGATGACGTCCCACCGGACGAAAAGCACATGAGGTTCGCCGAGCTCGAGCGCATACAGTCGGAGATCACGAGGGAGTCTCTCGGAAAGATTGTTGGCAAAGACGTAGAAGTACTTGTCGAGGGAGTGGCAAAGGACGGTCGCCACATAATGGGAAGAACGCGTGACCACAGGGTGGTCGTCCTTCCCGCGGACGAGGCACAGGAAGATACGCTGGTGAGAGCGGTGATCTGCGGTTCCGGAGGCCATTCTTTGCGCGGTTCGGTCAAGGAAATGATAATCGGGCCTGACGAGGCCACTAGCCGGCAAGAGGTGTAGAGATGAGCTTATATGCAGAACACAGCGCATTGCTGATAGCGGACATGATCCACGATTTTGTCGATCCCAAGGGAAAGCTGTACGTGCCCGGCATAGATGTTATCGTGCCCAAGATCGCCCGGCTCATCGAAGAGGCGCGCGCCTCGGGCGTCCCTGTCATCTACATAAACGATTCTCACGATCCCGATGACGAAGAGTTCAAACAGTGGGGCGAGCACGCAATCGTCGGCACCAGGGGCACCGCGGTCGTTCCCGAACTGGCTCCCGCCGGGGGGGACCACGTGCTGAGGAAAAAGCGCTACTCGGCTTTCTACGGCACGGGATTGGACGAGTTGCTAAAGGAGCTTGGCGTCGAGCACCTCGTGATAACCGGCACTGTCACGAACATCTGCGTATTCGTGTCGGCCATAGAGGGTCTCATGCGGGGTTACCGGGTGACGGTTCCGGCGGATGCCGCGCACGCGCTCAATGAAAAGGACCACGAGACGGCGCTGGACCAGATAGCGAGGGTGTTCGGCGGCCAGGTGGTCGGGTAATCCGGGGAGGTTGCCAGTGTCGTTTCAAGTTGCGCCTGATGATCATATTAAGCAGGGCAGGGTGACCGACGTATATTTCGAGAGAGTGATCGAGTCTCTCAGGAGGAGGGATATTAACCCGCTCGTATCCATGGAGGTCCGTGCATCAGGGTTACCGAGAAACTGGACATGGTCCGTAATGGCAGGGCTCGAAGAGGTCCTTGAGCTGGTCGACGGACTGCCGCTGACCATGCGGGCCATCGACGAAGGTGGGCTCTTCTACTCGAACGAGCCGGTGATGTCCGTGACCGGTCACTATCTCGACTTCGGGAAGTACGAGACCGCTCTCCTCGGACTGCTTTGCCAGGCAAGTGGCATCGCCACCAACGCGGCACGGTGCAGGAAAGCCGCGGGGCCACGTCCCGTGATCAGTTTTGGCGCCCGGCGGATGCATCCGGCAATCGCGCCGATGATCGAACGAAACGCTTTCATAGGCGGCTGCGACGGTGTGGCGGTCATCGAGAGCGCCGAGCTGATAGGGGAGGAACCTTCGGGCACGATGTCCCACACGCTTATACTCTGCTGCCAGGATGAGCGACTCGCGTACGAGATATTCGACGAGGCGATGGGCGCCGATGTAAAGCGGATCGCCCTGGTCGATACCTTCCAGGACGAGAAGTTCGGCGCGCTTTATGCGGCCGAGGTGTTGGGCGAACGGCTATACGCTGTGCGCCTCGATACGCCCGGTTCGCGCCGGGGCAATTTTCTACAGATAATGCAGGAGGTCAGATGGGAGCTCGATATCCGGGGCTACACAAACGTGAGGATATTCATCTCCGGCGATATCGATGAAGACAAGATCCTTGAGTACAACGACGTGGCCGACGCTTACGGCGTCGGTACGTACATCAGCAACTCCCCGGTCGTCAACTTTGCCATGGACATAGTCGAGGTCGATGGTGCGCCACTTGCGAAGAGGGGCAAGCCCTCAGGTCTGAAGCAGCTCTGGAGGTGTCCTACCGATAAGCAGAGGTTGACCACGCTGGCGAGCGTCGAAACAGCTGTGTGTCCGTGCTGCGGGGAACCGATGGAGCCCGCCCTCAAGGTGCGCTATGCGGACGGGCGCAAGGTGATACCCGATCCGTCACCGAGGCAGATCCGCGAACATGTGATCGAACAACTGAAGGACGTTGATCTATAGGCTCTACTGGTGCACAGGCCAACGCCGCGCTGAAAAGAGACCATCGTATGGAACAAATCGAAGAATGGCGATTGCTCGTCGACGTTCCATGTCCGGGCACAGTGAACATGGCGCGTGACGAAGCACTGGCTCTGAATGCCCGTGTCGAGGGTATGAGCACACTCCGTGCTTACAGGTTCGAACCTCCGGCGATCACGATAGGCAGGTTTCAACGTCTGGACGGAGACATCGATTTAGAGAGATGCGCGCGCGTTGGGATTGACGTCGTCCGGCGGGCGACGGGGGGGCTGGCGATACTTCACCAGAACGATTTTACATATAGCGTCGCGGCGCAAGCGTCGGGGGCCGGCCTGCGAGAGAGGGACCGTCATTTCGACAGGATCGCGTCCGCGATACTGGCATCTCTTCGAAGCCTTGGGATATCCGCCTCGCAGGTCAGGCACGAGAGTTGCGGAGGCGAGCGCGGAGACTGGTGTTTCGACGGGGTTCCAGGAGTTGACCTCGAGTGGGCCGGGAAAAAAATTTGCGGCAGCGCCCAGCGCCTGTTCCAAGGCGCGGTGCTGCAACACGGTTCACTTTTCCTGGCGAGACCCGAGACCCCACTCGTGTTGGAAAGCCACCGCGACAGAGACAGCTCGACAGGCGCACCGGGCTTCGCGACGCTTGAGGAAGCCGCCGGACGTCCAGTGACATGGGACGAGGTGCTCGATGCGTTTGTGGGAGGCTTTGGCAAAGCCCTCGGAGCTTCTCTGGAGCCTGGCGATATGACCGATCGGGAGATAGAACTTGCCGCGCGCCTCGTATCTCAAAAGTACTCTGACAAAGAGTGGCTTCAGCATCCCGAGCGAAGTGGCGGGCCCAGGTGATTGTGCTATCATAGTCATACCCGATCCAGGGGAGGCAACCGTGAGCGACAAAGATGTTGAAAGAAACGTCAGATCGACGACAGTCGAGGGCATACAGACCCCAACGCAAAGGCACGTGCATGGGCTTGGTGAGCAGCACGCGATATCCTTCGGAGAAAAATCCGAGTCCAGCAAGACCAGGGGGAACCTGCTCGAAAAATTCCGGCGGCGCGAGATGAAGAGAAGGGGTCTCGCTGAAGAATCGACTGAAGGAAGGGAAGCCGTTGAGCGAGGAACAGCCAGAGAAGGAAGAGGAGAGGAGCCCTCGCAGTAAGGTATACATCGGTCTTTCCGAACTTTCGTCAAAGCAGCGGGGAGCGGTGCTTGGACTCGTCAAGGATATCGGGTTTGCGCCCGAGGAGATTGACGAGGTCGTAATAAAGATTCCCGAAGAGATAGAGGCCGGCCCCGCTCTTGAGAAGCGCCGGCGGAAACGGAAGTGAGAGATGTTTTGTCCAGCATGCGGGAAAAACAACCCGGAAGAAAGCGCATACTGCAACCAGTGTGGAGCTTACCTGCACGGTGACTCCGGGCCGGGCGATACAACCATCACCCTGACGCCAGTCGAAGCTGAAGTCGAGCAGGAAGCGGAGATCCAGGTTCCCGAGGATGAGCTCGCGACGGGAGCCGCTATGCTGGTAATCAAGAGAGGACCAAGCGCCGGGACCCGCTTTGTGATAGCAAAAGAGGTCACCTCCGCCGGACGACATCCAGAGAGCGACATTTTCCTTGATGATATAACGGTATCCCGAAGGCATGCCGAGATCCGTAGAACAGAGGACGGATTCAGGATAGTCGACATGGGTAGCCTGAACGGGACTTATGTCAACAAACTGAGGGTCGAGGAAGCCGATCTTTCCAGCGGGGACGAGATCCAGATAGGCAAGTTCCGCCTCATCTTTTTCTGCAAATAAGCCAACAGGTGTTGACAGAAGCAACCATTTTTCCGCATATTTATGTATAAGGTTTCACTTTACGTTCAGAGTTTCTAAGCAAGTCAGGTTTAATGATGTCTCAGAGTGAAAAGAAATACGGCATAGGCGAAGTCCAGGAGATCCTCAAAAAAGAGTTTTCGGACATCACCATCAGCAAGATACGTTTTCTTGAAAAGGAAGGGTTGATCAACCCCGAGCGTACTTCAAGCGGATACCGCAAATACTCCAAGGGCAATATCAAACAACTTAGCTATATACTTCGACTTCAACGTGAGGAGTATTTGCCGCTAACCGTCATAAAGAAGAAGATACAGGATCTCAAGTCCGGTAAAGTAGTGGCTGGCGACCTCGCGGTAATGTCGGGTCAGGGAACGGAAGCGGGGCTCACCGGGGCCGTGCCGGTATCGTTCGACCTGGCGCCGTCGAAGTTGCACCTGTCGCCTGACACGATCAATGAACTCCTGGAGTATGGGATCGTCTCTCTCCGTGATGGAGCAGAGGGAAAGTATTTCTCCCCGGATGAGGTCAAGACGCTCAATATCGCCAAAGAATTTTTCAGATACGGCGTCGAGCCAAGGCACCTGCGGATGTACATCCAGTTCGTTGGCCGCGAGTCTTCCTTCATTGAGCAGATAATCAGGCCGCAGCTCCAGCACAAGGACCCGAATACAAAGCGCAGCGCGATCAAGGACCTCGAAAACCTCATCTCGTTGTCCCAGATGTTCACAGAGGTGCTGTTACGCCAGGCGCTCGCGAAGTATCTCCCACGCCCCGCGTCGCTCGACATCCTCGAGGAAGAGGCCGACGATGACTCGCTGACGTTCGCCGAAGAAGTACTCGAGCCATCGAGCCTGGGGCCAGAGAAGGTTTTCGAGGCCGAGGCCGAGGCAGAAGTCACCGAGAAAGAGGATATCGCGGAAATGGTACCCTCAGAGATCGACCCGCCCGGAGACGAGGATACGGGCTCGAGTCTCGAGGGTAAAATTGACGAATCCGGCAGCCAGATGTTTCCGGAATAAACACCATGCGCGACCGCTTTATGGCTCCGGGGTGCTGGCTGCGGGCGTAGAGCGTATGTATGTAATATAATGTTTTCTGTATTTGCTTCCTACGATGGGGAAGCGAGTGTGAAGGACCAGATGGTCGAGAGCGATAAATCTGACAAACAAATAGGCAAGCGGGTTGAGATTTCTCCTGCATGGCTCTCTTCTGGGAGGGGTTCTGCCTTGATTTGATTTTCAGGGATGGGTGACGGCAATGCCCTCTTCCCGGGGGCTTTTTTGTCGCCCCGAGACGGAGGCATGATGTGCCGTATCTGAGCACCGTGCTTGGAAAGAAAATACGCAACAGTGACGGGGTCCTGATAGGCCGCCTCGAAGACGTAGTCGCCGAGCCCGCCGGAAAATTTCCGATCGTCAGGGGAATAGAAGCCGGCACAGGGCGAGGCCGCGGGAGGCGGTGTTTTTATATTCCCTGGTCGCAGGTGAGGGAATGGCGCGAGGATTCAATACTGGTCGGACCGGGGGATGGTGCTTCCCTGGACGAGAGCTGCGTGTTCCTCGCCCGGGATCTCCTGGACAAGCAGATGGTCGACATGAACGGCTACAAGATAATCCGGGTAAGCGACATACGCCTTGCATGGTCGGGCCGGCAGCTTCGGGTTATCGGAGCCGATGTCGGAGTCCTTGCGTTCCTGCGGAGACTGGGGTTGGGGTTCATCGCCGAATGGCTTCGCGACATGCGCGGGGCGTACGTCAAAGAGCGAATAATCCCGTGGAACCTGGTCTCACCCGTAGAGCCCATGCCGTACGACGTAAGGCTTCGCGTCCCTTACAGGGAGTACCTAGAGATACACCCGTCGGACATAGCTGACATAATCGAGCAGCTCGATGTCGATCAGCGTGCCAAGGTACTGGCCCTGGTCGACGACCCCAAGGCAGCAGAGGTACTCCCGCAGATAATCCCTGCGATACGTTCGGCGGTCGCGGCTGACATCGACGACGAGCGCATGGCGGACCTCCTAGAGATAATGCCTCCGGACGAGGCTGCCGACATACTTGGCTCGCTGGCGCGAGAGAAGGCGCAGGCGCTGCTCTCGCTGATGGGCATCGACGAGGCGTCGGCCGTCGTCGAGCTGCTCGGTTACGAGCCTTCCACAGCCGGCGGAAGGATGACCACGGAGTATGTCGCGGTTCCCGACTACGTGACCGCAGGGCAGACGATCGAGCTACTCCGCGAGGTCGGACACGAGGCTGAGACGATCTACTACATCTACGTTCTGGACAGGGAGGGACACCTGTCCGGTGTGCTATCGCTCAGAGACGTGCTGCGAGCTCCCGATGACGAGGTGGTCGGACGCATCATGCTTCATGACGCAATAACGGCCGAAGTCGATGACGACCAGGAGGTTGTAGCCGAGAAACTGACGAGGTACAACCTGCTGGCGCTCCCGGTTGTCGACAACGACCACGTCCTCAAAGGCATCGTTACGGTCGACGACGCGATAGACGTCATCAAGGAAGAGTCCACGGAGGACTTCTCGCAGCTATCCGGCGTTCCGTTCGAGAACGAAGGCAGACCGATTGCGGACGCTCTCGACGCGCGCCGGTGGGCCGGCATACTCCTGACGTTCATAGGCGGCATAGCCGCGACGGCGATATTCGGGATATTCCGCAAGGAGTTCGTTACGGCTCTTGCGCTCGTGTACCTCGTGCCACTTGCTCTTCGTTCGTCACACGACGTATCCGTCTGGTCCCTTGCCATGTCCGTCAGAGACGTCCCCGAGGAGGGCCTGGAGGGCACGGGTTACGCAAGGTTCCTCGCGCGCGAGTACCTGCACTCACTAGCCGCGGCTCTGCTGATAAGCGTCCTGGGGTTCGGGCTCGGGCTCGTATGGACGAGCGCGAGGGTTCCCCTGTTCGCAGGGGCCGCCGGCCTCTTCACCGCGATCGCATTGGCCGGCGTTATGGGGCTTGTCATCCCGATAATCATCAAGCGTGCAAGGTTGGACCCGGTCCTCGGCCCCGGCCGGCTGCTCGGTGTCTCGGTCATGGCGGTTTCTATGCTCGCTTTCCTGGTCGTCAGCGGCATACTGGTCAGAGCCCTGGGGTGAATCAGACTCCTACGACCGATCGGAGTTGACCCGTGGTCCGAGATGACAAGCCGTCCATAGCCCAGAGGATAAAGGGGAGCAACCTTGGCCCTCTGCTCGCCGTGCTCGGACCCGGCATCATAGTAAGCATGGTCGATAACGATGCCGGGGGTATCGCCACTTACTCGGTCGCGGGAGCCAAGTACGGATACGCAATACTCTGGATAATGATCCCGACCGCAGTCCTTCTCTACATGGTCCAGGAGATGAACGCGAGGATGGGTATCGTGACTGGAAAGGGGCTCGCTTCGCTCATCCGCGAGCGCTTCTCTTTCAGGTTGACCGCTCTCATCATGATCGCGATGCTCCTCGCGAACTTCGCGAACACCGTGTCGGAGTTCGCGGGCATTGCCGCAAGCTCCGAGATCTTCGGAATCCGCTACTACATAGCCGTGCCCATCGCGGCCGCCGCCATATGGTGGCTTGTGCTCAAGGGCAGCTACAAAGTCGTCGAAAAAGTGTTCCTGCTCGTTAGCCTGGTCTACGTCGCTTATATCATCTCGGCTTTCCTCGCCAAGCCTGATTGGGCCGACGTCGCCAAAGGCTTCCTGGTACCGAGCGGCAGCATGAACGTTACATTCATTGTGATGGTAGTAACAATCATAGGCACCACCATCGCCCCCTGGATGCAGTTCTACCAGCAGTCTTCGGTCGTTGACAAGGGGCTCGACGTAAGCCAGCTAGGCTACGAGAGGATAGACACGGCCATAGGCACGGTCTTCCTTGTCATCGCCGCAGCGGCGATCATGATCGCCTGTGGAGCTGCGTTTTTCAACAATCCGAACGTGGGCGCCACGCATATTACTTCCGCGGAGCAGGCGGCCGTCGCGCTGAAACCCATAGCCGGGCAGTACGCGTCGTACCTTTTCGCCTTCGGGCTGCTCGCCGCATCCATATTCGCAGCCTCGATACTTCCGCTCACGACCGCCTACACCGTCTGCGAGGCCTTCGGCTGGGAGTACGGGATCGATCGTACGTTCCGCCAGGCACCCAAGTTCTATACCGTCTACACGTCTTTCATAGTCGGAGGGGCCGCCCTGGTACTGATTCCAAAGATGCCGCTGATCACACTGATGATCTTTTCACAGACGATAATGGGATTGCTGCTCCCAATAGTGCTCACATGCATGCTCAAGATAATAAGAGACAGGGACGTAATGGGTGACTACGTCAACGGCGATACTTACAATACTATCGCATGGATAGCGGTGTTCTTTCTGTATTTCCTGGATACGTGGCTGGTTGTCGCGAGTATTATTCCCATTGGCCGTTAGGCAAGGAGGTGCCACTCTTGAAAGAGAAGCGGTCTATCAGTTTCAGAGACCTGATTCGGGTTAAGGTGTTCGACGCCGAAGGGAAGCACATCGGCCACATACAGGACATGGCTATCGAGAAAGAGCTTGGGAGCCAGGTGGTCGAATATCTTGCGGTGCACCTTCTCTGGACCGACAAGGTCGGCGACATAGAGCTCGTTCGGAGCGTTGAGGACCTGGTTCTCCTGCTGCCCTGGACGGCGGTCGCCGGCATCGAAGAGGATGCCGCCAGGCTCAGCGTGTCGCACCCGGATCTCGTGCCCGTGACCGCCCGTGACAAGTGGCTCATCAGGAGGGATATCCTCGACCGGCAGATGCTCGATACGAGCGGCAACAGGATACAGCGCGTGGATGATGTGCTGTTGGCGGTGGAGCAGGGCGTCTTCACGATACACGGGCTGGAGGTCAGTAAGAGCTTCTTCCTGGCGAGCTCCAACCTCAGGAACTATATCGGTCGCCTGCGCAAGAAGTATGCGTCCCAACACGAGCCGGAAGTGATTCCCTGGGAAGCGGTCAAGTGTATCGAGGACGATGTCGTGGTGATAGGGGAGAGGGTCGGTGACTGAACCTGTTGTTGTCCCGAGGAACCCGGTGCTATACTCAACATCTAATAAATATGGCACGCCCAGGACCGATTGCAGCGCACCGGTCTTGATTTTTTATCATTTCGCCGTGAGCTCTGGAATATGAAGAAGGTTTACACAGATAGGAATGAAGGGGGAAGGCGCAGCCGTCGGAGGGCGAAGCTGTACGGGACTACTGTAAGAAGTACCCGTACCGCGGAGAAGCAAGCCCGCGGCAAGCCGGATCCAACCGCTTCTCTTACCCGAAATGATGCCAGGGTGCAGGTTGGATCCGACCCCGCACAACCCGGTGCAACCACCTCCATCTCGAAGCGAACCGCCAGAAAGCGCTCGCGCTCGAGGGCCCGTTCGGCGAGGCGCGCCCAGGCTGCCAGGGCGCGTGCAAAAGCTCGCAGGGGCGTCACCTGGTATGCCATGCGCGTACTGGCGGTCCTGCTTGCGCTCACTGTCCTGCTGTTCGGAATATCATGCATGCTGGTCATTGGCGGCTCGAGCGTAGGCACAGCCGTGGCCGAGACACAGCGCGAGGTAAAGGCGCCTTCCGGCCAGAGGCCGAGCCCACCCGGCTTGTTTGCAAACGCCGCCATTCTCGTCGATGCCGAGAGCGGTCGAGTGCTCTACGAAAAGAATCCCCACGTACAACTGCCGATCGCCAGCACGACCAAGATAATGACTGCACTGGTGGTCAGGGACAGGCTCAAGCTGAATGATATCGCAACGATTTCAAAGGAGGCGGCGAACGTTGGCGAGCAATCCGTCGGATTGGTCGCGGGTGAGAAGATAAAGGTCGAAGACCTGCTGTGGGCACTACTCGTGTTATCCGCTAACGACGCCGCTTATGCTCTCGCGCAGCAGACGGCCGGGACCATCCCGGCATTCGCCGATATGATGAACAAGAAAGCCAAGGAACTGGGCGCGAACGACAGCCATTTCATGAACCCTCACGGGCTAGACCAGTCGGGGCACTATTCCAGCGCGTACGACCTTTCGGTCATGGGCAGGGCACTCTTGAAGGACCCGGTCCTGGCGAAGATGGTGGGCACCAAGCGCCACAGCATTCCAATGCCTACCGGACATAGCGGCGATCTCACGCTATACGGGCACAACGAGATACTTGACGTCTACCCCGGCGCCAACGGCATAAAGACGGGGTATACCGGAAAGGCGGGGTTCTGCCTTGTGGCATCGGCCACGAAGGACGAGAAAACACTGGTATCGGTTGTCCTGAACAGCACTCACAGGGCGAGCGATACCACCGCTCTCTTCAACTACGGTTTCGCTTCGACCGAGAAGATAGTGTTTGTCAAAGCCGGACAGAAGTTGGGGACGAGCCGCGTATCCGCTTTCCCGCGTCGCTACGTCAGCGTCGTGGCGCAACACGACATGGGAGCGCTGGCGGTCATGGGCTCGGGTGACGTCTACCTAATAAGGACCACAGTAGTAAAGCAG
>DATCGY010000168.1:0-3688 GCA_036508635.1 Candidatus Anoxymicrobiaceae bacterium
TGACACCCCGATGCCATGCACCGGAATGGATAATCTCCCCTCCCCCCTCGAGGGGGGAGGGTCAGGGGGGGGGGGGCGTTGACGCCAGAGCCAGTGTTCTGACGACTACTCTTTGTACATGCCTTCGATATCTTGTTCGAAGACCTGGTTTACTTCTTTGCGGCGGACTTTGAGGGTCGGGGTCATGAGCCCGGCGCTTTCGGTCATCTCTTCGTTGAGGAGGACGAACTTCTGCACGGCCTCGTGCTTGTCGAAATCCACGAGCATCTTGGCGATCTCTGCTTTCATCATCTTCTGCACGCGCTCGTCGTTGAGATACTTCTCGCGGCTATCGACGGGAATGCCCTGGGAGGACGCCCACTTCTCGAGGTCGGGGAACGACGGCACAATAAGCGCGCTGATGAACTTGCGCTTATCACCGATGACCGCCGCCTGCTCGATGTACCGGCTCATCTTGAGCGCGTTCTCGATGTTCTGCGGAGCGACGTTCTTTCCGCCGGCAGTGACTATAAGGTCTTTCTTGCGGTCGGTTATGTGCAGGAATCCCTCGTTGTCGAACTCCCCGATATCCCCGGTGTGGAACCACCCTTCGGCAAGCGCCTCCGCGGTCTCGGCGGGCCTGTTCCAGTACCCCTCCATGACGTTGGGCCCCTTGCAGATTATCTCGCCGTCGTCGGCGATCTTGACCTCGACTCCTGTCAGTATCTGCCCGACGGTCCCGAACCTGACGGCGTCGGGCCTGTTGACCGTGATGACCGGCGAGGTCTCGGTGAGCCCGTATCCCTCGAGGATAAGTATGCCCATCGCATGGAAGAACTCCGCTATCTCCTTGGCGAGTGGCGCGCCGCCCGAGAAGAAGAAGCGCAACCTCCCACCCATCTTCTCGAAGATCTTGGAGAAGACGAGCTTGTTGGCGATCTTGTGTTTGAAGTTGAGGAAGCCGGGTATCTGCTGGTGGCTGAGCTGCAGCGAGCTCACGTTTCGCCCGACTCCCACCGCCCAGTTGAATATCTTCTGCTTGGCCGGCGACTCGGACTCTATCATCGACAGCACGCCCGCGTGGATCTTCTCATATAACCTGGGCACGCTCACCATGAAGTGCGGCTTCACCTCGGTGATCTCGTCGGCGATGGTGTCTATAGAGGTCGCATGCGCGATTGAGACACCGTTGTAGAGCGACGTGTAATAGCCACTCATTCGCTCCAGGACGTGGCTCAACGGCAGGAACGAAAGGCAGATGTCGCTGTCGTTGACCTCGATGAGGCTCGAGACGGCCTTGATGTTGGAAAGGAAGTTATCATGCAGGAGCATGACGCCCTTGGGGTTGCCGGTGGTGCCTGACGTATAGACGATACTGCACAGGTCTTCAGCCTGCACTCCCTCGAGACGCTTGTCGAACTCGTCCGGGTTGGCGTTCTTTTCGCCGAGCTTGATCATGTCGTCGAACGTGATGACGTCGGGGTGGTCCGACGTCGTGTTGTCCATGGTAATTATCTTGCGAAGCTGGGGGAGGCTGTCTCTGACCTCGAGTACCCTCTCCATGTGGGAAGGGCTACCGACGAATACGACCTTCGACCCCGAGTCCGAAATTATGTATTCGGCCTGCTTGGCCGTGATAGTGGCATACAGAGGCACGTCCGCCGCGCCGATCGAGAGGGTGGCGACGTCTACCATCTGCCACTCCGGGCTGTTGGGGGCGAAAATCGCCACCCTTTCCCCGCGCTCGATGCCCATGGTTATCATTGCCAGACCGAGCATGCGAGCGTTCTTGTGAAACTCGTTCCAGGAGATCTCTTTCCAGGAGCCGCCGCGCTTTACCTTCATCATCATGCGGTCGCCGTACTTCTCTACCCTCTGCTTGATCATACCGCCGATAGTGTCGTCTCCCATCGCGCCTCTCCTTTCTTGCTTCACACCGAAAACCAGCGCCGGACCCGCAACGGAGCCGAACTGAATTATGCCACAAGACTTCGCAAGTACAGTTTGCCAAAGGCTGGACCCGGAGTAAAGCAACATTCTGAAACCTCTTGCGCTTTGCGATGTCAATACGTCGGGACCGTCGCTTTCATACCAGCCTGCCTGTTGAAACGCGAAGGGCCCATAGAGACGGCCCGCGAGACCCGGCGCCGGGTGGACGGCAAAATCCTTGAGTAATGACATGCGGAACATATAAAATCTAATTTTGGGGTGAGTGTGCGGCGAGCTTATTGGCCGCCACTTTTGGTGTGGGTTCCTTCCCACGCTATCATGGGAGACCGTGGGAGGCTCTCCAGAAGTAGTCATGGGCGCCTGCCGGCGCGCGCGGGGGGGTTTTGAAACCGCGCGTCGTATTCCCTTATTGGAGGGATCCGGCGATTGTTTTAAACCTGAAGGTCGTCTTTATATACAGGGCTGACAAATCAATCGGGGATCGAGGGATATTCACGCTGTTGTGGATCGAGGAGGTGCTTCCAGTATGGCCCATGCTAATGATCGTATCTTCGATCATAAAGCGGCGCGGGAATACAAATTAGGCAAGACCCGCGCCCTTGTCGACAAGAGGATGGACCTGAAGGATGCCGTCGCCAAGTACGTCGAGGACGGCGACTGCATCATCGAAACCGGGTTTGCCTATGCCAGGGGACCCATGGCTGCTTTCTGGGAGATCGGGAGGCAGAAGAAGAAAAACCTGGTGGGCATGCACACGCCCGGCGGCCTCACCGCCATCTTCCACGAGGAAGGTGGAATGGAAGGCAGCCACGTCGGGTACGTCGGGGTAGAGATGAGAGGGCTTATCGCCCCGTTCCGCCGCGGTGTCGAAGCCGGCACGCTCAAGGTATACGCGGAGTGGAGCCACGGCACCCTGGCGTGGGCTCTCCGCGCCGCCGAGCAAGGGCTCAACTACGTGGCCTGCAAGAGCATGCTGGGCAGCGACATGATCAAGAACAATCCGTACATCAAGGTCGAAAAGGACCCGTGGACCGGTGAGCCCGTCTGCCTGGTTCCCGCAATCTATCCCGATGTCGCGATCTTCCACGTGCACCACGCCGATAAGTTCGGCAATAGCCGCATCTGGGGGCTCACCGTCAACGATACAGCGATTGCGGCAGCCGCGCGTAAAGTCATCGTGACGTGCGAGAGGATAGTCGATACCGACGACATCCGCGCCAATGCGGCGCAGGTGATGGTGCCCTGGTACTGCGTGGATGCGGTTTGCGAAGTCCCGTACGGCGCGTGGCCGGGAGACATGCCGGGCATGTACTACTTCGACCGCCGGCTCCAGGAACGTGTCGTGAGGGTCGAGTGGAAGACCCCCGAGGCCACCAAGAACTGGGTCGAAAAGTATGTCTACGGCACCAAGGATCACTTCGAGATGATAGAGCTCGCCGCAAAGGAGGAGGGCATGAACGTGCTCGAGTACGTGAAGCAGCTCGAGCAGTTCGCCACGTCCGCCGCCTACTACGGCCTAGGGACGTGGGGCACCGGAGCGGAGCGGGACTGGAAGTATGAAGAAGTCGCAAAGCGAGCTATCTAAAGGGGGGAAGAACATGAGTGAAGATATCGTTTACACGCCAAGGGAGCTGCTGGCCACGATCGCGGCCAGGCTCATCAAGGATGGAGACAGCGTTTTTGTCGGCACCGGCCTTCCCCTGGTGGGCGCGATGCTGGCGCACAAGACGCACGCGCCCCAGATGATGGCGATATACGA
>DATCGY010000169.1:0-14961 GCA_036508635.1 Candidatus Anoxymicrobiaceae bacterium
GTCAATGTAGTAGCCGGTGTAGAGCCACGCGCAGCGCGCCAGCTCCTTCTCCGCCGGGTAGGCGCCCGCCTCGAACCTCTTCTTCGCCTCTTCGACCATGACTTCCATGGTCCTCAGGGACTCCGGCCTTCCCCACTGGGTGAAGCGCGCGCCATAGATGAACATGTTGAACAGGTTCGGCACAGGGCAGGGGATGTTCTTCTTCAGCTCCCACAACTGATAGTGCAGCTCCGCCGATCGGTTGCAATATTCGACGACCTCCCTGAGGCGCTCTTCCCTTATCTCCTCCCCGACGAACTCCTCGAGCTGCCCGACGAACCTGAAGAAGTTTAGCTTGTACTGCTCTATACCCCGCTCGGTGTCGTCGACGGGTTTCTCGAGTATGAACTGCGGTATGCCAAGGTAGTTTGCGACGAACTCGTGTATCTTCGAGTTCGCGTCACAGGCGCCGGCCGTACAGGAAACGATACCGTCCGCCTCGAGGTCCTGGCCCGTCAACATGGAACCGAGCTCAATCGTACTCGCCGAGCATAGGTGGTCCGGGATTCCCAGCCCCATTGCATAGTCCCAGTACCTGTGGCCCTTGCCCTCGCTCGCGTTTCCGGCCAGCGTGGAGAGTATCTCGCTTGTCAGGGGAACCGCGTTGTCGAAAGCGTGGATCAGCTCGGGGACGAAGTTGAACGGCACCAGGATGACCTTCTTCCCGGAGGCCTTCGCCTCCTTGGCGTTCTTGAGCCACTGGCCCACCATCTTTAAGAATGCGATCCCCGCCCTCCTGACGCGCTCGTCGAGCACACCTTCGAGAGTGTGGGCGATGTCGGGAGGCATCACATCGATGATACCGCGGGCCTCCTCGTTGCTTATCTCGTCAGGCACCTTGAGCACGACCTCGAAAACCTGCTGGACCCTGTCAAACAGTCCGGAGCCTGGTATGACCTTGGTTATCAGAGGCATTACTTCTCCTCCCTACGTACTCGCGATGTCGGCGGCGCTCGCCGGCCCGGGGGCGCGCCTGCGCACCTTCCTCTTACCAGCGCGCTTCGGCAACACCACGTTCTTTATGAACTCGTCTATCTCTTGCTGTATAACGCTCATTGGAGTGGTCCTCTTGAGCCAGGAGTCGCCCTGAAGCGCGAGCATGGGAACGCCGGCCCGTTTCATCAGCTCCGTGCGCAGTATCGATGCGACGCTCCAAGTCTGCTTGCACGAGTGGTGACCGGAGTAGATGGCGCAATCCGCGTGCAGATCCCTCGCCGCGTAGAGCGCGTCCTCGAGCCAGCACATCGACATGGAGTCTCCACCCACCTGCCTCGTCATGGGCATGTTCCAGGCCTCCGTCGCGAGCCCCCACAGCATGCTCTCGCGGCTCGTGGTATCGATTATCTCGGGGAACAGGAAGTCGAGGCCATCACCCAGGTAAGTATAGCCCTGCTCCTCCATCCAGTTGAACATGCCCGCGAGGTCGAAGTAGTAACTGGTGTACGTGAGGATACAGCGCGCAACCTCTTTGTCCGCCGGGTAGGCGCCTTCCTTGAGACGCCTCTTCGCGACATCGATCATGGTACTCATGCAGTCGATGGCCGGGTCGGTGCCCCACATGGCGAACCTGGAGCCGTACGTGTATAGCGAAAAAAGGTTGGGAACCGGGTCCGGGACCGCCTTGTGGAGGTCCCACAGCTCCATCATCAGCTCGTTAGAGGCGTTGACCTTCTCGCACGTGTAGCGCAGTTTCTCCTCGGTGAGTTCCTCCCCGAGGAACTCCTCGAGTTGGCCTACCAGCCGGTTGAAGTTCTTCTGGTACTGGGCGCGCCCCCTCTCGCCGTTGTCCACCGGTTTTTCGAGGATGAACAGCGGGATGCCGTGGTAGTTGGAGAGAAGCTCGTGGGTCTTGGAGTTGATGTCACATGAGCCGGCTGCCGCGCTGACTATGGCCTGTGGCTGGAAGTCTTCGCTTCCCAGCATTGAGCCAACCTCCACCGCGTTCGCCGAGCAGATATGATCGGGCAGGCCCAGGCCGAGCGCCATGTCGTAATAGCGCTCGCCCCTCCCCTCTAGTGCCACCACCGCGAGGGTTGTGAGAACCTCGCTCGTTATCGGGAACGAGGTATCGAAGCAGTGCATGAGCTCCGGGGGGAAACAGAAAGGCACCAGGATGGACTTCTTGCCCTCGAGTGGGGCATTCTTCGCATCGTCCAGCCACCTCGAGAGCATTTTCATGAACGCCATGCTGCCTTCGCGGGCGCGCGGTATCAGCATTGCGGTGAGCGAACTCCTGGCGTCATCCGGGAGCACGCCCATCAGGCCGGCTATCTCCTCGTCGCTCATGACGTCCGGCAGCTTCTCAATGACCCCAAACAGGCCGGAGACCCGGTCGAAGAGGCCGAACTCTGCTCCCCTTCGCTCCTGCTGTACGGCATACTTCGTCGTAGTGGTGCTCATGGCCTATCACCGATCCTTTCGAGGAACGCCTGCACCCTGGTCCTGATGCGGCCGATATCCGCCCTCGACCCGTACTCCTTCTCGAGCTGGAGAACCGGTATGTCGCGCTTTTCGAGGTCCATCCTGAGCTGGACGTTGTCGACGCCGTGCACGTCGCAGAACTTGTTGTGCATCACCATCACGCCGTCTATGTCGTAGCTTTCGACGGCATTCAGCACGAAGTCGCGACGCCTTGGGTAATCCTCGTACATCCTCGGGCAGAGCATGTCCTTGAGATATACGTCGGCGAGCGCCTCGATCGGGTCCCTGGAGAGGTCGACCGGGCTCCAGAACGCACGCGCCCCGTAGCACAGGGCATCGGTTACCACCAGCCCGCCCACGTCCTCTATCGCACGAACCAGGTCGAGCTCGTCGGTGGCCGCCCCGCACAGCATCAGCCTCGCCCGGTAGCCCGAGATGCCGGTTCCCCTGCGCTCCTCGATGGCGCCCTTGGCCATTCTTATGAACTCTTCATACGGTACGGCAGAGGCGAGAAGGAAGATCGAGAGGGCCTCGGCGCCGGTGAACGAAGGGTCCTTCCCCGACCGCATCTCGTACACCTCGCGCAGCTTGTCGCGTATATCCTCCTGGCGCTCGACCGCGCCTTTCAGAGCTTCATCCGTTATCTCGACTCCGAAGTGCTCCTCGATCCCCGCTCTGAAGAGCCTGAGTTCCTCGGTATAGTAGTCCATGGCGTCCTCGTTTACCTGGTGAGGCACCTTCACGTAGGTAAAGAAATCGAGCGGGTGCACGTACTGCCAGTTCTCGAACATGCCGCGCAGGTGATCGCATCCGTTGGTCTCGATGAGACCGTCGAGGAAATCGTAAGTGCCTTCCAGCCCCAGCTGCAGGCACGAGCGGCAGAAGCTGCAGTTGAAGCGGGCGAGGTGGGAGTCTGCTATCTCAGTGTTTGGGTTGCCGAGAGCCCTGATGCGGTAGGGCAGCATGCCGGCCGCGTCGATGATCTCAGGCGGCGTCGTCACGCAGGCATACCCCAGCACCTTGCCGCCCTCTTCCTTCCACTTCTTGACGTAGTCGTTCTCGATGGCTTCCGACTGCTTGATGACCTCGTCCATGGCGCTGCCGACTTTAACGCTTGCCACTTATATCACCCCAAAACCTAGGATCGACCAATTGCTATCTCTTTGTGATGAGACCGACCATGCCCTTTATCAACTTCCAGGCCACCGAAGAGACCGACTTCAATAGCGACCTGGCCGTGCCGGCGCTCGCGAAGAGCCCCTCCACGAAGCCTCCACCCGCGTTGCGCACCGCCTCTCCCAACTCGCGGGAGTCGATGGTGGCGAACAGCCTGGAGAGGTACTCCCTGACAGCCGCCGGCCGCGCAACCCGGTTGAACCCGGCCAGCATCTCGTTTATCCGCCTTCCCATCTCCTCCGGTTCGAGAGCCTTGCTTATCCCGGCGTTTGAAACGGCAGCCACCTTGAGGTCGCCCAGCACCGCCCTTACCTCTATCTCTGCCTGCTCAGTGTTAATCGCCTGGAGGAACTTCACGTACAGGTCCCGGTGCAGCCCCGGGTTCGCTTCCCTCAGACGGAGCGAGTAGGTCACGAACGAGTCGAGGGCTCTGCCGAACTCCGCGGCATCGAGAATCCGTCCCTCCTTGCCGAGAACCATGAGCGCGTCGGCAGGCCAGTTGGCGGCCTCGTTCATCAAGTTAGAGAAGATGCGGGCTACGACATTGGTGAGTCCCACCACCGCCCTCGCCATCGCATCTACGAGAGCCGGGTCGCGGGAGAATAGCTCGGCGATGGCCGCAACGACGACCTCGGCATCTTCACCAAGTGCAATCAACGCGTCCACGAAGACATTGACGTCCAGGGTCTCCAGTACCCTCTTGGCTATATCCGTGGTGACCGCTCGCGCCCTTGGCTCGTCGCCGCCCAGGATGTAGTTGCCGGCGTGCAGCAGGTTGACTTGCTTGGATAACTCCGTGAGGACATGTCCGAGCTTCTCGGCATCGATGCCCGTCAGGACGTTGAACAGCGCGCTCGCGAGTATCTCGGGTGGCAGGTCCAGGTTTTCGAGCAGCGCCGACAGGACCTCCAGCACGCTGTTCACCATAGGCGGCAGCATGCCCACGATGTTTGCGACCACTACGGGGTTATCGAGCACCTGCTCGAGCGACTTCGACGCGACAGCCGTGCCGTAGTCGAGCCAGGCGATTACGGCCTCGCGCATCTTGCCGAAGTCGATGTCGGTGAACGCATCTTCTATCGCGGGAAACAACTCGCTCGCGAGCGCGGGGTTTTCGGCGTGAGCGGCCATCATCGCCTGAGAAAACGAGTTGGTGCTTCTAGCCAGCGCCTTCCCGTCATATTCCCCGAACGCCTGCTTGAGCAGCGCCACCCTCTCTTCGACTGACAGCTCCTTGCCTTCCTTAACCGCCTCTTCAGGACTCAAGTTGCATCACCTCGCGTAATTGGGCATCACTGCCTGACGAACAGATTCTTAATACCTGAGACTGCCCACCGGACCGCCGAGCGGGCCACCGCGAACACCGCGCGGAGGGCCTGCCGGCCGTCGACCTGGGACAACGTGTCGCGCAAGAAGTCGGGGTTCTGTTTTATCGTCTTTATCAGCAAGGACGTGCCGGTGTTCACCGTTTTGCCTATTGCCGTCGCAGCGGCGTCCTTGAACCTGACGTTCTTCAGGAGCGTGCCGAACACCTCCGGGTACTCCATGAGGGTATCCTGGTCGATGTTGGTGATTACCGCCGAAACGTACTGGTCCAGCAGGCCCCCCGGGAAATTGTTCATCTGCTTGCCCAGCTCGAGAACTGCCGCGGTGAGGTAGTTGACGATCTCGGGCACGGTGCCAACAAGGCTGAGGGAGAGCTCGACGTCCTGCCATAGCAGTGTACGCACGATCTCGCGAGCCGACTCCGGGTCGAAGTCTCTCGCGTTCATCTTTATGATTTCCAGGAATGCCGGGGTCCTGATTATCTCCCTCAGAACCCGGGCGCCGGCGCCGGTGTAAGCAGCCTCGTATTCTTCCACCGAGTTCGCTCTTTGTTCCATCAGGAGCCCTCCCCTGCCGCTTCCGTTCCGGCCAGAACCGCCCTGCCGGCCTCCACCAGCGGGGCTACCACGGCCTGCATGAAATCCGGGTTCTCCCCGGCGATCTCTTTTATCCCGTCAGCCATTTTTCGGACCGCCAGGTTGGTCTCAGACCCCTCCCGAGAGGCCTCTTTTCCCAGGAGTGCGGCCGCCGAGCCGATAGCCGGCAGCAGGGCGCTCACAAACGCGTCCGCGGGCACCACCGACGAGCCGGCGCCCGGGGGCGCCCCCGATACGCCTATGGCGAACCTTCTCAACAGGCTCGCAAGAGAGTCGACCAGCTCCTGTCCCCCACTGTCGCGGACCTCCCCCAGCAACCCGAGCGTCTCCCCAATGACTTTGCCAAGACTCTTGGCGTCGAGCCTGTCAATGATCATCGAAAGGTAGCTGGCCAGCAGTCCCGTCGGGAAGCTCGAGAACTGGCGGGACAGCTCAAGAAACACGTTGATCAACGCATTGACGAAGTCCGGGGCCGCCCCCATCAGGCTCAGGAAGAACTCCGGGTCCTCCCAGACCAGGGTCTTGACCAGCAGGCCGGCGTTCTCGGGGTCGATCTCGCTCAGGAGTATGCTCACGGTCTTCTTGAACCGCGGGGTCCTGAGGAGCTCGCGAAGAATCCTGCTCGTCCCCTCTATCGGCCCCCTGCGCGGCATCGATGCCTCTTCCATCACTTCACCGCCCTGTGTGCTTCCGAAATCGTTCTCATGTCGGTCCCTGCCAAGGCTTCACAATGTCTCGCACTCGTACCACCAGCGGGCGACTTCCATCTGCCCCAGCTGCTTGCCTCCCAGCCAGAGCTGGCAGATCTTGATGTCGCGCCAATGCTTCTCGATGTCCCCCGCCCTGTCACTTCCGTGTGCCCCCATGAGGTCAAGAGCCTTCCCTACTTTCTCCACTCCCATATCGCAGGCGAAGTATTTATAGGCGCGCGCTTTGATGACGATCTCTTCAGCCCATCCGGACCCGTAGAGGTCCGCCCTGTCAAGCATCCGGGCCATCTGGTAGCCGAGGACCCTGACCACATCGACTGTCGTAGCGAAATCGGCCAGGAAACCCGCGATGTCGTCGTTCTCTTTAAGCGGCTTGCCCCTGAACGTCTTCTCGTTCGCGAAATCCCTCAGTATCTCGAAACAGTTCATCATCGCACCGCCGATGAAACCGATTGTGGCCGTGTTGCCCCAGGCCACCATCTCCTTGAAGTACTTGAAGTCGTCCCCTGGACCCTGCGCCCTGTACCAGACCGGAACCCTCACGTTCTCGAACCATATGTCGCTGTTCTTGTCGGCTGCCATCCCGGCCTTCTGGTAAGGCTTGCCCTGCGTACACCCCGGAGCGTCCGCCGGGACGAAGATGAACGCGAAGTCATCGGGGTCCGTCGAACCGGACTTCGTGGTGCAAACCACGCCGAAAAGCTTTGCCGCGCCGCCACTGTTGGTAGGCCACAGCTTGTGCCCGTTGATGACCCACTCATCGCCATCGAGCACCGCCGTAGTCTGGATGGTGCTGCCTTTCACGACGTCGAGGTTCTCGATATCGGAGCCTCCCTGGGGCTCTGTCATGGCGTTGGCGGCAAACACCGGCTCGTCAGTGTCGCAGAACATCGGCGCGAACTCCTCGCAGAGCCTTCGGTTAACGTGCGGTTCCAGGCATATCATCAGAAGGGGCCAGTGGAGGACGGCGAAGGCAACGCCCATTCCCGAATCACCCCTCGAGACCTCCTCACAGATGCGATAGGCGCCGGTAGCCGCGTAGTTGGAGTGCCCCAGGCCGAATCCTCCAAGGTCCTGCGGGAAGAAGAACCGCTGGAAACCCATCACGCCCATCAAGGTCTTGAAGGCCGGCTCGATGAGGTGATGCTCCTCCCAGTCCTCGTCGAACTCCCTTCGTACGGGGAACACCTCGGTCTCAGCCCACTTGCGCGTTATCTCCCCCAGGTACTTGTCCGTTGGAGGGATGTACTCAAGGGGCCTCGTGAAATCATCTATCGTCCTCATGTTCTCCTCCTCTTGAGAGAACCGGCCGTCAGCTCGAGCCGGGATCCGGAACCGGGCGCACGCGGACCGAGTCCGCGCTCGGGCACCAGGTCCGTCAAAGTTTCTTGAGGTTAAAGTACTGCCTGGCCATACAGGTCTGCGCCACGGTCTCGGGGATGACGTAAGTCTCGACCGTCTTGACGTCGCGCCAGTAACGCTCGAGGTTCCACTCGGTAGCGTATCCGGCTGATGCCATGAGCTCCATCGTGTTGTCGATGGCCTGCATGGCCTGTCGGCTGACCTGCTTGAAAGTCGAGATAGCCACAACGTGTATACTGCCGTTTCCGGCTGAGCCGTAGATGTCGGGCCGGGAGAGCATCCGCGCAAGGTTGTAAGTGAGTACCCGGCTGGAACTTATCTTGCCGCCTATCTCGCCCATCAGAGAGGCGACGAGCGGGTTCTCCTTGAACACCTGACCCTTGCCCTTGATGACTCGAGTGTCGCCCCACTCCTGGAGTATCTCGTACGTCGTCTGCATCGCCCCGTCGCATACCGCGGCGCACGCCATGTAATACCACGAGAGCATGTCGCGAACGGCTTCCACCCCCTGGGACACGAGGGCACTGGCCGTGACCTGGACGTCCTTGAACGTTATGTCGGCGTTTACGCTCGCCGCAAGGCCGGTCTTGAGGAACGTCTCGCCTTTCTTCACGCCATTGGCTCCGCCCGGGACCAGCACCACCCCGGGGGTACCGTCGCCCAAGTCGCAGACCACCCCGAAGACGCTCGCGGTGGCTCCGCAGCACTGGGGGCGCGCCGGGCCTCCACTCACCACCCAACCTTCGCCCTTCTTGCTCGCGGCCGCAGGGTAATCGAGGCCGTAATAGCGCGCGCGGTCTCCCGTGTCGGAGCCGTACGCCGGAAGCACAAGTGAGCACAACGTGATTTCGTCCCCGGAGAACAAGGGGGCAACCTCTTTCAGCAGCTCATCGTTGCGGTTGGGCGACACCGCCAGTGCGTACTGGAGCGCAAGGGTGTTTGCGTACAGGAAGCCTATGCCGGAGTCCGCCGCCCCAACCTGCTCGAGAATCACCGCCGCGGTGGTCGCGGCTTCAGGCGTGCCCATGCCGCCGCCGCCAAGTTCCTCGGGAAGGAGCATCGTCTGAAGGCCGATGTCCTTAAAGAGCTTGCCCATCGCGGGTCGAAGGAGGCTGTCGTAGTCCTCCTTGTGCTCGAGGCGTTTGGATTTCACCTCCTGCTCGGCCCAGGAGGAGACGGTATCGGCCATCGACTCGTCGACGTCCTGTACCCACTCGATCGGAATCGGGAACAAATCCTGGTATTTCATAGCACCACCTCTCGGCTTCTTGCTCTCGCTCCTTCACCGCCGGCTTCGTACTTTCCCAGAATCTCCGGCCCGCGGTACGGCAGTGCGAGTCGGGCAACGAACGTCAATCGTCTAGCGAGGCGCTTCCGCGGCAGCCATGGCCTTGTTCTCGTCGGCTGACATGGCCGCGCTCCTGTGAATGAGGCCGCGAAACTGCAGGTCGCTGAACTGGTGCGCCACAGTCTCGATGTTGAGCGATGGCCTTCCCACGCTGAAGCTCCTGGCAAGGTACATATGGCCGCTGACGATAAACTCGGCGGCTGTCCTGGGATCGATCTTTCGCATTACGCCAGTCTTGATACCGCACTCGATAAGGCGCTGGAACTGGTCGACGAGCTGCTCCTGGAAATCGTTGTAGATCCGTGAGAATTCCTCGTCGGCACCCACCATCTCATGAAGGAATACCTTGGCGACGCCCCGGTTCCTCCTCACGAAGGCGAAAACCTCGGTCGAGAGCAGCGCCAGTGGCTCCTCGAACAGCGAAGTCATGGGGTGGACCGCAGGCAGCTCGAACTGCGCGATGATTGAATTGACGCCAATTCTGACAATTTCTACAATGTCGTTCGTCCTGGCCGTAACGACGTAGATGAAAAGCTCTCGCTTGCTGGAGAAGTATGCATAGAAAGTGGAGCGGGCTACGCCCGCCGCTTTTATTACGTCCTCGACGGTTGCCTTGTGAAAACCCAGTTCCGGGAACACGCGCGCACCCGCCGCCATGATGAGGTCCCGCTTGCTGTCGGCCACGCTTTACCCCTCCCAACGCAGACCAAACAGACATGTATGTTTGGTTTCTATATCCGTAGTGGTAGCGCTGTCAAGAAGAATCCACGTTTTTTCCTTCGAACGTCTCATTATAGCCGCCGGACGGACACGCTGGGGACGGTCCGACCGGTCTAACGGGCAAGGGCGGCTCCGTGGCATTACGTCCGACAATAACGGGACTCAGTGCCTTTCCGCAGAATACTGATCATGAGAAGAGCGCGTCATGGGAGGTAACATGGACGACGAGAAAGACGTCATCAGCCCCGATACGCAAAGGAGCGAGCGCGTCCCACCGGGCCAGCGCCTGACGGATGACCTGCCCGTTCTGCAGCACGGGGGCATCCACAAGGTCAACATCTCTAAGTGGACTTTCGATATCACGGGCCTCGTGGAGCGCGAGCGCATCCTCAGCTTCCAGCAGTTCAACGCGTTGCCCAAGACGAGACTGCTCGCGGATGTGCACTGCGTTACGGGCTGGTCCAAGCTCGGGACCAACTGGGAGGGTGTCAAGACTTCGGTCCTGAAGAACCTCGTCACCATCCTGCCCGAAGCGCGCTACGTCCTCGTCCACGGCGCCGGCGATTTCACGACGAACCTCCCGCTGGATGAGTTCTTCGCTGACGACGCCATCTTCGCCATCGAATACGAAGGCAAGCCCATAGCGCCTGAGCACGGCTATCCCGTTCGCCTCGTCGTCCCCCGGCTCTACTTCTGGAAGAGCGCCAAGTGGGTCACCGGAGTCCAGTTCCTGAGCGAAGACACTCAAGGTTTCTGGGAATCCCGTGGCTACCACAACCACGCCGACCCCTGGAACGAGGAACGCTACGGATAATTCGCAACTATCGCAGCCGCCATGCCGCACGCTACTCAAGCATCGTGGAATCAATTAACGGTGGTCGGGGTCCCTATCGTCATAAGCAGTCCATCTTGCTCTATCTCCACGATGGGGGTAGCGAGGGAGCCAACAATCTCTACGTCGTATACTTCGCGAGCGTCGATCCGTCGCTCGAGAGATCGGTGTCGGTACAGGTTCTGGAAAAGTGAATGCTCTCTCGCTTCCCATCAGGGGGGCGCTGCCCCCCTGATGGCGGCAAACCTGCGGTTTGCCCGTCACCCCCTCCCTGGATTTCTGGGGGGACCGTCCCCCCAGAAAAAGATATAGGCCCCCCTGAGTTCGAGTCCCCTGTGGGGGTTTGATTGGGATGGGGTGAACGAGGGGACTCGAACCCCCGACCTCCGGGGCCACAACCCGGCGCTCTAACCAACTGAGCTACGTCCACCGCGAATTCGCTTGTAGAAAAACATGGCCTGCCGTGGCCTGCAGGCCTTATTAAGATAGAGCTTTGAGCAATCTATTTCAATTGCCATGAGCGTTATGAAAGGAAGGCATTTGACAGTGAGAGTGGCACCCCCGGCAGGACTCGGCCCCACGCTCCTTAAGTCGCGCGGTGACCCCACTGGTGCGAATTGGCGGCAGGTTCGAGTCTGCCGGCGATTATTGGTGATTGTCTTACGGAGTGTTGGCACCCCCGGCAGGACTCGAACCTGCAACCTATAGATTAGAAGTCTATCGCTCTGTCCAGTTGAGCTACGGGGGCTGATCGAATGTCCCGCCGGCCCCTGATTTCCGGGGCTCTAGTGATTCTCCGATAATACGCAGTATACCGGAATACTCGGGCCACGTAATCTTGAGGGCGGTTTCTTGAGGCCACCCGGAGCCGGGTCTGAGAGACCCGGCTCAAGACGTGAAAGTGTGATTGACCCCGGTTTGCGTTCCCGACCCTCCCTCTTCCTATTCTCTTAAAGTGCAGGGCGAGGGGTACTTTTTTCCGTCGAACTCCGCAGTGGACTTAAATCTGAAACATATCGCTCTTTCCACGAGGACCTCGAGGAAAAAACGTACCCTGAGCCCCCCTTGCGACCCTAACTTTCTGCGAGGATGGAAGCGGCGGCGCCTTCACCGCTCCTGAGGGCTCCCTCGACTGAGGAGATCAGGTACATGTACTCGCCTGCCAGGTGCAGTCCCTTGACGTCCCTGATGTTGTTGCGCTTCAGGACGTACATGGCGGGGAACTGCCCTGGAGACTCGAGGCATATGGCGTCTTTCCATCGCACGACTTCCGCCATCAGGGGCTTGTCCGTCGCGGTGGGGATGAAGCGCCTGACCTCGTCGGTGACTCGCTTGACGAGCTCGGCGTCCGGGAGCGCGATCAGCTCTTCGGAATACCTGCCGTAGGAAACGCAGTGCGAGAGCCCGGAGCCCTTGGGGGCGAGGTACGGCGACTTCTCGCTGCACTCGTTGAGCGCCGGCAGGAAGCTCCCGGCGGTCCGCGGCAGTGACACGGCGTAGAGCCCCTCGGGCAGGAGGCGCTTCTCCATTGCGAGCATCACGTGCGCGGTCGAGCTGTACTTCACTGTCTCGAGCGGCTTGCGGATCGTGTCGGGAAGATCCGGCATGATCTTTCGAGCCATTGTCGCCGTCGTCGCGCAGACGACGTGGTCGGCTTCCATGAACCCGCCCGCTGTCTCGACGCCCTTCACCGCGCCGTTTTCCATGACCACTTTCTTCACCGGAGTCGAGAGCTTGATGACGTCCTGGTGCTTCTTGTAGAGGGCGGCGGGCAGTGACCCGATACCCCTCTCCATGAGCTGGAGCCCCTTGTAGAAACCTATCAGGCAGATCAGGTGCGATATACCGACCTGGTCAGCCTCGCCGAGCGTCAGGCTCGCCGCGATCGGAGCCATCGCCCAATCGAGTGCCTCCGGTCCGCCGTACTGGAGCACGAACTGCTCGACGCTCGTGTCGCCCAGGTCGATGAGGCACGTCGGGTTCATGCCCTTGAGGTCGACGTTTATGAAGCGCTTCATCATAGCGTTTCCGACCCTCGCCATCTGTGGATATACCTTGAACGGCAGGCCCCTGAACCTCAGGAGTTCGGGAATTCCACGCAGCACGTTTATCGGGCGGCTGGGTGACGGCAGCGGATAGGCCTTGCCGTTTCTCCATAACGCCACCTTCAGGTCGAAAGGTATCATCTCGCCGCCGAGGCCGAGCTCCTTCGCGAGCCTGATCTGCGCCTCGCACATGCTGACCATGAACTGGGCGCCAGTATCGAAGATGAATCCATCTTTCTCGTAGCACCTGGCGCGCCCACCGGCATGGGCGCTTGCCTCGAATGTCGTCACATCGGCTCCGGCTTTTGCCAGAGCATGAGTCGCAGCAAGTCCCGCGGCCCCCGCACCGATAACGATCACCTTCATGCTGTTCTTCCCTTCCTGTGTTGAAGCGCGGCGAACGCCAGGTAAGGGCGGTACCGCTCGGCGTCTCAATGACCGTCGAAAACGACATCATTCTATAACAGCCCTCCGCCTGACAAGCAAGAAAATGGATGGCAACCGCGCTTCATTGGCTCGCATCGTTTACGAGGGCCGCAATCTGATATACTCCGGGCGTCCAACCGCGGCAACATCAGGGATCTGTGCTGCGCATTCGCATCGTCGTGTCTCGTAAATGCGGGCGCTTCAGATGAGAAGGGGGCAGACACGTGGAGAGAAAGAACATCGTTGTGATCGGGTCCGGCATAGGAGGCACCGGGACGGCGTCGATCCTGCAATCAAGAGGCCACAAGGTTGTGATACTCGAGAGGAGCCCGTTCGCCGGCGGAAAATGCTGGGGGTTTGAAAAAGACGGCTTCATAGTCGACTCGGGGGTCCACATGTTCTCAATGGGGCCCAACGGACCTCACGGAGAGATAAACCGCATGGTAGGCGGCGGCCTCGAATGGCTCAAGGGAAACCCCGGCTGCGCCTTTCACCTGCGCGGAAGCTTCGACATGCTGTATTACCAATCACAGAAAGACCCGCGCGGCCAGCTCGAGATGTTGAAATCCGCCGTCAACGAATACGCATACCTCAAGAAGAACGGCCCGGTTGCCACGGACTCATCGCGCGCGAGGATCAAGAAGGCGTCCAACGAGCTACACGGTGCGTCCAAGCGCGGTGGCCCGGGCGAGCTCATCAAGACGTTCAAGAAAATTGTAAGGCGCGATACCAGATTCATGTGTGACCTCGACGAGCTCACTACCTTCGAGTTCCTCTCGGGCATAACCGACAACGAGCTGCTGCACCAGAACTTCGCCGTCTGCTCTGCGATCCTGCTGGTCATTCCGTACACGATGTCGAGCGCGGCGGAACTGATGTGGTGCGTTTCAAGCATGTTCGAGAGGGAGTACCTGAGCGTTCCCAAGGGCGGGTCGCGCGAGATACCCAACTCCTGGCTGCGCTCGTTCGCAAGGAACGGGGGAAAGCTCGTGCTGGGCGCCGAGGTCGAGAAGGTGCTCCTCGAAGATGGAAGCGCGACTGGCGTCGTCACCACCGACGGCACCGAGTACAAGGCCGACGCTGTAATATCTAACGCCGGCATCAAGAGGACCATCGAGATGACGGGTGAAGGCGCCTTCCCCGTCGACTACGTGAAGAACGCGGGAGAACTCAAGGAATCTTACTCGTTCATCACGGTAAAGTACGGCCTCTCGCGTAACGTCGTGGAGGCAAAAGCGCCGTGCCACTTCAACGTTCCAAACATGGACCCGGTCTCGATGTTCGATTACGTCGAGCAGGGAGGGGTTCCTGACGACCCGTTCCTTTTCGTGCCGATACCGTCCGAGTGGGACCGTCACGCCGCGCCGCTCGGGAAGCAGCTCATCATGATGGGCGTTCCGGGCCCCACCGCCGTCAACGACCAGACAGTCGAGCAGTGCGAGCGCATACTCGACCGCGGGGAGCAGAGGCTGTTCGAGCTTTTCCCGGTGATGGAGAAGAACATTGAGTGGAAGATGCGCACCCACATCCGCCACACGGGCGAGCTGACCGGAAAACCTACTGGCGAGTGCATAGGCCTGGCCCAGAGCGTCGGGCAGACCGGCGTTCACAAGCCGAGCTGCAAGACCCCCGTGGAGGGGCTGTACCTGGTCGGGTGTGACGCGGGCGCCAGGGGTGTCGGCACGGAGCAGGCCGCGAGCAGCGCGATATACGTGTCGAGCCTCATGGAATGACGGTTGCACAGCGTTCGGGTGAGGCTTTCAGACCACCCGGAAGTGATATGATATAAACACCGTTCGGTAGACTGCGTTTTGTATCAAAGCAGGCTCGAGAATTCCGATAGATCTACTGGAACATGTCGAAAGTGAGGGGAGCATGACGAGAGCGCGCGGCAACCAGATGTGCATAGTCTGCGGGCACAACCTGGGCCCCTACGGCAGGATCTGCGATAAGTGCGGCT
>DATCGY010000170.1:0-4455 GCA_036508635.1 Candidatus Anoxymicrobiaceae bacterium
TTGATCTCGCTCTCGGTACGGTCGAGTGGCAAGTGGGCGCTCTCTTCGGTAAGGATGCCCCCGTAGGGGAACATTATTCCCGACACGATGAACCTGGATACGCCCGCCGCTTCGCACAGGGCCCGGGCGGCCCGGAGCTCCTCGCGAGCCGAGCGCTGGCCCCAGTTGAAGAAGAGAGCCGTGACGTTCTCGGGTCTGAGCTCTTTTACTGCCACATACATGCAGACGGCAGAGTCCACGCCGCCGGACAGGAGCACGATACCCTCAGCCACCGGATAGCTCCGTTCCTATCTTTATCAGGCGGGAGGATATCTCCTGGGCACCCATGCGGAGGTCAAAGGCGCTCAGGTGCCTTGTGTCGCACGAGTCAAACAGCACCTGCGCCCTCGCGGGAAACTCCTCGTCGCCCCGCCAGACGATGAAGGCGAGCAGCACGTTTGGGAACATCGGTATCGAGCATGACACATCGCCGAGTGAGAGCGCGTTGCCCCCCAGCCGCCGCGCGGCGGCCGCGAAATGCGTGGTGTCGAAGGCGTAGGCCTGGGCGAGCGGAGCTTCGATGCTCCGTTGGACCACCGGCTCGTAGAAGCGCCCGCCTGGAAGCTCGCGGTAAGCGATCCATGTTCCAGAGGGCGACGTTCCGTCGGTGGTGCACAGGTATATCAATGAGAGCAACTTCATCGAGAAAGAAGCCGTGGGGGGTGGACCATCGACGGTGATGTCGGGCCACGCGACCTCGAACGTCCCGTCGAGTACGGGCAGGAGCAGGCGGCCGCCAATGCCCCCGGGCTCCCAGGTGGCGCCCGCAAGGAGCGCGATCTTTTCGGGGTCGGACGACTTCAATTTTTGTGTAGGCTCGTCAAACGGGTTCTCGCCCCGCCGGCTCATTTCCATGTTCTCGACCTCCGAGTAGATTCTAGCAGTTTTAGCTCGCGGGGCTGCTCGTGCGAGTAGTGCTTGCGCGTGCTGGATTTGATCCAACGGGAAGGACGGCCGTTGGGTGTTGGATGCGGATAGCTCTTGCCCCTGACCGCTTGCGACCGGTACCCGGTGCGCCAGGCGGCCGACGAGATATGGAATTGGGATGCAAGGTGCCGTTCTATACCCCGGTGGACCCGAAGCCTCCCGCGCCTCTCACGGTTTCATCGAGCTCATCGACCTCGACGAATCGGGCTTGCTCCACTTTTTGAAACACTAGCTGACATACCTTGTCGCCGCGTTTCACCTCGAAAGAGGCCTCGGCGTCCGTATTTATGAGGATGACCTTTATCTCACCGCGGTAATGGGAATCAATCAACCCCGGCGTGTTAACGATGCTGATCCCGTGCTTCGCGGCAAGGCCGCTGCGTGGTTGGACGAATCCGGCATAACCCTCAGGTATCGACATAGCGATGCCGGTGGGGACCAGTGCTCGCTCCCCCGGCCTGAGCTCCACGTCGCACATGCTTCTCAGGTCGCACCCGGCGTCTCCGTCATGAGCGTACTCCGGAATCGCCACTTCCGGGTGCATCCGCTTGAACGATACGGTAAGGCCCGGTTGTGACTGCCCTCTCATCAGGCGGCGTAGGTGGCGATCTCAGTAGGCCTCGGTACATGGCAGCGCCACGATTGGATCACCATCTCGTGTTCATCGACCAGCACCATCGACGGCGTGCACAGCACGCTGTGGTACGCTGCCTCCGCAAGCCCCTCGGCTTCATCCAGGTTGTAAAGCCTGCTGAATGGGAACTGGTTTGCAACTTCCTTAGCTGCCGGACAGTTGGGACAGTCTTCCTTCACGAATACCTTCAACAACATCTCTATCCCCTCCAGTCAGCGAAGTCCTCCTCCGCTCTTTCAGTTCGCCCAGTTTGCCTTTGTTCCAGGTGGATACTTTTGAGTAGTAACCGACGATGCGGGTTATACCGTACGTGTCTTCCGACCCGCATATCGGGCACTCCGCGGACAGCCCCCTGCTCGTTCTGTTGCACGAGTTGCATACCGTGAACTCGGGGCTGAAAGCTACCTGGGCGGCATTCGTATCTCTGAATATCTTCTCGACGAATTTACGTATGGACGCGGCGGGCGGTTGGTGTTCCCCAAGCCACACGTGGATGATGGCGCCGGCCTTGATGAGAGGATGGAAAAGGCTCTGCTTCTGTACCCTTTCCACGTAATCAATCGGCGCATCCGTGGCGAGGTGGATGCTGTTGGTGTAATAATACTGCTCTGTGCTCACCTGGCCCTTCACCACCTGGCCAGTCGGCCCCGGGTAATACTTCATGTCCAGCTTTGCGAGGCGATAGCCGCTCGACTCGGCAGGCGACTCTTCGAGCACCATGTTAATACCGTATTTCTCGGAGAGCCTCTCGCACACGATAGACATATGGGCGACCACTTTCAGGCCGAAGCGAAGGGCCTCGGAGGTCTCGTGAAGTTGATGGCCCTTGTGGTACTGGACCATCTCGTTGAGGCCCAGCAGCCCGGCGAGGTACGTGAGACGCTCGACCCTCAGGTACGGCTCGCCGTCGCTCTCCATGCAGAGGAGTGAAACGGGGCCCTCGTGCCCTAGCTCCATGAGGCTCATCACGAACTTGCGCTTCTGCAGGTGCGCCCGCGCCACCATCTCGAGGGTCTTCTCGAGCTCGCTGAAGAGCATCTCGTCCGATCCCTGCGACCTGTAAGCGATGCGGGGCAGGTTTATCGTGATGTTCTGCAGGGCGCTGAACCTCATCTTCTCGGGGGTCATGGCCTCGCGCAGGTCTTCCTCCTGGAGCTTGAGCTTGAGCCTGCAGCATTGCGAGACCGTGACCTCGTCTCCGCGGTCGAACACGAAGTACGTTATGCCCTGTTTGCTCGCGACCTCGCAAGCCAGGTCGAGGAACTCCTCCCAGCCCTCGGTCCTGAAGAAGTCATCGCTGATGTGGAGAAGCGGCTTCGGGAAGACGAACGTCTTGCCGACGGCGTCGCCCGTCTCGTATATCTCGAAGAGAGCCTTGAGGAACATCTGCGACTCTTTCTCGTAATCTTTGTACGTATTTCCGGTTGGAATGCCACCGGGACCTATCGCCGGAGCGTCCCTCAGGTGCTTGGGAACGTTCCAGTAGAGGTTGAAGTCCGTGAACACGACCTGGCTGCCGCGAGCCCCCGCGAGCTGGTTGAACTCAAAGATGAGCATCTGGGCGAGCTGCTTGATGCGCTCGTAAGGCATATCGACGAGGAACGGCGAGAAGAAGACGTTCACCGCCTCCCAGCCGATGGCTCCTGCGTAGTACGACTGCAGTGTCGAGGCCATCTTGACCATGTGCCCGATGAGAACGTCGGCGTGGCGCGCCGGCTTGGACGTGCTCGTGATGTTGGGCAGCTTGAGCCCGTACTTCTTGACGTACTCGAGGCTGTGGCCTCCGCAGTATGGCCTCACGCAGAAGCCGAGGTCGTGCAGGTGGATCGCTCCCTCGTAGTGAGCCCTGGAGATGTCCTCGGTGAAGATGCGCTCGAGCGCGTACTGCTTGAGCACCGTCTCGGCGATGGTGAGGTTTATCGACTCCGGGTTGTGGGTCGTGTTGCTGTTCTCCTTGTTGGCCTGCGTGATTATGTTCTCGACGTCGTACATCGGCAGGCCGAGCTTGGTGTGCTTCTCGAGCATGTGGGAGAGCCCACGCTCCATGAGCTGCAGGTCGACCAGCTCGCGGATGAGGCTGGTCGTGACCCTCGTCTGCCCGGAGGCGATCAGGGATTTCTCGACCTCGTCTGCGATATCGGCGGCGAGGTCGGGAGACGCCTGTGCTTCCAGGATGATCGAATCGACGATCTTCTGCTTATCCCACATGTTGATCTCTTCATGAGATATGGTGGAGACCTGCAGCGCTATATCCGTTGCATCCCCGGCATTGTTATAGGAGAAGTCTCCCTGGCTGTTCAATACCTGAATCCGAGGTGTCAATTGGCGCTCCTTTCGTCTGCCATGCCCTAGTCTTTGTGGTCTTCCTGCTCTGGCATGAGCTCCCCGAGCTCTTTCTGGAATTCACTGACGTCGTCGAACCTTTTGTACACCGAGGCGAACCGGAGGTATGCGATCTCGTCGATATTGCGCAGCCGCTCCATGACCATATCGCCGAGTTCGGAGGCGGGCATTTCGCTCTCCTGTCGCTTCAGGACCGCCTCTTCTATCTCGTCGACAGCCCTCTCGACAACGGCTTCGGGAACGTCGCGCTTGCTGCATGCTTTATATAAACCGGTAGCAAGTTTCTCGCGGTCAAATGGTTCTCTCGTGTCGTCGCGCTTCACGATGACCATTGCCGCTTTCTCGCGGCGCTCGAACGTAGTGAACCGTGACCCACAACCTGCACAATGCCGGCGTCTGCGGATGGCCCCACCCTCATTGGCTGACCTCGAATCGATTACTTTTGTTTTAGGGTTCCCGCAATACGGGCACTTCATAACTCTTAACCTGCCCCGCTCTAATGCCCCGGGATA
>DATCGY010000171.1:0-3748 GCA_036508635.1 Candidatus Anoxymicrobiaceae bacterium
ATGTGCCGCCCGTGCTGGCACTGGAGGAGCTCCGCGAGCGGGTGGCACTCTTCCGAAGGGCGTTCGACCGCGAGATAAGGCGAAGGATCGCTCTCGAGCGGGGGATGGATGCCGCCCGCCGCAGGGACAAGCTCCCCCAGCGCCCTGAAGAGATAGACTTCATGAACGCGTCACTCAAGCAAGTCGAGGATATGCGCAGGGTGCTGCCAGCGCTCGCAAGGAAGCTCGCCGCCCGCATCGCCAGGCGGCAGAGCGCCGGGCGCCGCGGCCGCGTGGACATCCGCAACACTCTTCGCCACAGCCTGTCCAGCGGAGGTGTGCCCCTCGACGTGAAGTACAAGAAGCGCGTCCCCGCCAAGCCGGAACTGTGGATCCTCTGCGACGTCTCGGGTTCGGTCCGCACCTTCAGCACCTTCACGCTTCAGCTCGTCTACAGCCTGCACCAGCAGTTCAAAGCCGTAAGGAGCTTCGCGTTCATCGACCGGGTCGACGAGGTCACCAGTTGCTTCGACCGCTTCGACATCGAGGAGTCCATAGAGCGCGTGTACCGCGAGGCGGCGGTCGTCGACGGCGACGGCCACAGCGATATCGGAAGGGCGCTAGAGATGTTCGGCCAGGAGTACGCGCCCGACCTCGGGCCGCGCTCGACCATCCTCATCCTGTCGGACGCGAGGAACAACGCCAGGGACCCGAGGTCCCAGGCGCTCAAGGACATCAGGGAGAGGGCGCGCAAGGTCTACTGGCTCAATCCGGAGGCGCGCGACAGGTGGGACACCGGTGACAGCGTGATCGGTTCGTACCAGGGTCACTGTGACGCCGTGAGCGAGTGCCGCAACCTGAAGCAACTTGCCGATTTCGTGTACCGGAGGACGTAGGGGGCAGGATTTATAGCGGGCAGGCTTTAGCCTGACCAGACCGTGCATTGGCCCGTGTAATGATGCACCGGTGGTGCGTTGCGGAGCAATGCACCTCCGGTGAGTAAAAGTAGCCCTCGCATTGCTGCGTGAAATATTACACCGGTGGTGCGTCACGTAGTGATGCAAGACCGGTGAGTCAAGACAGAGTGGATTATTTAGCAATGCAAGGTCCGTGAGTTGAGGTGGAAAGCCTCACGCAGGAGTCCCGCCGGTTTTCAAGTATCATTGACAGTACAGAGGGCCATCTATAACATCAGATTCTATAGAAAGGCCAGTCCCAACCACGCAAAAGGGGTTTTCAAGATGTTTGGACTCGGACCGACGGAACTGATAATCATACTGATCATCGCGCTGGTCATCTTCGGGCCGTCCCGCCTCCCCAAGGTCGGACAGTCAGTCGGGCAGGCGCTTCGCGCGTTCCGTGACTCGACTGACAAGGTTCAAGAAGAGGTCCAGAAAAGCCTTGACGGGCCCCCTTCCGGTACCGAGCAGAAGTCGTAGGACCCCGAGCCGGGGGCATTAATTGGCATCTGTCCGGATGACTTACCTCCAGCACCTGGAGGAGCTTCGCCGCAGAATAATCGTTAGCGCAATCGCCCTCGGGGTTGCATTCGCGGTCGCCTGGATATTCGCATGGGACATACTCACTATCCTGAAGGCTCCTGCAGGGACGATCACTCTCAACTACATGACCCCCATGGAGCCCTTCCTGGTCCGGTTCAAGCTCGCGCTCTTCGGCGCGGTCGTCCTCGCCATCCCTGTCGTTCTCTTCGAGATACTCTCCTTCGCGTCTCCCGCGCTCAAGGCCAAGGAACGAAGGTACACGGTCGGCGTGATGGTGATGATCGTGGCGTTCTTCGCGGTCGGCGTCATTTTCGGCTACAGGGTCATCATGCCTCCCGGCCTCCGCTGGCTCTTTGGAGTTGCCGGCACCCAGATGAAGCCTGTGCTCTCGGCGAGCCAGTACGTCACTTTCATGGGATGGTTCATGATAGGACTCGGTGTCTCGTTCGAAACGCCGGTCTTCATCTGGATGCTGGTGGCGCTCGGGGTGGTGACCCCCGAACAACTCACCAAGCAGTGGCGCTGGGCCATCATCATCATCCTGATCGTGGCATCCGTTATCACCCCCGACTGGAGCCCGGTGACGATGACCCTCGTCGCGATCCCCATGGGGATCCTCTACATCGTGAGCATCGCCCTGGCCAAGTTGACCACCCGAAAACGGCGAGCCGCCGCCGCCGCAATAGAAGCCGCAGCCATCGAGAACTAGCGCGGTAGCAACCTTTGTAGCATGATTCGAGACATGGATTCCTGTTGTCCCCACCAAAGGAGAAAATATGATAATCGAGACCTCTGACCCCGGAGTGGACGCTGTCCGCGAAGCAGTCGCAAGGTACGCCGAGCAATACCCGGACTTTGCCGACGCGCTGCGGCTGTACGGGGCGGTCATGGAAGTGCAACAGGCTGCCCTCGATTCAATTGAATGCAATATCGCCGCGCTCGATGAGATAGACATCGAAAGCAGGTTGCTCACGGGTGAGCCGCTGCTCGATCCATGCGATGTGGAGATCGACCCGGTCCGGTACCGCGAGCTGGTGTCAGAGATCTACAACGCGATCAGTGAGCACAGCCCCGCCGGTGCTCCTTTCAAGAGTGATCCCGCGTCCTGGCCATGCCTGTCTGACGATGCCCTCCGCGGGACACGCGATGCACTGATCAAGGGAGGCGACCTTGATCTCGGGCTTGAGGAAAAGCTCTCGGATGCGGAGTCCGAGCTTGCGAAAAATATTCTCTGGGAGGGGCTTGCGCCGTTCTACAGGAGGTGTGGTAGTATGCTCACGACTAAGCTGGAGCAGTCTCTGTGGCAGAAGGGCTTCTGCCCCGTATGTGGCGGCGCTCCGTTGATGGGTCAGTACCGCGCCGGAGATGGCCTCTGGGTGGTCGAGTGTTCGCTGTGCCACACGGGTTGGAATTTGCAGAGGGCTTCATGCCCGTTCTGCGACGAAGTGCAGGGGTCGCTCGATTACCTCTATCTGGAGGAGGATCCGACTCGCAGGGCAAACTACTGCAGAGCATGCAAGAGATATGTGAAGACAGTGGACATGCGAAACAGTGAAGAAACCGTCCTGTTGCCGCTCGAAGACATCGTTACACTCAGTCTGGACAGTGCAGCGAGCGAGGAAAGGTTGAACTGCGCGTCCGGTCGCGATTGAAAGCCTCAGGCGCTGATTTCCAATTCAACAGCCAGAGAAGGATGCAGACCTTAGGGGGGTGGATTTTTTCTTTTCACTGAGCGGAGTGTGATTATTCGCTCATTAACACGGCCATCAAGTTAGGAAACCGAAGAAAGTGAGGGGGGACATGGAACTTACGCGCAGAGATTTTCTGAAGCTGTCTGGTACTGGTGTCAGTGCCGTCGCTTTGGCAAACCTCGGGATCAAGCTGCCGAGGCGCGCGGCAAAACAACCTCTTCGGATCGTCAAAGCCACTGAGACTTCAGGCGTGTGTTCTTTCTGCGCGGTGGGCTGCGGGACGCTCGTAGCAGCCATGCAGGAAGGCGGCCACCACAAGGTGGTCAACGTCGAGGGCAACCCCGACAACGCCATAAACTTCGGTACGCTGTGCAGTAAGGGCGCGGCTATCATCCAGAAGTCTTACGTCGATGGCGAGGTAAATCCGGACAGGCTGACCAAGCCGCTGTATCGCGCCAAGGGATCGTCGAGCTGGCAGGAGATCTCGTGGGACGACGCTATCACGCAGATAGCACAGAAGATCAAGGACACCAGGGACGCCAGCTGGATCGCGGAAGACGACATCATAGGGGCGGA
>DATCGY010000172.1:0-24916 GCA_036508635.1 Candidatus Anoxymicrobiaceae bacterium
TCGATCCTTGCGAGCCAGGGCAGGAAAGTGCTCGTCCTCGAGCAGAGTGACAGGGTGGGCGGCTGCTGCTCGACGTTCGAGAAGGAGGGGTTTCATTTCGACGTCGGCGCGTCGATAGTCGAGGAGATACAGCCGACCGAGATAGCCTTCGAGATGCTCGGCACGAAGTTCCAGGACGAGGTCGACCTGATAACGGTCGACCCGATGATGAGCTTCATCTACAAGGACGGCTCCAAGGTCACATATCCGATCTCGATCGAGGGCACGGCCGAGGTCATATCAAAGATGTCACCGGAGGACGGCGAGAGCTTCCGGAAGTTCTCCAAGTACTTCAAGGGCTTCACCGAGGTTCTGATGAAGGGGTTCTTCGTGAGTCCGGCGACCTCGATGACCGACATGATGCGCCTGATGGTGGACTCGCCGGCCCTGATGAAGTACTTTCCGCTGTTCGTCCAGAGCTACCAGGACGTCATCAAGAAGTACTTCAAGAGCGAGGCGGTGCAGCGGACGATGGCTTACCAGTCGTTGTACCTTGGCCTCCCGCCGGAGCTGGTGTCGGGCATCTTCGCCGTGCTGCCCTACTCGGAGCACGAGGGCATATGGTACCCGCGCGGAGGCATGAAACAGATACCGCTCGCGTTCCAGCGGTGCGGAGAGAAATTCGGGATGGAGCTCAAGATGGGCGCCCGGGTTATCCAGGTCGTGGTCCGCAACCGCAAGGTCGCGGGCGTGCTGATGGACGACGGGACCGAGATAACCGCTGACATCGTGGTCTCGGACATCAACGCGATAAAGCTGTACCTCGAGATGATCGGCGAGCAGCAACTGCCGTGGCTCGCGCGCGTGGGCATGAAGAGCTACGAGTACTCCAAGAGCGTCCCGATGGTGTACGTCGGCCTGGACTACGAGCCTCCGCTTGAGGCGCACCACAGCATAATCGCGTCCTCGATCGAAGAGGTCAACGATTACTGGAATAACAACGCAAAGAAGGGCAAGCTCCCCGACGAGATGTTCGGCCTCATATGCTGGCCGACGCTCTCCGACCCGGCGCTCGCTCCGGAGGGCCACCACGGCTTGAACCTCATACCCGAGGGCTTCTACGACCTCGCGGGCACAGACTGGGACGCGGAGAAAGAGGCGTTCGTCGAGCGCACTATCGACGACCTGGACAGCTACGCCATCCCGGGTCTGAAGGAACATGTGGTCGTTAAGGACTGCGCGACCCCGATGGACTTCGAGCGGCGGCTGCTGATGCCGAAGGGCGCCATATACGATATTCAGGAAGACTTCACCGAGCAGACTATCTTCAGGCCGTCGGCGAGGTCGAAGAGCATAAAGGGCCTCTACCTGGTCGGTAACTCCACGCACCCCGGAGGGGGCGTACCGACGGTAATAGCCTCAGGCGTAATAGCGTCCAAGCTCATAGACAGGTACGAGTAAGAAACCTGCTTCTCAAAACAAGCCGTGGGTCCGTCCGCGCCGGCCTCGAGCCGTCGCTACCGCAAGGAGATGTGTCATGGATCCGAAGCCCTGGTACAGTTCTTACGTTCCCGGTGTGCCCGAGGCCATCGATTATGAAAAGATGACCGTCTCGGCAAGCCTTTCAAGGTCCGCCAGGCAGTTCCCGGACGCCCCCGCCCTTATTTTCATGGGAAAGAAGATCTCGTTCAGCGAGCTCGACGCGCTGGTCAACGGGTTCGCGCGGGCACTCATGGGTCTTGGCATCAATAAAGGCGACAAGGTGGCCATGATCCTGCCGAACATCCCGCAAGTCGTCATAGCCAACATGGCCACGCTCCGCATAGGCGCGGTGGTAGTGATGAACAACCCCCTGTACACGGAGCACGAGCTCGCCCACCAGCTCGACGATTCGGATTCCAGGATTGCCCTGACCATCGGCCCGCTCGTGCCCAGGGTGCTCTCCGCGATGCCGGAGACGAAGCTCGAGAAGGTAGTCGCCTGCAACATAAACGATTACCTGCCTTTCCCGAAGAAGCAGCTTTTTCCGTACCTGATGAAGGCGATGTACAAAAGAATCGAGACGAGCGACAGGGTGCTCGATTTCATGACCCTCATGAAGTCCAACCCGCCCGACCCCGTGGAGGACCGGGGGGAGTGGGAGGAGCTCTCGACGCTGCTCTACACGGGCGGAACGACCGGTGTGAGCAAGGGCGTCATGTTGAGCCACCGCAACATCAGCAGCAACGTCCAGCAGTTTCACGCCTGGTTCCCGGACCTCAACGACGGCGAGGTCTCGCTCATCGGTACGTTTCCCATCTTCCACTCGGCGGGGTACACCGCGATGCAGAACGCCCCGGTATGGGGCGCGTGGACGCACATCATGATCCCGCGCCCGGAGCCCAAGACGATGATAGAGCTCCTCAAGAAGCACCGGCCGCAGTTCCTGCCCGGCGTCCCCGCGATTTTCGTCGGCCTGCTGGCAACGCCGGAGTTCCGCGAGATGGACCTGTCCTTCATCAAGGGTTTCTTCTCTGGAGCCGCGCCGCTCGCCATCGATACCATCAAAGACCTCCACGACCTGACGGGAGCAAACATGGTCGAGGTGTACGGCATGACCGAGACCACCCCGATCGCGAGCGCGCATCCGTATGGCGGGCTGGTCAAACCGGGTACCGTGGGCATCCCGATGCCTGATACCGACATCAAGGTGGTCGACGCCGAGACTGGCGCCTCCGAGATGCCGGTAGGCGAGGTCGGCGAGATCATCATCAGCGGCCCGCAGGTGATGATGGGCTACTACAAGAAGCCGGACGAGACCGCGGCCATTCTACGGGACGGCTGGATCTTCACCGGGGACCTGGGCTTCATGGACGAGGACGGCTACATAAGCGTGGTCGACCGCAAGAAAGACATGGTCATCTCCAGCGGCTTCAACGTCTACCCGGTAGAGGTAGACGATGTATTGTTCAGTCACCCGAAGGTCCTCGAGGCATGCACTATCGGAGTGCCCGACTCGTACCGCGGCGAGAGCCTCAAGGCGTTCGTCGTCCTCAAAGAGGGTGAGACGGCGACCGAAGAAGAGATAATCGAGTTCACCCGAGAGAACCTAGCCGCGTACAAAGTTCCAAAGTCGGTCGAGTTTATAGACGAGCTCCCCAAGACCGCCGTCGGCAAAATCCTCCGCCGCGAGCTCCGCGACATGGAACTCTCCAAAACCGACAAATAACCCCGATTCACTGCCCACCAATTAGAGCCGGGCCTCTCAGGCCCGGATCGTAGAGGATAAGGTGCAACGACACCCCCACCCTGACCCCCCCCCGAGGGGGGGGAATAAGTGGGACTGGCGAGGAACCTCACATATGAACTTTACGTTTGTCAGTGCTAAATGATTAAATATGTAGCAATATTCTTTGGCCCCCAGAGACCCGCGAGTGGAGGTTCCCTTGGAAGTAGAAATCGGTATGGGAAAGTCGGGAAGGCGGGCCTACGGCCTCGACGACATCGCGATCGTGCCCTCTCGCCGGACCCGAGACCCCGAAGATATCGACATATCATGGCAGTTGGGACCGTACAGGCCAGAGTTGCCTTTTCTGGCCTCGGCGATGGACGGGGTGGTCAGCCCCGAGTCGGCAATCGCGGTCGGAAAACTCGGCGGGATAGGCGTCCTCAACCTCGAAGGCATCCAGACGCGGTACGATGACCCCGATCCAATCCTCGAAAAGATAGCATCGCTGCCAAAGAACAAGGCTACCCGGGGCATCCAGGAGGTCTACCAGGAGCCGATAAAGCCCGAGCTCATCGAAAAACGTGTCGCCCAGATAAAAGAATCGGGCGTCCTCACCGCCGCGTCGCTTACTCCCAACAGGGTCGAGCATTACTACAAGATAGCTATGGGCGCGGGCCTCGACATTCTCGTCATCCAGGGTACGGTCATAAGCGCCGAGCATCTCTCCAGCAAGACCGAGCCGCTCGACCTGTACAAGTTCATCGCGGACCTCGAGCTACCGGTCATAGTCGGTGGCTGCGCCTCGTACCATACCGCTCTCCACCTGATGAGGACCGGAGCGGTCGGCGTACTGATCGGTGTCGGCCCCGGCCACGCATGCACGACGCGTGGAGTGCTCGGTATCGGCGTTCCGCAGGCGACGGCCCTTGCCGATGCTGCAGCCGCAAGGGCCAGACTCATGGAAGAGACGGGACGCTACGTCAACGTGATCGCGGACGGCGGCATACGCACGGGCGGCGATATCGCCAAGTGCGTAGCGTGCGGGGCGGACGCGGTGATGATAGGCGCTCCGATCGCCCGGTCCTTTGAAGCTCCCGGGCGGGGCTTCCACTGGGGCATGGCGACGTTCCACCCCGAACTGCCCAGGGGTACGAGGGTCGAGGTCGGGCAGGCCGCCCCACTCGAGGAGATAATCAAAGGGCCGGCCCACGAGAACGACGGCACGATGAACCTGTTCGGTGGCCTTCGCATGTCCATGGCGACGTGCGGCTACCGCACTCTCAAAGAGTTCCAGCGCGCCGAGGTGATGGTCGCGCCCGCGCTTCAGACCGAAGGCAAGATCATGCAGCGCAGCCAGGAAGTGGGGATGGGCAAGTGACGATAACCCACGACCACAGCATCCTCGTCGTTGATTACGGAGCGCAGTACGCCCAGCTCATCGCCCGCAAGGTTCGAGAGTGCAAGGTGTACAGCGAGATAATCCCTCACTCGACGTCTATCGAAAAGATCCGTGAGATAAAACCGAGCGGCCTCATCCTCTCCGGAGGGCCCATGAGCGTCTACGAGGAAGGGGCCCCCTCGTGCGACCCGGAGCTGTTCGAGCTCGGCATACCCATACTCGGCATCTGCTACGGAATGCAGTTGATGGCCCGCACGCTGGGGGGCACCGTCGAGCGCACCGGCGGCCGTGAGTACGGCAAGACCGACCTGTCGGTTACCGACGAAGGCGTCCTGTTCGAGGGCCTGCCGCTCGAGCAGACCGTATGGATGAGCCACGGAGACAAGGTCACATCCGCGCCGGCCGGCTTCGCTGTCACCGCGCGTACCGAAAGTTCGCCGGTGGCCGCGGCCGAAAACGCGCCAGCCGGACTGTACGGCGTCCAGTTCCACCCCGAGGTTGTACATACCCCGGCGGGCGTGGATATTCTCAAGAACTTTCTCTACCACGCTTGCGACTGCCTCCCCGTGTGGACGATGTCCTCCATCATCGAAGATTCGGTAGTGGACATCCGCGAGCGGGTCGGAGGCGAAAAGATAATATGCGGCCTCTCCGGCGGCGTCGATTCCTCGGTCGCTGCGGTGCTCGTCCACAAGGCGCTTGGCGACAAGTTGACGTGCGTGTTCGTCGACCACGGGCTGCTGCGTGCCAACGAGGCTGAGGAGGTAGTCGAGACGTTCGGCAGGCATTTCGAGACGAACCTCATCCACGTCGACGCACGTGAGAGGTTCATGCGCAAGCTCGAAGGCGTGATCGACCCCGAGGCCAAGCGCAAGGCCATCGGCGAAGAGTTCATAAGGGTCTTCGAGGAGGTCGCGAGAGACCTGAAGGATACCAAGTTCCTGGTTCAGGGCACCCTCTATCCCGATATCATCGAGAGCGGTACCAAGGACGCCGCCCGTATAAAATCGCATCACAACGTCGGTGGGCTTCCCGAAGATATGGATTTCGAGCTTATCGAACCGCTCAGGCTTCTTTTCAAGGACGAAGTACGCGCGGTCGGCGAAGAGCTGGGCCTGCCCGAAGAGATCGTCTGGCGACAGCCGTTTCCCGGCCCGGGCCTGGCCGTCCGCATTATCGGCGAGGTGACCGCCGAGCGATGCGAGGTGCTTCGCAATGCCGACGCGATCGTCACCGAAGAGATAAAGCGAGCCAACCTCTATCGAGAGATATGGCAATCGTTCGCGGTGCTTCCGTGTATCAAATCCGTTGGGGTCATGGGTGACGGGCGCACGTACGCCTATCCAATCGTGCTGCGCGCGGTCACGAGCGAAGACGCCATGACAGCGGACTGGGCACGCATACCTTACGACGTGCTTGAGCGCATCTCGAGCCGCATCATCAACGAGGTGGACGGTGTTAACCGCGTGGCGTACGACATTTCATCCAAGCCGCCCGCGACCATCGAGTGGGAGTAAGAGAAAGACCTCATGACTCCTGCAAACCCGGTCCGGGAATACCTCGACGAACTCAATCCGCCCCAGCGCGAGGCCGTGGAGTACATGGGCGGGCCGCTCCTCATCATCGCCGGAGCGGGCAGTGGTAAGACGCGCGTCCTCACGTACAGGATCGCCCACCTGATACATCGCCACGCTGTGAGCCCGTGGGGCGTACTGGCACTCACGTTCACGAACAAGGCCGCGGGCGAGATGAAGGAACGGGTCCAGCGCCTGGTCGGCATCCCCTCCCGCGATATGATGATAGGCACGTTCCACTCCTCGTGCGCCAGGATACTGAGGCGCGAGATAACCCCGCTGGGCTACAGCTCCAGCTTCTCCATCTTCGACGAGGTGGACTCCGTACGGCTCGTGGCGCAATGCCTCGATGAGCTCGGGCTCGACCGCAAAGCTTACCACCCGCGAGCGCTGAAATCAGCGATAAGCGCCGCCAAGAACGAGATGATCGATGAGGAGTCATTCGAATCGGAGGTCGGAAACTTCCACGAAGAGGTAGCGGCTAGCGTCTACCGCCGGTACCAGGAGAAACTGCGTGCGAACGACGCGCTCGACTTCGACGACCTCCTGGGGGTCATGGTCAACCTCTTCGAGCTCTACCCTGAAGTGCTCGAGCGTTACCGCGAGCGGTACCGTCACATCCTCGTCGATGAGTACCAGGACACCAACACAGTGCAGTACCGGCTGGTCAAGATGCTCGCCGAGGAGCACCGCAATCTGTGTGTCGTCGGCGACGACGACCAGGGTATCTACTCGTGGCGCGGGGCCGACATACGCAACATCCTGGAATTCGAGAAAGATTATCCGGACGCCCGCGTGATCAAGCTCGAGCAGAACTACCGTTCGGCGGGGTTGATACTGTCCGCGGCGGGCGCGGTCGTCGCGAACAACCGGGGGCGCAAGGAAAAGGCCCTCTGGACGGCCAATCCCGAGGGAGTCAGAGTTCGTTACCATATGGCCGAGGACGAGCACGGAGAAGCCAGGTTCGTCTGCGGCGAGGTCGAGAGGCTGAAATCCGAGGGGAGGCGCTACGATGAAGTCGCGGTGTTCTACCGGACGCACGCGCAGTCCCGGGTCATCGAAGAATCGCTCGTGCGGCTCAACATCCCTTATCGGATATTCGGGGGGACGCGTTTCTACGAGCGCCAGGAGGTAAAAGATACCGTCGCATACCTGCGCGTGATAGCAAACCCGCGCGACGAGGTGAGTCTCAGGCGGATAATCAACGTTCCCGCGCGAGGCATTGGCAAGACGAGCCTCGCATGCCTCGAGTCCCACGCCCACGCCCGCGAGATGTCGCTGCTCGACGCCCTCCGGGAGGCCGGGGAAGTGCAGGGCCTGGGGCCGCGCCCCGTCAAGAGCGTACGCGCTTTTGTCGAGTTGATGGATAACCTCGCGACTTTCGCTGCCGGGCACGAGGTCGACGAGCTGCTGGAGGAGGTCTGGGCGAAGACCGGCTACATGATTGACCTGCAGGCCCAGAAGTCTCTCGAGGCGGACGGACGGATCGAAAACCTCAAGGAGTTGCTGAGCGTCGTGTCTGACTTCAGGGTCGAGTACGGCACCGTCGGGCTCGACGATTTCCTCGAGCGCGTTTCTCTCGTTGGCGACACCGACGAGCTTGAAACCGAGGGCGGATACCTGTCGCTCATGACCATGCACAACGCCAAGGGTCTCGAGTTCCCGATCGTCTTCATCGTAGGCATGGAAGAAGGCGTCTTCCCCCATATCCGCTCGATGGACAGCGAGGCGGAGCTGGAAGAGGAGAGGCGCCTGTGCTACGTCGGCATGACGAGGGCCGAGGAGCTTCTCTATCTCACCCACGCCGCTACACGCAGCCTCTGGGGAGGCCTTTCGGCGAACCCGGCCTCCAGGTTTCTGCGCGAGATACCCGAGGAGCGCCTTGAGGAGATGGCCTGGGAGGACGAGCGCCAACCCGAGTTCAGGCCCGGGGGCGCCGACCTCGACCTCAGTCCCGGGGACAGGGTGATTCATGCAAAATGGGGCACGGGTATAGTGATCGACTGCGTCCCACTCGAGAACGATAACGAGGTCACGGTGAAGTTCCCCGCCGTAGGCACGAAGCGCCTTCTTACGAGTTTCGCACCGCTGTCAAGACCTGACGACCGAGCGCCATAGCAGGTTCTCAGTACGTCGAACCACCGGTCCCTGGCGTGGTGAGGTTACCGGGCAACTCGCTTTTCTGATCAAAGAGCCAGGCGCCGTTTACGTATTTGAGGTGCACCACGAGTTTTGCCGTCGACATCAGGCTCGACATCTTTTGAGAAGCGACCTGGTCGCCCGATTTGACCTTGGCCGTCAAGTCCAATAGCTGAACCGTAGCGTCGGTGGCACTCTTCTCCAGCGTCTTCAACTTGATGTCCTCGTACTTGACCGCGACTGTAGCCAGGTACTTCGAGAGGATGTCCAGTGACGCCTGGTCGGGAGCTGCCTCGGGGGTGAAGAGGCTCTTAAGCGCAGTGGTATCCCCGGTCGAGAGGGCTTCGAAGTACTTGAGTACCGTCTGCTCGGGGGCCGTCGCCTCGTGCTGCTTCAACACGAAGAAGTACAGGCCAGCAAGTACCGCGATTATCACAACGGTGGCAACGCAGGCGATTGCCAGCGTCTTTGCGTCACTTCGCTTTGCGGCCCCCCGGGACTGCGTTCCCGGCATGCCAGGGTGTCCTGGAGCCCCGCCTTGCATTCCGACCGCATGGGGGTCGGAGGGGCAGAAGTAATTCCCCGGAGGGCTCGAGCTGGCGTCCCCTGGAGAGAAATACTGCCCCGGAGGTGGTGCTTGTGGCATGCCGCCGTACCCGGGAGGAGCCTGCGGAGCCATTCCAGCGGGCGGACCTTGTGGGGGCATGCCCTGTTGCGGGGCCGGAGGCGGTGGAACCGCACCGAACGCCTGGTGGGGTTGCGCCGGTTGGGCACCATCAGCCTGAGGATAGACCACTTCCCGAGGCGCGGACGGTGACTGCGGAGCGAAACCACCCTGCTGAGGGGCGGGCTGCCCCTCTGCCGGCGGCACGGCCGGGGCTGCCCTGAGCTTGAGTCCGCAGTTCGGACATGACCGGCTGTTAGGGGGTATATCCGCCTGGCAGCGGGCGCAGTTCAAAGAATCTCCACCTATCCTCTCGAGCGGGAGTTGCTCCCGCGACTATCCAGGTCCCGTTTAAGGGGCACATAGTGCTAATCGGAGCGAAGCATGCCGGGCTTTAATCCGAATTGAAGTTTGAACGCTGCTATGATAGGTTTTCATACGGTCGGCCCAGTGCTGCTTTTTTTCGGGTGGTTGGGTGGAGGGGTTCAGGGCTGGCAGCCAGCGCTTGTTTCCGGCCACGTATCAGTTAACCAGACGAGCACACCCCGAGGAAGGTTAGCATGGATTTTGACCTTACAGAAGAACAACAAATGTTCCAGCAGATGGTTCGCGAATTCGCGGACAACGAGATAGCGCCGCAGGCCGAGGAGCTCGACGAAAAAGGTGAATTCCCGTACGAGGTAGTCGCGAAAATGGCCGATCTCGGCCTTTTCGGCCTCCCGTTTCCCGAGGAGTACGGCGGCTCGGGCGCGGACCTCGTCACGTACGTGATAGCAGTCGAGGAGATCTCCCGCGTTTCCGCGTCGCTTGGCATCACGATGGCCGCCCACACTTCCCTCGGATCCATGCCGATCCACCTCTTCGGCACCGAGGAACAAAAGCAGAAGTGGCTCGTCCCCCTGGCCTCCGGCGAGAAGCTCGGCGCGTTCGGGCTGACCGAACCGGAAGCGGGCTCCGACGCGGGCGCGACCAAGACCACCGCGGTCCGCAAGGGCGGTGAATGGGTGATCAACGGGACCAAGGTTTTCATAACCAACTCCGGCACCGATATCACGCAGCACGTGACGATCACCGCGGTAACAGGTGATCGTGGCGGCAAAAAGGAGATCAGCAACATTATCGTTCCGAAAGGGGCCGAGGGCTTCACGGTCGCGCCCCCCTACAGGAAGATGGGATGGCACTCCTCCGACACTCACGAGTTGTCTTTCAGCGACTGCCGCGTTCCCGAAGAGAACCTCATAGGAGATGAGGGCGAAGGGTTCAGGCAGTTCCTGAAGATCCTGGACTGCGGCAGGATCGGCGTTGCCGCGCTCTCCGTGGGCATCGCCCAGGGGTGCCTAGACGAGTCGGTCAAGTACGCGAAGACGAGGGTCCAGTTCGGGAAGCCCATCGGCAAGAACCAGGCGATCGCGTTCAAGTGCGCTGACATGCTGGTCGAAGTCGAGCTCGCGCGCACGGCGACGCTCAAGGCCGCGTGGATGGCCGACCAGGGCCGCCCGTACTCAAAAGAGGCTTCCATCGCCAAGCTATTCGCGTCCGAGGCCTGCATGCGGATCGCCAGCGATGCGGTACAGGTACACGGCGGATACGGCTACGTCGAAGACTACCCGGTTTGCCGTTACTTCCGCGATACCAAGATTCTCGAGATCGGGGAGGGGACTTCCGAGGTCCAGAGGATAGTACTGTCCAGGGGCCTCGGCCTTTAGCCGCCCTCACCAACAGGATTGCGCTGATACCAGCTGATACGGGCGCGCGTTGCGCCTGAACGTTCGATTGAGGAGGTAGATTGATTTGTCCGAGACCGTGATTGTTGGAATGGCGAGGACGCCTTTCGGGCGCCTCGGTGGCGTGCTTGCAGACGTGAGCGCCGTGGACCTCGGTGCCGTTGCGATAAAGGGAGCTATGGAGAGGGCCGGGCTGTCCGGTGACCAGGTCGATTACGTAATACTCGGCCAGGTTCTGCAGGGCGGAAGCGGCCAGATGCCCGCTCGCCAGGCTTCGCTCAAGGCGGGCATGCCTCTCACTGTGCCCACGCTGCTTGTCAACAAGGTCTGCATCTCGAGCATAAGCGCTCTGGTGACGGCCGACCAGATCATCAGGGCCGGGGACGCCGACCTGATAGTGACTGGCGGAATGGACAGCATGAGCCAGGGCTGCTACTACCTGCCCAAGGCCCGCTTCGGTTACAGGATGGGCAACGGCAAGATCATCGACGGCATGGTCCACGACGCCCTCTGGTGCTCCATAAACGACTGGCACATGGGCGAGGGCACAGACAGGGTCGCCGAGGAGTTCGGCACGACCCGCGAGCAGCAGGACTTCTGGTCGGCGCGCAGCCAGCGGCGTGCGGCCGCCGCGCAGGAGGCCGGCAAGTTTGCCGAGGAGATAGTCCCCGTCGACGTCAAGAAGAAGAAAGAGATAATCTCCATAGACAAGGACGAGCACATAAGGCCCGAGACCACGGTCGAGTCGCTCTCCAAGCTGCCGCCGGCTTTCCGCAAGGAAGGCGGCACGGTCACTGCCGGTAACGCGTCGGGCATCAACGATGGCGCGGCTTGCCTCGTCATAGCGTCCCGTGCGAAGGCCGAGGAGCTTGGCTTGCCGATACTGGCGACTGTCGTATCGCACGGAATGGTTGCGGATAAACCCGAGTACCTGGCGACCGTTCCCGCCAACTCGACGAAGAAGGCGCTCGACAAGATCGGCAAGAAAGTCGAGGACGTCGACCTGTTCGAGATGAACGAAGCGTTCGCGGCGGTTTGCTGGCACTCCTCCGTCATGCTCGGGCTCGACCCCGAGACGGCCGAGACGACCAACGTCAACGGCGGCGCCATCGCGCTCGGACACCCCGTCGGGGCGAGCGGGGCGCGCATCGTGATGTCACTCGTGAACGAGCTTCGCCGCAGGGGAGGCGGCCTCGGTGCGGCCTCGATCTGTGGAGGCGGCGGCCAGGGCGACGCGGTCCTGGTGCGGGTGGACGTTTGATGGTGGGCGGTGCCGCGAGCGCGGCGCGATGAGCCCTTTGGACAATAGAGGCTGTCGGGGCAAGGCACCCCGGCGAAGATGCCTGTAAGAAACTAGAGAATTCTGTGGAGGTGCCAGATGTACGAGTTGAGTGAAGAGACAAAGTTGTTCCAGGAGTCCATCCGGGATTTCGCGAAGAACGTCGTCGAGCCCCGCGCGATCGAGATAGACGAGTCGGGCGAGTTCCCCTGGGACATGGTCGAGAAGCTGAAGGAGACTGGCTTTATCGGTCTCCCATTCGCGGAGGAGTACGGCGGCGAAGGCGCCGACCTTCTCACCGTATGCATCGCCGTCGAGGAGCTCGCGAAGGCTTGCGCGAGCACGTCCCTCATCCTGTCATGCCAGGAGCTCGGCGCAACGCCGATCAAGCTCGGCGCCAGCGACGAGCAGAAGAAGAAATACCTTCCCCCGCTGGCGGCGGGAGAGAAGCTTGTCGCCTTCGGCCTGACCGAGCCAGAGGCCGGTAGCGACGCGGCGTCCATGAAGAGCCGCGCTGTCAAGAAGGGTGATAAGTACATCATCAACGGCCAGAAGTGCTTCATCACCAACGGCGGCGTCGCCGAGACCTTTACGATATTCGCGATGTCCGACCCCGAGAAGGGCGTTCGCGGGATTTCCGCGTTCATAGTCGAGAAGGACTTCCCCGGCTTCTCCGTCGGAAAGCACGAGAACAAGATGGGCATCCGCGGCTCGTCGACGACCGAGCTCATCCTCGAGGACTGCGAAGTCCCCGCCGAGAACCTCCTCTGGGAGGAAGGCAAGGGCTTCAACCTCGCCATGATGACGCTCGACCGCACACGCACGTCCGTTGGGGCCCAGGGTCTCGGCATCGCGGCCGGCGCGCTCGACTACGCGATGGCTTACATGAAGGACCGCGTGCAGTTCGGTCGCCCCATCTCCACGCTGCAGGGCCTGCAGTTCATGGTCGCCGACCTGGCAATGCAGGTCGAGGCGGCCCGCTCGCTGCTCTACAGGGCCGCTACCGCGGTCGACAGAGAGGAGCCCGGCTTCAGCGCGCTCTCCGCGATGGCCAAGTGCTTCACGACCGACACAGCCATGAAGGTCACCACCGACTGCGTGCAGCTCATGGGTGGCTACGGCTACATGAAGGAATACCCGATGGAGCGCATGATGCGCGACGCCAAGATCACCCAGATCTACGAAGGTACCAACCAGATCCAGCGCGTCGTCATCTCCCGTGCCCTCCTCGGCAAATAAATAGAGGCACTTGAAATATCGGGGTCAGATCTGTTTTTTCAAGTCCCCGCCGGCAACGGCAATCAGAAACGCGGGACTTGAAACTACGGATCTGGCCCCGATTTCTTCTTGGGGATTGAACGAGGCTCTTCGTCATCTATGAGGGATGTGTCGTATGCCGAAGCGCGTTTTCCAGAACGTGATTTCTTAGAAGAGTATGTATATCCTACACCTTATCTCGGGAATGCTTCGCATCCATCTCAAGCAGGTAAGGAGCCACATAACCTTCATACTCTTTTTTCTTCTCGTCCGGTAGATCTTTCCATCCTGTAATCCTGCCGCGACACATCTTAGAGCCACACATGCACTGCCGCGGGAAATGGTCGATAGTATAGTTTCTCATCGCATAATCGAACGTAATTTCTTCGTTAACACTGATGTCTTTCATTGCAACGAAATCATGTGCGCCGGTTTCATTTACTCTGATACCACAATTGGGGCCACAGGAATGATTAACCTTACTTATTAATCCGGCGTGAAGTACATGCTCATTTTCGCTTATCTGTGAAGCATGACTGTGATTCGCACTCAGTACTTCTTCAATAATTCCAACCATTACTATGTCGCCAACCTCAAAAGGTTTAGTAGCGAAAATCCCTTCGCCCTTTTCAGGCGATTCCCTTAATTCAAACCCATCATTCGTATTCAGTTCGCGTGACATTCATTCGTCTCCTTTAGCCTATAATCCCCATTTGCTGCCTCCAACACCGATATTTTATCACGATTCAAGACCTGACACTGCCTACTTCTGGCTCCGGGCGGCCTGGAGAGACCACCCTGAGGATTGTTGAACTAGAGGAGGAGGGGAGGGGTTATTCCTCGGTGCGGCTGGCAAGGTCGTTGCGCCATTTTTCGAGGCGCTCGGCTATGCGGGCTTCGAAGCCGTGGTTGGAAGGATGGTAGTACTTGCGGCCTTTGAGCTTCTCGGGAAGATGCTCCTGGTCGACGATGTGCCCCTCGAAGTTATGGGCGTACTTGTAGTCTTTCCCGTAACCGAGCTCTTTCATCAACCGGGTCGGCGCGTTCCTGATGTGCAAGGGCACCGGCAGGGCCCCATACTGACGGACGTCTGCCTTGACCTGTCCGTATCCGGCGTAGAGCGAGTTGCTCTTGGGGGCCGCGGCGAGATACGTCACGGCCTGGGCGAGGGCGAGCTCGCATTCAGGCATACCGACAAAGTGGCACGCCTGCATCGCGGCCACGGTGAGCCCCAGCGCCTGCGGGTCAGCGTTGCCCACGTCCTCGCTCGCGAAACGGATGAGACGCCTCACGATATAGAGCGGGTCTTCGCCGGATTCCAGCATGCGCCCCAGCCAGTAGAGAGAGCCGTCCGGGTCGGAATCGCGTAGTGACTTGTGAAGCGCCGAAATCAGGTTATAGTGCTCCTCGCCGGTCTTGTCGTAGAGTATGGTCTTTTCCTGTGCCGCCCTTGCGACGGTTTCCGCCGTTATTTGATGCGCCCCGGACCCCTCCGCCGCCTCCGCGGCGAGAAACGCCGACAGCTCGAGCAGGTTGAGCGCTATGCGCGCGTCTCCGTCGGCGATGCTTGCCATTGCTTCGGCCGCGTCCTGGTCGACGGTGAGGTCTTCACCGCCAAGGCCTCGCTCGTTGTCGGATGCCGCGCGCATGACGATCTTAGCCAGGTGTTCGGGCTCGAGCTGTTTGAGGACGTACACCCTCGTGCGGGACAGGAGTGGCGATATCACCTCGAAGGACGGGTTCTCGGTCGTAGCGCCGATAAGCGTGATAGTTCCGTCCTCGACGTGGGGGAGGAACGCGTCCTGCTGCGCCTTGTTGAAGCGGTGTATCTCGTCGACGAAAAGGATCGTACGTACATTGTTGAACTTGCGCCGGTCGCGTGCCTCGGCGATTATCTTGCGGAGCTCGGGCACTCCCGCGGTCACCGCGCTGAACTTGACGAACTCGCTTTGCGTGGCTCCCGCGATTATGCGCGCCAGCGTCGTCTTGCCCGAGCCGGGCGGACCCCAGAATAACATCGAGGAGATGTTGTCCTCTTCGATGGCCAGCCTCAGAGCCTGTCCGGGACCGACGATCTCCTCCTGGCCCTCGAACTCCTCGAGGGTCCTCGGACGCATCCGCTCGGCAAGCGGCGTACCCGATAGTGATTTGTCTTCCTGTGCCTGATCGAATAGATCCATATCACCCTGTCGCTTTCATGGCATCCAGCGCACTCTCGAACCAATTGTAGCCGAACGAACGGACACCGTGCCTCGAGCTCGTTCGTTACCGGTCCTCCGGACCTTCTGACATATGTAGAATACAAATTGAGAATGACCGGTGCAGCGATATAAGATAGGCACCACCACCAATGTGACGGTTTACGGCTCATGGTGGTCGAGCGCGCCATGTATTGGAACAATAGGGGTGCCGGTACGGACACGATAGGTGGATATGGGGACTAAACAAGAGTACGAAACGCCTGATGAGGGGCAGCAGCCTCCCAGACGCAATCTCAAGATGATATTCCTGGTCCTGTTCCTGGCACTGGTTGTGGGGCTGGCTGCGGGCATCGTTCTGAATGCAGTCTATGGCAAGTCAGGCAAGACGGGCGGGTCCGCGGTCTCGAGGAGTTCTTCCGGCACGGGGTCTAGCGACATCCCGGGGTCACACGACGCGGGTGGGGGCACTTCGAGCACATCCTCCAAGGGCGAGACGCCCGCGTTTTCGGGCACCCAGGTGCTCGGTCATGTCGCCGAGCTCTCGCAGCAGATTGGGGAGCGCCGTGCGGGCTCGATGAAGGAATCAAGCGCCGCGGACTATATCTCAGGCAAGCTCGGCGAATACGGCTACACGGTCGAAGAGCAATCGTTCACTACCTCGGACGGGTTCGGCTCCCGCAACATAATCGGAACCAGACGGGGGCAGAGCGAAGATTACACCGTGGCCATCGCCGCGCATTACGATTCGGCGGAAGGTACTGTCGGTGCCGATGACGATGCCTCGGGGGTGGGGGTCGTACTCGAGCTTGCGCGGGTTTTTGCCGCGAGCCAGCTCAAGCCGACTATCCAGTTTGTCTTCCTTGGAGCTAACCGCCCGGGTTCGGCGGACATGAACGAACGGCTCGTCGGGTCGCGGCATTACGTCGATCTCCTCGACAGCATGGAGCGCAAGGACATCGTTGGAGTTATCGATATCGACTGTGTGGGGCAGGGCCAGGTGCTCGCCCTGAGGACGCAGGGCACCGGGCTCCAGCGACTGAAAGACAAGCTCCAGACGTTCGCGAGCAAAAACAAAATTAACGTTGTAACGCTGAATTCATCGCAGGATTCTGATAATATTCCGTTCGAGGACGCCGAAGTGCCGGCGGTCTGGGTGGAATGGTGTGAGCCCGGAGGAGGTCTCAGCACTGACAACGCGTTCGCCAGCGTAGAGCCGGTCAAGCTCGAGCAAGCCGGCAAGCTGGTTGAAAGCTTTGTAAAGGGCCTTACTTCAAACGATCTTGAGGAGCTCAAGTACTGATGAACGAGACTACGCAGAACACCACGCCGGGCTTCCTGCAGGGAACCGAAGTAGCAAGGTACAGACCCGTGCAGACCGGATTCGACGAGCAGCTTCCTCTGCTCGAAAAGGACCTCGAGCTCAAGAAGAAGCTCTACATTGCGTTAGTGGTGATCTTTTCCGTCTTTATAGGTGGGATGATTATAGGAGCCGCCCTCGGCTTCTTTGTCTGAATGGAGACGCCACACAAGGCCTTCGAGGCGTCGAGGTCGAGAGCGCGGTCAATGTTCTCGTAGTTGGTATCGAGCACCAGTACTTCCTGCAACTCTAACCATCCTCAAGGCCGCTGCCGTTCTCCGCGTCCCGGCCTCTTCGCTTGCCTTCGATTATGGCTGCGCCAAGAGCCAGCACTCGTTCGAAGGGCTCCTCGATGTCCTCCTTCAAATGAACGGTTATCGCACGTTCCGGGCAGACTCCCGCACATAGCCCACACCCGAGGCACGCGTCCCTTTCCACAACGGCGGTTGCGCCGTCCAGGACAGTGATCGCTCCAACCGGGCATCGCTCGGCACATTGCTCGCAGCTATCACAGGCCCCGGCGTCCACAACTGCTTCGAATAGAGCGTTCAAATACATGTGCCGGTCGTGGCCCCTGGTCGTAATGCCTTTCATGGAAGCGCAACAGCAAGGGCAGCAGTTGCACAGGTTCGACAGGTGCCTGGTGTTGGTGCCCGCGTGGACGAGGCCCGCGCGGTCCGCTTCCTCCAATATCGCAATGGCCTCGTCGGCTGTCACCTCGCGGCCGATCCCGTTCTCTATGTAGTACTCCGCCGCGGCCCCGAAACTGAGGCACGTCTCGGCTGGATGGTCGCATCCCCTGTCGATAAGGCGCGCTTCCCTCCGGCAGATGCAGTCCGCCACCGAGATCTTCCTGGCGGCCCTGACCTCTTCTATGAGGTTGGCGAAAGGATACAGCACCAGGTCGTCCTCGATGCTCTCACCGATAGGCAGCACCTTGAATCCGGGGACGTCACTGGCGCCCATCTCGTCCATGTAAGCCGATTCGTAATACTCGCTGTAGAGCTCGGCCAGCTCGCGGTCTATCTTTCCGACGGAGTACTCGTACAGGCCGATCATAAAAGGAGCGGAGTTATAAAGGATCAGGCCGTCCCGGCGCACCCTGAATACGAGCCCCCTGGCGGCCATCGACTCGAGCAGGCCACCCAGCCAGGCCGGATCGACTCCAGCCCGTTCCGCGATCGCGGTCGCCTCTTCAGGGAACGGCGTCAGAAGGACGGCGGCCCGTGCTTCCTCCTCCGTGAAGAGCTTCTCGAGGATCTTTATCTCAACCCCGGAGCCGGTCGCGGGAAAGCCCAGGGGAAACATGTCCAGGAATTCTCGCAGCGAGTAATACGCGTCTTCAGTCATGCGTGGATCCGCCCCTTTCCGCCACCGGCTCGAGCCTCGCGTCGGGGTACGACGACAACGGCTCAGACACAAGGGCCGGCTCGTGGTAAGACGGCAACTCAAAAGCCATGATTTCCGCCTCTGGAGGCCTTGAACTACTTCTTGAGGAAATCGTTGCGGACGTAACCCTCAGCTTCTTTGCTGGCTCCTGAAGATGTCACGACTCCCTTGACGTGTGACCACGTCAGAGAATCGACCCCTGCTACCTCACCGAGGACTGTCACCTTCTCGCCGTCCTTGAGCAGCCCGACGAGGTTTGCGTTGGTGTCGGGGCTCGCTCGCATCCTGACACCCTGACCCGTGATGGTCTCGGTCCTGGGGAACTGGCCGGCCGGCTGGCTAGCCTGGGTTTTCGCCTGGGCCTGGGATTGCTGGGCGGCTTTCTTTGCTTCGGCTTCCACCGCGGCTTTGTGCGCCCTGCTGGCGGATTCCTTCTGGGGCTTTCTGAAAGTATCGGTTATCCTCCAGCCGAACGCGAACCCTACCGTGAAGATCCCCACAAGCACGAGCATGAGCAGCGCTATCAGGAGGTACTCCCCGGCACGGTTGCGAGTAGCTCTCGAATGCTCGGCCCTGGCAGCCCTGGCCGCTCCCGCGGCGGTCATCGGCAACTGCTCGCCGGAGCCGTAATGCCAGGCGGCCATTGTAGCGTTGTCGGAAGGGTTCCGGCTGAATGCGAGGCGAGCCAGCTGGCTTGTGCTCCTCTGGAGATTGGCGGCGGAGAGGAGGTTTTCAACGATCTCTGCCTCGGAGACCGTGCTCCATAGCCCGTCGGTGCAGAGAATGACAGTGTCACCTTTCTGGATGTCCACTTCGTTGTAGCCGAAAATCGCTTCCGGTGACTGCCCGAGGAACATTCCCCTTGCCGGTCTCACGGGTGTTGCGGCAGTCTCGACGGTTGGTGCGGTGACCTCCGCCGGTGCCGGTTCCTGGGTCGGGTCGGCTGCCGTTGTGGTGTCGGTATCAGAGGGAAGGCCCACAACAGGGAAGAGGGTGGGCTCATCGCCGGACGGCAAGACCGGCTCGGGCTCGGGGACCGGAAGGCTTGGCACGAGGTCGTAAAGCCGCTCGTTGTGGAGAAGATAGACCCTTGTGGTGCCGATGTGCCCGATATAGGCGCGCCGCTCATCGGCAATTACCATGGTCAGCGAGACCTGGGTTTGCCCCGTGGCTCCTTCCTGCGTCAGCAATGCGGCGTTGATCTTGTCGAACGCATCTCCAATGAGGCGCGGCATTTGTTCGCTGTTGAGCTCCTCCTCGGCGATCACGGCCGGCTCGAGCAGGTCGCGGAGGATGTCGAGCGCCTTTTTCGATGGGCTTTCTCCGGCAGGAAGCTGACCCGCGGCGTCAGCCACGGCCATGTACGATATAACCGGTATCGGGACCCTTCGACGTGAATAGTCGTAGACGAAGTGAGAATCTCTTACCATCTGGCCTTCACCCAGATGCGAAGCGGACCCGAGGTTCGAATTCGCTTCAGACACTGCCACCCCCACCTTCAGGAAATCAACGAAATCATTTACAGATAGAAAATATTCTAATGAATAATAACCGTTTGCCGATTCCACCTTCAACAGCGAACCCGAAATTCCCTTTCGGGACATTTTTAGCGGCAGCTCCCTGACCGGGAGCCGGAAGCCGGCCAAAATGCCCGGCGCCCATGGTTCGCAAGCCACCTAGAGGTGGATATTGAGGGCCTGCTCCAGGTTGACGCTGCCGCTGATCACGAGCTTTCCCTGCTCCGCCGCAATCCTCGTGATGACGTATGGCAGGTCCTGCCTGACGACGAATACTGGGTTCTGGTCCATCACCTGCCGGACCAGGGCTACCGCTGCCTCGGGGGCCTTGACTCCGAGCGCGTCGAGCGTCGCCGGGCGGAAATAGACCGTCTTGCCGTTTACCGCCTCGAGTGCTCCGCCGGAGGTCACGTTGACCCTGAAGGGCCCGACGTTTACCATCCCCGAGACCAGGATGTTGTTTTGCTGAATGGAAAGTTGGGGGTTCTCGATGTAGGAGTTCTTCAGTGAGAAGAACTTCACAATCTCACCCTGCCCAAGCGTCGCGACGAAAGTGCCGTTCGGCCATGAGTTGCTCTTGAGCACTATCTTGTCGAACGTTACACCCTGGAGCGTCACGTTTCCGACCTGCACCTTGAGGCTGTCGTACTTCTTGAAAGCAAGCTTGAGCGCGGGGAACGCCCTTATCGAAACGGACACGTCGGTCGCGCTCGGATAGCGCTTCTGTATCTCACGTTTTGCGATTGTGTCAGCAACGAGAGGGGCGGCGATCTCGATCGCCGCCCACACTACTATTATGATCGCCAGCACCGCCACCAGGACCTTGAAGCCACGGCTTCTGAAGTAACTCCCGGTGCCAGGCACGGCGTCTCTTACCATCGACTACTTGCTGCCGTTGGACTTGAGGACCACCAGCGCGTCGACCGCAACGACAGACCCGTCGGATGCAATTATGAGAGGGTTCACGTCGATCTCCGCGACCTCATCCAGCTCCATTCCGACGTTACCGAGCCCGACCAGCGCTTTGGCGATGCTCCCCTTGTCGGCGGGCGCCATGCGGCGCACCGGGCCAAGGATGGCTTTCGCCTTGATGTCGTCCATCATCTGCAGGGCTTCGCCCTCGTCGATCGGCGCGACCCTGAAGGCGGTGTCTTTCAGTATCTCGGTAAAGATACCGCCGAGCCCGAACATCACGCAGGGCCCGAACTGCGGGTCCCTGATGAGCCCGACGACGAGCTCGCGCTCACCCGAGATCATCGGCTGGACCAGGAAGCCCTCACGCGGGGTGTCACCGAGGTTAGTTGAGACCTTGTCGAAGGCGAACCTCAACTCCTCCTCGCCGCGAATCCCCACGACAACCAGCTCGCGCTCGGTCTTGTGGGATATCTCCGACCCGCATGCCTTCAGGACCACCGGGTAACCAATCTCGGAAGCCGCCGTTGCGGCCTCGTCCGCTGTCTGTACCAGGCGCTCGGGCGCCACAGGTACCCCGTACTTCTCGAGCAACAACTTGGAGTCGTGCTCCGAGAGCGCGGTCTGTCCTTTTTCCAGGGCCTTTTCGATGATCGGGTCTTTAGCCATCTGACCTACCTTCCAATGATGTAGCCGTCCGGGTCGACCTCCTCACGAAGGACGCGGAGCTCCTCGTCCGAAGGCGGAGGCGTCGTTTCGAGGTTATCGTCCACGAGCAGCTCGAAGCCGCAGTTCTCCTGCACTTTCTCGACGGTCATGCCGCTGTGCAGGGACTCGATCTTCATCCTGCATGTATCCTCATCATACCCGAGTATAGCTAGATTCGTTATTACTTTGTAAGGTCCTGTTCCCAGAGGAAGGCCGGCTTCCTCGCGGGCGCCCTTGCCGGAGAGGTATCCGGGGGTGGTTATGTAGTTGACCTTCTCGACGAAACGCTTGTTGTCCATGGGCGTGATGACGACAGTGCGCCAGCAGAGGCTGGCAAGGTCGTTCGCTCCGCCGCTGCCGGGGAAGCGGACTTTCGGCTCCTGGTAGTCGTCACCGATCATCGTCGAGTTGAGGTTGCCGTACATGTCTATCTGGGCCCCGCCCAGGAACGTGTAGTCGACCATGCCCCTCTGGCAAGCCTCCATGACATCGTTCATGGTGCTCGCGATGAGAGCCTTGTACGAGGTGCGCGAGTCGCCGACGGATATCGGCAAACCCGGCATCTGGGGCGCGACGGCGCCGGCCTCGAATATGGCGATGACGTTCGGGGAGTGCATCTTCTGGGCGAGCAGGGTAGCGGCCATCGGGACGCCGGTGCCGACGAACACCGTGGAGTTGTCTTCGATGATACGGGACCCTACGCAAACCAGCAGTTCAAGTGGGTTGTAGTTGGCGCACATGTATATCTATCCTCCTAGCGCTTGTTGGTTGCGTTAATGAGCTTCTCCATGGCGCGCAACTCGCGCATCTTCTCGACCCCGCCTATCTTGGTGACGTACTCATCGAAGCCCTTCAGGTTGTAGACGTAGTCGTTGAAGAACGACTCGCTGCCTTCCACGGTCTTGGCCAGATCGAGGTACATCTTGAAGAAGTCCTCGTCGAACCAATACTCGCCGGGCATGTTGCCGGGATGGCTGCCGTAAGGCACCTCGACGACCGCGTCGACGCACCAGTAGGGGATGACGGTCGCCTGCGGGTTGGCGCGGATCTCGTCGTGGGGGATGAGCCGCTCGCAAGATACGATGACTTTCTTCGAAGCGCGTGCCAGGAAGTTGTCAGAGACCAGGATACCGTCGGTAATCTGGCAGTTGCCGTAGCTGTCGGCGTTGTGAACGTGGACGATACCGACGTCCGGGTATAGAGCGGGAAGCGCCGCAAACTTCTTGCCGGTGAACGGGCAGTCGATGACCTTCGCGGCCGAGTGCTTGAAAGTATCGGTGCCGAGCATGTGCCGCGCCGGTATGAACGAGAGCCCCGCGGCTCCGGCGGCGAACCTCCAGGCGAGGGCCGCGTTGGACCAGTCGGTCTTGCGGATCGCCTTGCTCTGGAAAGCGCGGCGAGCGCTGGCGGAGAGCCCGCGGATCTCGTAGCCGATAACGTAGGAGATGTCGCAGCGGTCCATGCACCCCGTTGACGCGAGCAGGTCGCTGTCGTAGATCGATGTGTGGCCCGCCATGCCGAGGTTGCGCTTCTTTTGACGCACTATCTCGTAGAGAACGGCGCTGGGTATCCTCACGTGGCCGAAGCCCCCGACCGCGAGGTAATCTCCGTCTTTGATGTGGTTAGTGACCGCTTCCTGGACAGTCATGACCTTGTTAACAAGGCCGCGGTACTTGTGGCGGAAGAATTCTCTTGCGTTATCCGGGTCCGGGTCGCAGAAGAGTTCCTCCATGCCTTCGGTCAAACCTATCAGATCGTCGTACAAAGTATCCTGACCTCCTGTAATCATTCTGCATACACAGAGATTATCGCTAAGAGCTGTAGAAGCCCGGTCTCACGGAGGTAATAAATATCACAGTTACCCCCCTAAATCAAAGCCAAACCCTCATATTCCACTATCTCCTCCCCCTTGAGCCGGGTCTCTCAGACCCGGATCTCCTTTTTCTCTTAAAACCACAACATAAACGGAAACCCCGCACTATGGCGGGGTTTCCAATACGCTCCTTGCGTTTATCTGCTAAACACCCTTGAGTCCGAGCATCTCGCGGGTCTCCTCGACAGTGGCGACCTCACGGTCGGCAATCCTGACGATCTCGGCCGCGCGACCCACGAGTTCCCACGAGCCGGCGGCGAGCTTGCCCTTGGTGATCCAGATGTTGTCCTCGAGGCCAACGCGGATATGCCCACCGTTGACGACCGAATGGAATGCCGCGGCGAACGACGCCGGGCCAACGCCACAGGCGCTCCACGTCGCGTTGTCGGGGATGCTCTCCAGGAACAGCCCGAAGTTGCGCGTCGAGAACGGCATGCCGCCCAGCACGCCGAACACGAACTGGAAGTGCAGCGGCTCGACGAAGAGACCGGAGTCCTTCATGAACAGGACGTTGTAGAGGCCGCCCATGTCGTAGACCTCGAGCTCGGGCTTCGTGCCGGCTTCCTTCATCGTGTTGCCGTACGACTCGAGCTGCTGAAACGTGTTCTCGAACACTATCTCGAAGACGACCTTGTGCTCCTTCCAGTCGCCTACGGCGAAGTTCATGCTGTTGGTGTTGAGCGACGCCATCTCGGGCTTGAAAGTCTCGACTACCGCGATGCGTTGCTCCTTGGTCGCGAACGGCGAGATGGCCGTGCTGAGGTTGATGATGATCGGGCATGCGTTCTGGATGCCCTCGATGATCCCGCGCAGGATATCGATGTCGGGCGTCGGCGCCCCGTGCTCCGGGTCGCGCGCGTGGATATGGACTATGGCAGCCCCGTTCTCGTAACACTTGACGGCCTCGTTGATGAACTCGTCTTTAGTGTAAGGGACGTTAGGGTTCTGTTCCTTCCTGGTAGCCGCGCCCGTCAGAGCAGCAGAGATAATACACTTGTCATGCTTGGCCGCCATCAAATACCACCTCCGTGATTAATACACTGACTGAAAAGCACAGTATTTATAACATAAACGCAGATGGAACAAAACCAGTTGTTCTTAGCCTGTGGGAAGCTATGTGTTAAGTGGCAGCTGGAGGCTCGGCGTCAGCCGAGATTGCTCGTCTCGAGTGGCCTCATGATCTTCATTGGCATAAAATACTGCTGGACAGGCAACTTAGCAAACGCTGATTGTGTTAAGGAAGGGGTTCGATGCATGGGACCAGTCGCGAACTCAGATATCAGGAATGATCGTTTTGTGTCCTTGTCAATGAAAAGGCTGTTTGACGTGTTGGTCTCGATCATCGCGCTCGTGATTCTTGCCATTCCATTTCTCGTGGTAGCAATAGTCATAAAGCTGGACTCGAAAGGACCGGTATTCTTCCTACAGGAGCGCATGGGAAAAGATGCCAGTCCTTTCATGATCTATAAGTTCAGGACTATGAGACAGGGTTCAGAGTCAATCCGGTACTACATAGTCAGCGATGACCCCAGCGTAACGAGGCCTGGTCGTTGGATGAGACGCTGGGGTCTGGATGAGCTGCCTCAACTACTGAACGTATTAAAAGGTGAGATGAGCCTCATAGGGCCGCGTCCCACCTTGAGATACCAGGTTGAGAATTATACGGAAGAGCAGATGCACAGGCTCGACATGAAGCCAGGGTTAACCGGTTGGGCGCAAGTGAAAGGAAGAAACAA
>DATCGY010000173.1:0-8017 GCA_036508635.1 Candidatus Anoxymicrobiaceae bacterium
TCACCGAGGGCCGCCCACCTCCCATGCCCGAGGTGGAGCGGACCCACCGGATTGGCGCTCACGAACTCCACCTGCACCTTGCGCCCGCCGCCCGCCGTCGAGCGGCCGAAAAGCTCTTTCTTCTCCTCTATCTCGAGGAGAATGCCCCTGACGAACGCGGGGGCGAGGTGGAAGTTTATGAACCCCGGGCCGGCAACCTCCACGCGGGAGATGATGTCCGGGGCGGGCTCGATAGATTCGGCGATTATCGTCGCCACTTCGCGGGAGTTCATGCCCACCTTACCGGCCACCGCCAGCGCGACGTTGGTCGCCCAGTCGCCGTGCTCCTTACGCTTGGGCCGGTCGAGCTCGATGCGACCGGGCTCCACGGGCGGCAGCTTGCCTTCGGCGATCGCCACCTGGACGGACTTTTCGATGAGACCCGTTATCTGTTCTTTGGACATATCCAGCCAGTCAGTAAGTTTTTTACATATCGTGCAGGTGCATTATGACAAAAGGGACCGGGTCGTGCACGCTTCCCGCGCTCAGGTATCCGACACGCGGGCCGCGAGCATGTCCCGGTCCCCCTATACCGCCGTCGAGGGACTTTCCTCAGTCAGTCCTTTACTGGCCGGCGTTCGCGGGCTTCTCCTGGAGCGGCACTTCCGCCGTCTTCTTGCTGTTGCCCTGGTAGTAGGTCACGGAAACTTTGTCCCCGACTTTGAGCTTCCTTACCGCGGCCACCACGTCGTCCATCGACTTTACGGGTTGCCCGTTTATGGCGACGATTATGTCCCCGGACTTCATGCCGACCTTGTCGGCCGGACCCCCGGGAATGACGCTGGTGATATACGCCCCTGAGGTCACCGGCAGGTTGTACTGGGTCGCTATGTCCTGGCTGACCGTCTGGCCCTGAACGCCCAGGTACGGGTGGGACACCGGCTTGCCCCCTATGATGCTGTCGGCAATGCTTGTCGCGGTGTTTACGGGGATAGCAAACCCGATGCCCTCAGAGCCGCCGGATGCGCTGGCTATTACCGCGTTAATGCCTATCAGCTTAGCGTTGCCGTCACAAAGCGCTCCGCCGGAGTTGCCGGGGTTGATCGCCGCGTCGGTCTGTATGAGGTCCGTCAGAACCTCGTTTGACGTGCCGCCCGTTGAGCTCGCCTGTACGCTCCGGTGAAGCGCGCTGATGATCCCCGAGGTGACAGTCTGCTCGAACCCGAACGGGCTGCCGATCACAACGGCCAGTTCGCCCACCACGAGGTTGTCCGAGTTGCCCATCTGCAACGTCGGAAGACCGGTCTTGTTGATCTTGACCACGGCGATGTCGTTGGTGACGTCCGTGCCCACCGTCTTGCCGGGCAGTGACTCGCCCGACGCCAGGGTCACGGTAATCTGCTGCGCCCCTTCGACCACGTGGTTATTGGTGATTATGTAGCCGTCAGAGGAGTAGATAATGCCGGAGCCGGTACCCTCCTGCGACTGCGTTGTGAAGAACGGCGTCTGCTGGCCCGCGGTCCTGATGTTGATGTTCACGATGGAGGGGGTCACCTTCTGGGCGATCGCGGATACGCTCAAGCCTCCCTGCGAAGGGCTGACGACCTTCAGCGTGCCGACCTCCTTCTTTTCCTCGTTCTTGACCACTGCCTTGACGTTACCCCTCACCAGGTCATATGGATTGACGCCGAATATCGCGGGCATCACGAGCAACACGAGAAGTGCGCCGATGATCGCTCCAACGACCGCCCAGACGAAGATTCTCCCTGCTCCCCTCTGCTTCTTCGGCTTCGGCTCGTCTCGACGCGGAAGCGGAGGAAGCGCGCCTTCAGTCGGTATCGCAGCCTGCGGCGTCGTTACACCCTGTTGAGGCGCCCCAGGGGGCTCCTGAGCGTTTGTCGGAGGAACCGGAGGCGGCACAGGCGTTTGCCCTGGATGCTGGGCCCCGGCACCCGTTGCACCGAAGTCATCGGGAACGTTTCCACCCTGGTTCCCCGGGGGTCCCGCGTTGGGTGGCATTCCTCCCTGATTACCGTTCATCGAAATGCTCCTCCTTGTTAGTAGGGGGCCTGTTCCATATACTCGAGATATGATGAAGCCGCTTACTGAATTCTATGATTCCCGTATAAACCCTACCGTACGGCCTTGCCTCATACGTTATCGTTTGTAATGAATTAACTACATGGCCATTAAAGTGGAATTAATCCCATGTTAAGAAATAGTTAACGGTCGACTGTCTATTGGCCTCTGGAAGTACCGTGAAAGGGGACCGGAATGAGAGAGCGGATCTACGCCACGAACGAAGACGTGGACACCCCCGTTGGACCGCACAACAAGGGTCCGATACGCGTCACCCTGGGCGTCTATATCATTAGCCTGATCATTGTCGCACTTGTGATATTCATAGTGATGCTCGTACAGTATCTGCCCGGCTACCGCATGAATCACAGGCTGGAGGCAGCGATCAAGAACGCGGACTACGTATACATGGGCATTCGCGTGCCCAAGAGCGAACTCAAGAAGCGCAACGTCAACCCGCTCACCAAGGAAGACGACATCGTCCAGATTCTCCAGGATATGGGCGCTAAACGCGCCAAAGCCGAAGTCAACCCCGATCTAACCAGAATCCGCGGTGAGTGACCTTCAAGAATCGGGGTTCAAAAATCGGGGTCAGATCTGTTTCTTGAAGGGGGTTGGGGTCAAAGGGAGATGCCGTACTCCTGGGCGAGTTGAAGGGCGCGGTTGCGCTCGGGGTCGGAGAGGCGGCGGTCGATGGTGGGGAAAAGGGCGGCCCTGTATTCTGGCCGGTACTGGAACATCAGGTTGAAGTAGGCGCCGGGCATATTCCGCGATACCCAATCCATTATCGGCTTCGTGCAGCATTCGAGGTGACCCGGCAGCACGAGGTGCCTTATCATGACCTCCGATGATTCCCACGCGAACTTAAAGTTGCGGCTGACCACCTGGAAGTAGTCATCCACATCGGACAGCTCGCTGGCGCACTCGTCGTTGCCGTACCTGAAGTCCGCGAGGTAGATGTCTATAACGCCATCCAGGATTCCCAGCGCATCGGTGGACGTGTACATGTTCGAGTTCCATACCATGGGGAGGAACCTCCCGTCACGGCCCAGCAGGGCGATCGTCTCGAGGATCGTGTGCAGGTTAGGGTCCGGGTTGCCACCAACGAAGTTGGCGTTGCGGGACCCCTGTGAGATGCCCTCCTGGAGCACGGCGGCAAGCATCGCCGGCTCGGCGTGGATACCACTGGCCGGGTGCATGGCGATGTCCCAGTTCTGGCAATACGCGCACCGGAACGTGCACCCGGAGAAGAATATGGTGTGGCTGGGGACAAGCTCAGCCTCCTCTCCCATGTGCAGGAAGTCCGAGCTGTAACGCGATTGCGCTCCTACGCCGCAGTAACCTTTCTCACCCCCCGACCGGTCCGCCCCACAACGGCGCTCGCAGAAGCAACAGTGCGATAGCAGCCTGCGAGACAGCTCAAGCTTGACGTCCATCAGGCTGCTGCAGGCGGGCTCCAGGGCCGGGTCGGCGCGGGCATCTCGATCGGCACGCCCCCTGCTCGTCCCGGCGCTGTTGGCCTCCACCAGGTCCCCCTCGGAGGCGGAAGCAAGGTCGGGCATGCCACCGTTTTCCGAGCGCGCCAGCCAGTGAAGCGCGAAGCGCTCCTTGCGCTCTATTGCGAAGTACCTGTCCAGCATCCCTGCTCAGTCGGTCTCATCCGAGCGCATGTCGCAGAGCAGACACCCTCCGACAGAGACGTTCTCCGCGGGGTTCTCCCTGATAATCACGACCATGGCCTGCTGAGGAATTCCGTACGCCTTCACCGCGGCCTCGGTGATTTCCTTGGCAAGGGTCCTTTTCTTGTCCACCTCCACTGGCGGGCCTTCGACGTAGATGTTCGGCATGTCAGACCTCCCGTTCGTTTGTCCACAAAGCAGAATGTTATCTACAAGCTAGCACGTCGGGGCTCGCCAGTGAATAGCGCGCATCAAGCCCCGAAGGACGACTGCTCGTAATGCCGAAATGCTACAATTAGTGATACGCAGTCGAGTTCTTTGAGGGGGAACGAATGACCGAAGACGTCCGCGATGTAGCAGTTATTGGAGGGGGGCCTTGCGGGCTGACCGCCGGGCTCTACCTTTGTCGTGCCAGGATCGATGCCATCCTGCTCGATGAGCAGTTGACCGGCGGGCAGGCCGTTTATTCTCCTCTCATCGAGAATTACCCCGGCTTCCCCGGCGGAATCTCCGGGGTGGACCTCGTGGAGCTCATGAAGAAGCAGACCGACAGGTTCGGGCTCGAAATCAAGACGTTCTCACCGGTTAACGGCCTCAGGCTCGACGGAGACCTCAAGGTCCTGTCCCTCGACGGTGGCGAGCTCAAGGCCCGCGCCGTCATAGTCGCCTCTGGACGAAGCCCCCGAAAGCTGGGCATCCCCGGCGAGGAGGAGTATACAGGGCGCGGAATCTCCTACTGCGCCACCTGTGACGCGCCCCTGTTCAAGGAGCGGGTGGTAATGGTAATCGGAGGCGGTGACGCCGCGGTCGAGGAAGCGCTCCACCTCACGAGGTTCGCGAGCAAGGTGATCCTGGTCCACCGCCGGGACGAGCTGCGCGCCTCGGCGCATCACCAGGAGCGGGCGATGTCCGAACCCAAGCTCGAATTCATGTGGGACTCCGAGATCCTGGAGATAAAAGGCGACCAGACCGTCAGCTCCGCTGTCGTACGCAATAACGCGACAGGAGAGTCGGCCGAGGTACCGGTGTCGGGCATCTTCTTCTACGTGGGCAATGAGCCCAACACAGGGTTCCTTCGCGACGTGGTCGAGCTGAACGAAGCCGGATACGTCATTACCAATGACCGGCTGGAGTCAAACGTAGCCGGGCTTTTCGCGGCTGGTGACGCAAGGGCGAATTACTTTAAGCAGGTCATACTGGCCGCGGCCGAAGGGGCATTGTCGGCGCTCTCAGCCCAGAGATATCTCGAGACGATCGGCGCGCGCAAGGCGTACGAGGGAGGCCACTGATGATTATCGCGGTCGTGGACGGGATGGGAGGGAGCATCGGCACGCAGATCGTCCTTGGGCTGCGACAGGCCCTGCCCGAGGAAACCGAGATCATGGCACTCGGCACCAACGCCATTGCCACCGGCAGCATGATGAAGGCCAAGGCCACCAGGGGAGCGACCGGAGAGAACGCTATTGCCTTCTCGATCGAAGAGGCTGATATCGTTATGGGTTCGCTGTCGATACTCGTGCCGAATTCGATGATGGGCGAAGTGACTCCGCGAATCGCGACGGCAATCGCATCTGCCAGGTGCCGCAAGATACTGCTTCCCATATCGAATCCGCCGCTCGAGATACTCGGGCTATCCAAGAAACCTCTCCAGCAACTCATAAACGAAGCGATAGATCTGGTCCGCGAGCACTTCGGGTTGTCCGCGGAACCCGAGGAGGAAAGCTGATGTGTGAAGCCGTCGTCTTCGTCGTCAAGGACGGCGAGAAGCAGCAGGTCATGGATAACGTGGTAACTGTCCACCCCGAAGGGGACAAGCTCCTCCTTACCGACCTGTTCGGCGAACAGAAGCTCATTACCGCCACCATAGAAAGAGTTGACCTCACCGGCCACGAGATAATCCTGCGAAAGTAGACTCGAGGGCAAACGCCGCCGGCCATTGCAGGAGTCGGACCGTTTTGGTATAAATAATGGCACAGTGGGGTCAAGTAGGCCCTTCCGGGTAGGATGTAGTTGAACGAGCAACTGGCCACGAAGGCCGGGTTCCGGTTGGAAACCGGTTGGAGGTGGCTTTTTTTATTGCCACCCTTATCACAGGAGGCGGTGAAGTTGCATATCCCGGATGGATTCCTGGACCCGAAGACTTACGGCACCTTGTGGGGCGTTTCAGGAGGAACTGTCGCCTACGCTCTTTACAAGGTCAAAGACACCCTGAACGAGAAGAAGATCCCGCTGCTCGGGATCACGGCGGCTTTTATCTTTGCCGCAATGATGTTGAACTTCCCCGTGGCAGGCGGCACCAGCGGTCACTTTGTCGGAGCGCTGCTTGCCTGCGTCTTGCTGGGCCCCTGGGAAGGCCTGCTGACCATATCGGTCGTACTGCTGGTACAATGCCTGTTCTTCGCGGACGGCGGGTTGACCGCCCTGGGCGCGAATATCTTCAACATGGGTATTGTTGCGGGTCTCTTCAGTTATTACCTGATGACACTTTCGAAAATACCCTTCTCCAAGAAGTTCGGGGAGAAGACCGCGCTTCTGGCGTCCACGGCGGTGTTCGCGTGGCTTGGAGTGGTGGCGGCATCGGCGGCATGCGCCTGCGAGCTTGCCATCTCGGGTACCGTTCCGCTGCACATCACGCTATCGGCGATGGTTGGCGTGCATAGCCTGATCGGGATCGGCGAGGCGATGATAACTGTCGTGGTGCTGGTTGTCGTGCTGCAGACGAGGCCGGACCTCGTAAACGCGTACAAGGGGCCCGCGCTCCTGCCCGCGAAGGTAGCGGAGGAGGCCTAGAAATGGCATTCGATATTAAGGGGAACTTGAAGCGGAACAAGGCACTCTGGATATTCATGGGAGCGGCTCTTGTCGTCGCCATATTGCTCGCCACGTTTGCTTCACCGTTCGCCTCGAAGAGCCCTGACGGCCTTGACAAGACAGCCCATGACAAGGGGTTCGTCAATAAGACAAAGGAAGCCAAGCCCGCGTCGGGCCACTCTCCGATGCAAGATTATGCGGTCCCCGGTATAAAGAACGAAAAGACCTCCACCGGCCTGTCGGGGCTGTTCGGCGTGCTTATCACGGTGGCGGTCGCGGTTGTTGTCGGGCTGCTCGTCTACGGGCTCGGCCGCATATGGAAGAAGAAAGACGATGAAGGCTCGGAGATTCCGCTAAGTGAAACATGATTTTATCGACCGTTATTCCAAGCTCGAAAGCCCGGTACATGCAAGGGACGCAAGAGCAAAGACAGTAGCGCTCTTCGCGATGATCATTGCCTGCGTAACCACGCCCCCCAGGGCGTGGTTCGCTTTCTGCATATACGCGGGCCTTGTGATAATCATAACGGCGGCCTCGCGGGTTCCGTTCCGCTACCTGCTGACACGCATGATGGTGGTTGTTCCTTTTATCCTGGTTGTGGCGGTTTTCGTTCCCTTCATGCACAAGGGAGGCGCTACAACCCACTGGGGTTGGCTTACTGTCTCGAATAATGGGTTACTCATCCTGTGGAACGTGACCGCGAAGTCGCTCACTTCTGTCGCATGCCTCATTCTTCTTACTTCCACAACGCACTTCCCCGACCTGATGCACGGTTTCGAGCAGTTGCACGTGCCTCGCTTCTTTACGATAGTCAGCTCGTTCATGTACCGTTATATCTTCATAATCGTCGACGAGGCGGAGAGAATGAAACGGGCTCGGGACTCCCGCAACTATCACGGCAAGTGGTTATGGCAGGCCAAGGTTATCGGCTATATGATCGCCTCTTTGTTCCTGCGCAGCCAGGAGCGGGCCGAGCACGTCTACCAGGCGATGGTCTCGCGAGGGTTCGATGGAACGTACCCTAGATACAGCGAACCGAAGATGGGGCTGGCTGACTACCTGTTCATGACGCTAGTGGTGGCAACCGCCCTGGTCGGAAGGCTGGCGGTACTGTGGACGTAATACCGATCGCGCCCCAGGTCGCAATCAGGATAGAAGACCTGAGTTACGCGTACCCCGACGGCCATCGCGCTCTGAATTCGATCAACCTTGCCGTGCACTGCGGCGAGACCGTCGGCATCATGGGTCCGAACGGCGCCGGCAAATCCACGCTCGCCCTTCACCTGAACGGTATCCTCACCGGACAGGGGCGGGTCGAGATAATGGGTCTGGAGGTCAACAAGAAGACCCTCAAGGAAGTGCGCAACAAGGTCGGGCTCGTTTTTCAGGACCCGGACGACCAGTTGTTCTCTCCCACTGTCAAGGAGGATGTCGCATTCGGCCCGCTCAACCAGAGGCTCTCCCCGGAG
>DATCGY010000174.1:0-4053 GCA_036508635.1 Candidatus Anoxymicrobiaceae bacterium
TTTTTCAAGAACGTGTGAAACGTCATCGCGTGCAAAAGCACAGTCTATACTTGTTTGATCTTAGGCGTTCCCGGGAATGCCCGCTGTAATATCTTCCGCCAGAAAGTAGAAAGAAGTACCTGTCCCCTCTTTCTACTTCAGGCTTTGAAATGCGCGCTCCTGTGGCTGCCGTCGCAGAGCGGCTTGTTCTTCGAATGCCCGCAGCGGCACAGCGTGACGCGGTTCCTCGTCTCGTAGGGAGTGCCGTCACTCGATTCGATCGGGATGCCACCCTTGGCGCGAAGCGGGCCGCTACACTCGGCCGCCGGGTCCTCTACGAGTCCGATGGATGGCTCGAGCTCCGGCTCGACGGGTTTGCCGTCCTTCCAGACCGTCAGCCTGCCGGACGGACAGTTGCACGCCTGGGTTATGGCAAGCTCCTTGTTCCGAGGGTCGTCAGAGTGCCTCGCCAGGTGCCATGTGCCTCCCTCGGGGTGGCAGAAGCGGGCTTCCGCGCAGTACTCCTCCGCGTCGCTCAGCTCGAGCTCCGGGCCTGGGATCCTTCTGCACTTCTCTTCGTACTTGAGGCGATCGCAGGTCTCAGTCCCGTCGAACTCGGCCCGCAGATGCGATCCGTCGCAGTACGGCTTGTTCTCCGATTGTCCGCAGCGGCAGAGCGAGTACTCTTCGGCGGGCTCGAGTTTCTCTTCTTCGCGCCACTCCACCGGGTCGCCTTCGTCGTTCGGCACGGCGACCTCCCGGCGAAGCGGGACTGCGCCGCTGACCAGATATGGTCCGTTCGCGGTGATCACGATCTTCCGGGTCTTGCCGCCTGGGGACATGGTCGGTTCCTTTCGTCCTTATTCTTTGAACTCCGGTTTCAGCTCTGTGTCCAGCTCCCAGCCAGGGAAGCGCTGCTCGAACATGGGACCGCGGTACGATATCAGCTTGGCACGGCCGCCCTTCCACTCGTCGTATGCCGGGTCGCTGTAGCGGTCGAAGAACGCAACCACCTTGGCGTCGAGTTCGCGGACCACGTCCTGGTACTCCGGTTTGGTGACGACGTCGGTGTCCTGGTCCGGGTCGGTCACGAGGTCGTAGAGCTCGTTGTCGCCGAACCCATCCATGCGTTTCCAGTACGAGTACCGCGACGTGCGTACGCCGCGGCTCTCCTCGTGCTCGAAGTAGACCTCATCCTCCTCGAACCCCGGCTGCGCGCCGTGCAACACCGGCGCGAGGCTGCGGCCTGGTGAGTTCGGTATCTCCACGTCGCCGAATCCCGTGTAGTCGAGGATAGTGCGGAAGATGTCATACTCGCTCACCAGCAGGTCGGGCACCCGATTGGGCTCGATCGTGCCCGTGTGGCGGACGATGTAGGGGATGTTGACGTTCTGTTCGTAGAGCACCTGGGGAAAGGTCAGCCCCGCGGCCCAGAGGCCGTGGTGCCCGTAGGGGAATCCGTGGTCTGAGACGTAGATCACCAGGGTATCTTCCTCCAGGCCGTTCCGCTCGAGCGCCTTCATGATGACCCCGACGCCGTAGTCCACCATGGCGTTCTGCGCCGCGATGTTCGCACGGGTGGCGGGGTCGTTGTGCATGCGGAGGTAATCAAACGCCTGCGCGCTCAAGACCTTGAGCGCCGACGCCATGTCGCCGGGGATGTACTTTATCTCGACTCCCGCGTCCGGATCGAACGGCTGGCTGATCAACATCGCCAGCCTGTCGCTGATATGGTCCTTGAAAGGTTTGAAGACCACGTTCTCATAGTCCTTGTAGAACGGATTCTTGGGGTCCGGGCCGAAAGCGGACGGCGACATCACGTACGGCCCGTTGAAGGCCACCTGCAGGTAGAAGGGCTTGTCTCCGTCTACGCCGTCCAGGTAGTCGGAGGTTTTCTCAGCCCAGAAGTCCACCAGGTGGCGGCCCTTGACGTCGTATTCCTTGCCGTTGTCGATGACGTGGCTGTTGTAGAAATCGCTGGTATGCCCCTTGGGGGTGGTCACCCAGTGCTCGAAGCCGAGCTTGGGTTCTTTGAACTGACCCAGGTGCCACTTGCCGATGTGCGCGGTCCGGTAGCCGCGGTCCTTGAGCATGACGGGTATGGTAGGGAATTCCCTGACGGCGATCCACTCCTCGGGAAGGTACGACAGGTCGTCGTTGAACGGCTGGTGCACTCCATGCTGGCTAGGCATCAGCCCGGTGAGGATCGAGGCCCTGGTGGGGGAGCAGAGACCACTGGTGCAATGGCCTCGAGAGAAGCGCATGCCCTGCCTCGCCAGCAGGTCGAGGTTCGGCGTTCTGTGCTCGGTGTTGCCGTAGCAGCCGAGCGCGCCTGCCCACTGGTTGTCGACGATTATCATAAGGACGTTCGGTTTCTTCGTCCCCGCCGCCATGCTAGACCTCCCGTTTGACAATGCCTGTTTCAGTATCTCGATCCAAGAATATTATCACGCGTGCCGTCTCGGCACTCGATGATAGCCTCCGGGTGGACGGTGGTCACGAGCCAGCCGGGAAATCAACGGAACAGGCTCCGAGGCGACGGAGTGCTTAGATCAGAGTGCCGGGCAAGGACACCCGCAACACCTGAGCTCAGCCTCCAGTGCCTCCGTGATCTCTTCCACCGTGACACCGCTCACAATCTCCGACAGGTTGACCAGGGGTGCCATGTTGCTCCTGCCACCGGGCTTGAGAAGTTGAGTCATCCTGTTCAGGTCAGATTCAACGAGCAGCGTCCCATGGTGGAGGAGGCGCCCCCCCGACCGCGCCTGGGCTGAGCCGGAGATCTTTCGGCCCATGGCATACACGTTATTGGGGGGTTCCCACGACCAGGGAACGCCCAGCGAATCGAGCAGTCCGGTGATCGGAAAGGAAAAGGCCCGCAGGCTTCGCGCTATCCCATAGCCGGTCGCAAATCCCTGTGGAACGTAGATGGAGTAGTTGATGTTGCCCAGGTCGTGGAAGACCGCGCCCCCGCCGCTCGACCTGTGGAGCACCGGAACGCCCAGCTTCCTCGCCCTGCTGAGGTACACCTCGCGCGTGGGAGTCAGGAATCGACCGAGCACGATCGAGTCCGTGCTGCGCCATGTCCTGAAGGACGGAAGCTCAACCGTCTTCAGATAGACGGACTCCCTTTGAAGGTTCAGCGATGGATCGAACGTCGGCTGTTCCCGGACCTGCGACAGCCACCCCCCATACTCAACAGTGGGCAGCAAGCTAGCTCGGGACGTCAACTTCCACCTTGCCTTCCTCGATCAGAGTGTCTATGCGCTTGACGATCTCCTGGGCCACCCTTTCCGTCAGTTCCCGCTCCAGGTCGCCCGGATGGGAGCGGGAGAGCTTCGCCGTGACTCCCCACTGCGCGAGCAGTTCCCTTATGTCAATCCACCCGGCGACTTCGCCGCTGTACTTCTCTGTAGCCAGGCGGGCGCACGCCTTCTCGCAGCCGTCGACGGCTATCACGGGCACTTTCTTCGCGAAGTCCCTCTCGCCACCGTCACCGGCAAGATAGAGCGGCAGACACAATGTGACGACCATGCCCGGACGATATTTCTCCATGACCAGGCGCACTGCGTTGCGGGCGATCGTGCCTTCCGCTTCAGATTCTCCCGAGCAGGATATGACACCGACCTTCGTTGGACGGGCTATGGTTTCCAATTCCTCACACTCCTGAATCGAGTGATGCAGCACCGTATCCGGATACCGGTGGTGCGTTTCGCGTCACGGTTTCCCTATGAGCTCGTCGACTTCTTCGGCTACCTGTTCGGCGATGACCTCGGTGAGCTTCCTGCCACCCTCCCCGATGTCCAGCACTGTTTCGGGCTTGAGGTCGCGGTGTTCTTTGAGATAGTCATGTACCCGGTGGCTAATTGCGGGTTGCGTGCCTGATGCCTCTACGTTCTTCCTCGCGCAGTCCTTTGCGCATCCCTCGATCGTAATGACCTCATTGCCCTTGACCTTCTCGATAGCCTCCTCGTCTCCCATGGTCAGGAGCGAGAGGCAGAGCGTGTCGGAGGTCTCAGGCCTCATGTCCTCGATAATCTTGTAGGTGGCTTCACGGCCAACCGAGGCTGTCGG
>DATCGY010000175.1:0-10443 GCA_036508635.1 Candidatus Anoxymicrobiaceae bacterium
CGAAGCCGCGCGCAAGGAAAAGGAAAAAGAGCTACAGGCTCTTCGGGGCTTGAGAAAAGATATCGCCTGGGGAAGCCAGATCCGCTCTTACGTGTTCCACCCGTATCAGCTCGTCAAGGACCACCGTACGGGCTTCGAGACAGGAAACGTCCAGGCGGTCATGGACGGAGATATCGACACGTTCGTCGAGGAAGGACTCCGCTGGATGAAAAAGCAGGAATCCGAGCAGGCCAGGGCTGGCAAGTCATGAGTGAGACATCCGTGGAGGCCTCGAGCACCCTCCGCATCAAGGCCGATCTCCACGTGCACACGGTCGCCAGCGGGCACGCGTTCTCCACGGTAAGGGAGATATGCGCGGACGCTTCGGCGAAGGGGATCGAGATGGTAGGCATCACCGACCACGGGCCTTCGATGCCAGGTGGGCCGCACAGCTACTACTTCGCCAACATGGTCGTCCTGCCGCGCGTGCTCAGCGGGGTGAAGGTGCTCAGGAGCGCAGAGTGCAACATCCTCGATACGTCCGGCAAGCTCGACATCCAAGAGCGAGCTCTGGGCGTACTCGACATCGTCCACGCGGGGTTTCACCCGTTCACTGGTTACGAGGGCGCGTCCATTGAAGAGAACACGCGCGCGATCGTCTCAGTGATAACGAGCGGCATGGTCGATATAGTGGTCCATCCCGGCAACCCGCTATACCCTCTCGACTATGGAACGGTAGTGGACGCGGCCGCGTCTAATAACGTGTTGATTGAGGTCAATAACTCATCATTTACGGTTGTTCGTAAAGGGAGCCGCGACAATTGCGCTATCATAGTCAAAGAGGCCAGGGCTCACAGAGCGCGTTTGTGCGTGGGGAGCGATGCCCATGACGCGACGCTCGTAGGAGTATTCGACCGAGCGCTGGAGCTGTTGGACGAGATGGATTTTGACGACGAAAACATCGTCAACCGCGATACCGAATCCGTTCTCGATTTCCTCAAGTCGAGGGGAAAGAAGGACATCCCGTTCGAGTAAGCCAATTATATATAGCCCCAACTTCGGGGCGTGAGCTTGCGCGCCGGAAAACGTTGAAGGGCGCGCGAAAAGACTGGTCGACTTCCATGGAGGGTCGAGCGAAGCCTGAAACATAGGTTGTTTTCAACAATAGTTTACTTTTGCATCAGGAATCCATTTAAGAAACACAAAGCGTGTTAACATATGCAAATATACCAAACATTAGCTATCAATAGTAACAATAGTATAAAATAAGCACTGGAGGGAGCGGGCTTGATCAAGTTCAGGAGAGTCACAAAGGCCTACCAGGGCAATATATATGCGCTTGACGATGTGACGGTCGACATCGGAAAGAAGGAGTTCGTCTTCATAGTAGGGCCCAGCGGCTCCGGCAAGTCGACGTTCATCAAGCTGATGCTCAAGGAAGATGAGCCGACAAACGGCCAGATATACATCGCTGACACCAACCTCTCGGATATCAAGAAGTGGAAGGTTCCGTACCTGAGGCGCAAGGTCGGCTGCGTATTCCAGGACTTCAAGCTCCTCCCGCAGAAGACGATCTACGAAAATGTCGCTTACGCTCTCGAAGTCACCGGTCGGCCGCGAAGGGTCATCGAGACGTACGTCCCCGAAGTGCTTCGCCTCGTGGGGCTCTCGCACAAGCTCGATGCTTATCCCGATGAGATGTCGGGCGGTGAGCAGCAGCGCGCTTCCATCGCCAGGGCGTTCGTGAATCGGCCGCCCATTCTACTGGCGGACGAACCCACGGGAAACCTCGACCCCTCGATGTCAGTCGGTATCGTCAAGCTGCTCGAGCGGATAAACAACACGGGTACGACCGTGATCATGGCGACTCACGACCAGGACATCGTCAACACCTTCAAGAAGCGCGTGGTCGAGCTTCGAGACGGCCGCGTGATCCGAGACCAGGCAAGAGGTGTCTACGGTTATGGCAATTAACTTCAAGTACTTCTTCAAAGAATCCGCGTCGAGCATGCGCCGCAACATGGCGCTGACGGTCGCCGCTATCATGGTTACCTCCCTGTCACTCGTGCTCCTTGGCGCCGTTGGGATGATGGTCCATGCCGGCAACAACATCGCCGGTGACATGAAGGAGAGGGTCGACGAGATACGAGTGTTCCTCAAGGATGACATCTCTCCTGAAGAGGTCCAGAGCATGAAGAACTTCATGACCAGGATGTCAGAGGTCAAGAGCGCAAAGTTCATCTCCAAGGAAGAAGCCATGGTGGAGTACAGGCAGATGTTCAAGGACCAGAAAGAGATGCTCGATCAGATCGAGGGCAATCCGCTTCCGGCATCGTTCAGAGTCCGGATGACCGATCCAAAGTACAACTCCGTAGTGGCAGGCCGGCTCGAAACGCGGCCCGAGGTCAGCGTCGACTCAAACGGAAAGAAAGAGATCAAGAACGAGAAGGATGTAGTAGATAAAGTCCTTAGAGTCACGGGCATGGTTCAGAAGATAGGTTTCGTTGTTGTGATCGCGTTTGGCATCGTAGCTATCGCGCTGGTCTCGATCACCATCAGGATGGCCATCTACTCCCGGCGCAAAGAGATCGGCATCATGAAGCTGGTGGGCGCGACCAACTGGTTCATACGCTGGCCGTTCATGATGGAAGGTGTCTTCGAAGGTTTTCTCGGCGCCGTGTTCGCGATAATCGTGACGGTGCTCCTGCAGTCGACACTTATCCAGAAATTCGGCACCGCGGCCGGCATTTCAAACCTCGTGACGGGTGGCTATACCACCGTGCTTGCGCTCGTGCTGATTCTCTTCGGCATCTTCATCGGCGCACTGGGAAGCGGCCTTGCGCTGCGCAGGTTCGTAGAGGTGTAGGCGCGTATCCGCATCGGACGGCCCGCGCGCTCTCGGAACTTTCACGTGTGATTATCCGTCGTATCATTTTGACGCGATTGCGTCTATTATTGACCGTGTGCCGGCAACCCGGCCGGCTTCTATCCAGCGAGAGAGGGAATGAACAACCAGAGCAACAACGAGGGTCCGGGCCAGGCGGAAGGCCAGGGCTCCGAGCAGTGGCAACAGGCTCAAAACCAGCAGCCGACGCCACCCCAGGGGCAGGTCCCACCACCACCTCCGCAGTACCCGCAGCAACCCGCGCAGAGTCCGCAGGTGCCACCTCCAGGGGGACAGGCGCCGCCGCCAATAGGCACAGTACCGCCCCAGGGTGCACAGTACCCGCCGGCAGCGCCAGGTGCGCAATACGGCGGGCAGCCCTACGACCTGCCGCCTCTCGATCGCGGTGGCAAGATGTCGCGTCGTAACAAGATTATACTGTCGACCGTCATCGTCCTGGTCGTGCTTGGGCTATTGGTGGGCGTAGGTTTTGTAGTAGATCGCGTTCTGTTCAGCGGGAACCAGGGAGTGGCATTCAATCTCGAGGCGTCCCCATCGTACCAGGACGCGCTGTTCAACATAAAGCACTATTACTACAGGGATTACTCCGAGGCAAAGATAACCGCAGCGGCCAACCTCGCCGTCGAGAAGGCGAAGAAGAAGGGTGTAAAGAACGCTGATGAACTCCTGAACACAGGGCTTACCGCGTTGATCGGCGCGCTGAAAGACGCGCACTCGAACTACCTCTCGCCCCAGGAGAACAAGAGGCTATCCGAGGACCTGAGCGGCAGCTTCTATGGCGTGGGGTTCACCCTTCGCGAAGACAAGGCTACAAAGCGGCCCAAAGTAGTTACTGTGATAAAGGGCTCGCCCAGCGAGAAGGCCGGTATCAAGCCCAACGACATGATCATGTCGGTTGACGGCAAGGACACCAAGGGCGAGGCGTTGGACGCCGTAGTGCTGCGCATTCGCGGCAAGTCCGGAACAAAGGTCAAGCTGGTCGTCCAGCGCGGTGGAAAGACGATGAACTTTAACATCACCAGGGAAAAGATCAGCATCCCTGACTTCGAATCGGAGATGCAGGACGGGAACATCGGCGTACTTAAGCTGTACGAGTTCAATAGCGGCGTCAGCGACAAATTGAGGGCTGCGGTCACCGACCTGCAGGCCAAGGGCGCAAAGGGATTCATCCTGGACCTGCGCAATAACCCGGGCGGACTCCTCGACGAGGCCGTAAAGGTCTCCAGTGTCTTTATCAACAGCGGTCCGATCATTTCGTATCAGACCAAGGGCGAAAAGAAAGTCACCGAGGATGCTCAGGGTGGAGCGGCCACGAATCTCCCGCTCGTGGTCCTTACCAACGGCGGGAGCGCGAGCTCTTCCGAGATCACAGCGGGGGCGCTCAAGGACAGGGGGCGTGCGACGCTGGTAGGGTCCAAGACATACGGAAAGGGCTCAGTTCAGAAAGTGTTCGAGCTCGAGAACAACGGCGCCGCCAAGCTGACCATAGCGCTCTACTACCTGCCGAACGGCGAGTCCATAGACGGCAAAGGTATCCAGCCGGAGGTGCCGGTCGCCGAGATCAAAGATAATCCCGAAGCTACCGATAAAGCTCAGATGGACGATGCTAAGAAGGTCCTGAACAACCTGATCCAGGGCAAACCGCCCACCGGCGAGATCTTCCAGCTCGCCGCCTGACACCAGCAGATAAACAGGAAACCTGACACGAGCCGGGTCTCTCCAGGCTCGGTTATTCTGTGCGATGTATCCGAACTTACGCGTCTTGAGGCCTCTCATTCAACGTCTCGGCTCAATGTTATACTCTGAACATGGCGAAAAAAGGCGAAAAACCGGGCTTTCAGGTCAAGGCTACCAACCGCAAGGCTCTTCGAGACTACGACATCGAAGAAAAGACGGAGGCTGGGCTGGTGCTGATGGGCAGCGAGATCAAATCTATCCGCGATGGCGGTGCCAACTTGCGTGACGCTTACGCGACCGTAGAGGGTGGCGAGGTCTGGCTGTACGATATGAACGTCGCGCCATACATGCAGGCGTCGTATTTCGGTCACGAACAGCGCAGGCCAAGAAAGCTCCTGCTCCACAAGGATGAGATCAAGCGGCTGACGGGCAAGATAACCGAAAGAGGGTATACTCTTGTCCCTATCAGGTTGTACATTAGGGATGGTAAGGCGAAGGTGGAGCTCGGCCTGGCGCGAGGCAAGCGTCAGTACGACAAGCGTCACGATCTGGCCAGAAGAGACGCTGAGCGCGAGATGGACCGCGCAATGCGCCATAAAGGTCGCAGCGGCTCCTGACCTTCGCGAGTGCTAAGATATAGATATGGGGGCGATACGGTTTCGACAGGAGTGATTTAGGCCTTGGTGCGAGTCGAGCTCCAATAACTCGTTAAACTGCTGGAAAAACACAAACGCCAACACTGAATTGGCCCTGGCTGCTTAAACAGCAGTCACGTCCCCCGGTTAACGCCTGCGGAGCCGGGTAGGGCGACGTTAGCAGGATAGCCCGAGTGCCGGGGTCCCGACGGCGCAAGGGCGAGATTTTCCGGGACTGGCAACGGCGAGGCCGTCCGCGGGCCGAACCGCTTGCGAGATTATAAACCGCGAAACACGCTCGTAGAAACCATGGCTGAGGCTCTCTTGGACGGGGGTTCGACTCCCCCCGCCTCCACCATTCCCCCATCGTGGAGAAAAGGTTGTAGGCCAGTTGGAACGATGGGGACCCCGACCACCATATATTTGCGCAGGTTTCCTGTTCGACCATTCCCCCATCGTGGAGAAAAGGTTGTAGGCCAGTTGGAACGATGGGGACCCCGACCACGATACACTTGCGCAGATTCTCCTGTTCAACCATTTCCCGATCGTAGAAAACGATTCTAAGCCAGTTCGCTCGTACTTCTTGAGCCGGCTCAAGAAGGCGGAGACCCGGCTCGAGTTCGGAGAGGACTCGAGGGGCAGGAGAATTAGAGGACAATTGTTGTAAAAGTTGGATATTAGAGTAAAGCTTGTTATTGCAGGTTATGCCGAATGGGAGGCGAGGAATGGTCAGGCAGATAACCGTCTCGGCGAGGCCGAAAATCGCTATACAATACATACTCGATGAGAGCAAGCTCAAGGGAACGCCGGGGCAGAACGACTTCTTCAAGAGGGTGCGCGCGGCAATCCGCGGGCTTAGGTGGGAGATCGCCGAGTTCGGGCCGGACATCGATCCTGAGACGATATCAGCCAACGCGATGTCATGCGCCGGACAGAATGTCGCCGCGATGCTCGGCGTGGTGTTTGGTGGTAGCTCGGCCAGGCAGGTCGCGCTCCTGGGCAAGTTCAACGGGCCGGTTGGGGTCTGGTTCTTTCCAGGCACCGAGTGGGGAGGCATGGCATCCGCGGGCGCCGGAATCGGCTACCTGCTCGATGAGTCGCGGAACAACCCGTCAGTCAAGGTGACATCCATCTGGGGTGACCCTGACGATGAGGCGACAGAGGAGCGACTTCAGTGTTTCGGCCACGCCACGCACGCGGCCTTTGCGATGAAACACGAGAAGATAGGTCTTATCGGAGGCTCGAACTACGACGGCAAACCGGCCGGTAACTGGCATCCTGACATCCTGACGAGCAAGCTCGGGCCTTCATATATGGAGATAGATATCACGGTTCTCGAGCGCGCGCTCGAGAACGTGCGGCCGGTGGAAGCCGGGGCGCTGGTGAGACGGCTATCGAACGCGGGAATGAAACTGCCCGACGAAGACAGGTCGATGGATATCATCCGAGAGAGCGCGCGCGTGTCGCTCGCGGTCGAAAACCTCCAAAACAGGTTCGGGCTGACCGGTGTCGCCATCAACTGTTACGGGAGCACGGACCCGGGTGTGTTCGGCGGAGTGCTGGGGTGCTGTGGCGCCAATGCCTGTCTCAAGGCGCACGCGCTTGGTACGGTAGTCATCGGGTGCGAAGCCGACGTGGTCCTTACGGCCCAGCAGCTAATTTTCAAGCACCTGGTTGGTACGGTGCCTTGCGCGGCTGAGCCCTGGAAGCTCGACACGGAGACGGGAGTGCTCATCGCGGGCACATGCAGCGGACCCGCAGACCTGGCGGAAGCTCCCCACAAGGTGCGCGTGGAGGCTGGAACGCTCGGCAGCCCTTACGACACCGGTGTTCTAGGCGTATGTTTTCCAGAGATCAAGGAGCAGGACGCGGTCGTAGCCCGGATACACGGACGGGAGCTGGACAGGATGTTCGTGGCAACCGGCAGGTTCCTCGGGTCGGACAGCGGAACCATCATCGGGCGCCTGAGCCTCAAGGTCGAGCTCGACAATCCGGAAGGCTTCCTCGAGCGCGGCATGGTCGGCAATTACTACACGATTCTGCCAACGGAGTCCCTGGACAGGGACGTATCCAGGGTCGAGGCTCTCTGCGAGGTGCTGGGCATAGAGACCGAGCGCGTCTGAGCGGAGCCTGGAAACGCCGCGCGGTTTTTCTTTGACCGGGTTCTGGGCAATAATAGAACCTCGATGTTTAGCCCCGAAAGAGGAATAAGTGCTGATGAAAGACAGGCCGATAGGTATGTTCGACAGCGGGATCGGAGGCCTCACGGTCATGAGGTCGGTGATCGACAGGCTGCCGGGTGAAGACGTCATCTACCTGGGCGACGATGCCCGCGGCCCGTACGGCCCTCGAGACATCGACCAGGTACGCATGTTCTCTCGCGAGATAATCGATTACCTCCTCGGGTTCGGCGTCAAGCTCGTGGTCATCGCGTGCAACAGCGCGACGGCCGCGGCGCTCGAGGAAGCCCAGCGTGATTACGATATCCCCGTCGTCGGCGTGATAATGCCTGGCGTCAGGGCGGCGATCCGTCGCTCCAAACGAATGACCATCGGTGTTATCGGAACGCGGTGCACCATCGGCAGCGGCTCTTACGAGCGAGCTCTACGCAGGGTCGATTCACGCGCCCGTGTCTTCAGCCAGGCGTGCCCGGAGTTCGTCGAGTTCGTCGAACGGGGAGAGGTCACAGGCGACCAGATAACCGAGATCGCCATGAGCTATCTCGAACCTCTGACGGAGGCCGGCATCGACACTCTCATCATGGGTTGCACTCATTACCCGCTTCTCGAGCCACTCCTGCACGAGGTGGCCGGGCCTGATGTAGAGCTGATCAGCAGCGCCGAAGAGACAGCCACGGAGGTCGAGGACATCCTCGACAGGCTCGGCTGGCTGCGCGAGGGCGGTTCTCCGGGAAAGCAGTATTTCCTTACGACAGGCGAAGTCGAAAAGGCGCTCGAGCTGGGACGGATGTTCCTGGGCCCGGAGGTGCGGGAGGCGACCCACATAAACTTTGATTCATACCCTGAGCTGGACCTCGATATCCCCACGGCAATGACCGACGCGAGTGGCGGCGAGGAGGCGGGCATTGAGCTTTAAGGTCGTCGTGTTGGGAAGCTCCGGCGGATATGCTGGAGCGGGGCAGGCTTGCAGCGGTTACCTCCTCCAGGAAGAAGAGAACACGCTGGTGGTCGACCTCGGGTCGGGGGCACTCTCGAACCTGCTTGGCTTCGTCGAGCCCGACAATATCGGTGGGCTGGTGATCTCACACCTGCATTACGACCACTACATCGACATCTACGGGCTCCTGACCGCCCGAAGGTACTGGCCGGAGAGCCTTCAACCGCTTCCGCTGCTGGCGCCGCTCGGGGCTGGAGAACACATAGGTATCATCATCCAAGAGGAGAGCCGCCCGGTCTTCATGGAGTGCATGGATATACGCGAGATGGCGTCCGGCGGTGAGTTTAGCTTCGCCGGCTTCGAAATAAAGGCGAGGCCCGCGGCTCACATCGAGGGCTCTTTTTCTTTCCGCATCGTGGCCGGAGAACGCACTGTATGCTACTCTGGCGACTCGGAGCGCTGCGACGAGCTGCTCGAGCTTGCGCGGGAGGCCGACTTGTTCATCTGCGAGTCGACTTTCACTAGCGAGGTGCCCATCAAGTTGCCCGGGCACCTTACCGCCAGGGAGGCAGGCGAAATAGCGGCTGAAGCCGGCGCCGGCAGGTTGCTCCTCACCCACATCTGGCCGACGCTCGATGGCTCGCGCGCGGTGGAGGATGCGGGGCAGGTCTACAAAGGCCCGATCGATCTTGCCGTGGAGGGCCTGACGGTATACGTTGGGCCTTACCCGGTTATGGCTACATAAAGGACAAGGGGGACGTACTTTGATAAGGACCGACGGCAGGGAGCCTCACGAGCTGAGGCCGGTTACCATTACCAGGGGCTACATATCACATGCTGAGGGCTCCGTGCTGATGGAGCTCGGACAGACGAAGGTGATCTGCACTGTCACGTACGAGGAGAACGTCCCGAACTTCCTCAAGGGGTCCGGTAGCGGCTGGGTGACCGCCGAGTACTCGATGCTGCCGCGCAGCACGGTAGAGAGGAGCAAGCGTGAGGCCGTCGTGGGCCACCAGGGGGGCCGGACGATGGAGATACAGCGCCTCATTGGACGCTCCCTTCGAGCCGCGACGGATATGACCAAGTTTCCAGAAAGGACATTCTGGGTGGACTGCGATGTGATACAGGCGGACGGAGGCACCAGGACCGCGTCGATCACGGGCGCTTACGTCGCGTTGCGCGATGCTTTCTCGACGCTGATTGAGGAAGGCGAGCTCTCCAGGGATCCGGCGACCGGTTTTCTCGCGGCCGTGAGCGCCGGAGTGGTCAGCGGGATTCCCTGCCTGGACCTCTGCTTCGAGGAGGACGTACACGCCGAGGTCGACCTCAATCTCGTCGCGACCGAGGATGGTCAAGTGATCGAGATACAGGGCACCTCGGAAAAGAAACCGCTCGCGCGCGCCGACCTCGATACTCTCATTGACCTCGGGTTGGCGGGAATAACCGACCTGATAGGCCACCAGAAGGTGGCACTCGGATTCTAGGGGCGCTGCAAATCCCACGGCATCTGAGACAAACATCACGGCGGAGAACATGGATATCGTCATTGCGACGAAAAACACAGGCAAGATCCGGGAGATCACGGAGGCGCTCGACCTTGATGGCTTGCGCCTGTTGACGTTCGAGTATTTTACCGACTGGCCCGACGCCGAGGAGACGGGCGACACGCTCGAGGATAACGCCCTCATCAAGGCCCGGGCTCTCCGTGAGGCCACGGGGTTGCCCTCGCTAGCCGATGACTCGGGGCTGCTCGTTGACGAGCTCGGCGGCAGGCCGGGCGTGCATTCGTCCAGGTACGCCGGACCCGAGGGCGACGCGGAGCGCAACATGGACCGCCTGCTGGATGAGCTCCGGGGTGTGCCCGGCAGCGAGCGCACGGCTCGATTCGCCTGCGTCATCGCGCTCGTCCTGCCCGACGGCAACGAATATCTTGCCCACGGTGAATGTCCGGGTGTGATACTCGAAGCATGCAAGGGAACCGGCGGGTTCGGATACGACCCCGTATTTCTTCCCAAAGGCTACAACCGCTCCATGGCCGAGCTATCTCTCGAAGAAAAAAACTCCATCAGCCATCGCGGCAAAGCCCTCCACTCCATGAAACAAATCCTCACTACCCTTTTCAAGTAAGGG
>DATCGY010000176.1:0-6048 GCA_036508635.1 Candidatus Anoxymicrobiaceae bacterium
TGGAGTCGGCCGCACGCCCGCCAGTCGATCTCAGAGGATTGACCCCGTTCACGGGCGAGGTGCTCGAGGCGGTTTCGGAGATACCACGGGGTGAGTCGAGAAGCTATGCTTGGGTGGCCCGTAGTGTCGGGAGACCCGCAGCGTCGCGAGCCGTAGGTGGGGCTGTCGGCAGGAACCCGGTCCCGCTCCTCGTACCGTGCCACAGGGTCGTGAGAACCGATGGTTCGATCGGTGGCTGGAGCGGCGCTCCGGGGTGGAAAGAGTGGCTTCTCGAGAATGAATCGACCTGACGGTAGGTACCGTGCAGGAATACGCGATACATGCGTCAACGATTTGCCGATAGTAATGGTAAAGGCGATCCTGACCTGCGTTCCGGTGGGACGCGTAACGGTGGTTGCCTTCATTCAGGAGGTGCGCGGGCGTTGGACATAATGATCGTCACAGGGATGTCCGGGGCGGGAAAGACGGGCGCCCTCAAGTGCCTTGAAGACATGGGGTATTACGCGATCGACAACCTGCCCGCTACACTCCTGACAAACATCGTGGATATCGCTCCCATACACGGCAAGAAGCTCGAACGCGTGGCCGTAGTGATGGACGTCAGGGGCGGGACGGAGTTTGAGGATCTGTTCAAAGCCCTTGAAGGACTCGAGTCCGTGCCATACACGATAGTTTTTCTCGACGCCTCAAACGATGTGCTCCTCAAGAGGTTTTCTGAGACGAGGCGCATCCATCCGCTCGACGGAGCCGGGCTGAGAGTCACCGATACAATAGAGCAGGAGAGAAGGGTGCTCCAGCCGCTCAGGGAGCGTGCAGACGTCGTCATCGACACTTCGTCTCTCAACATATACGAGCTCAGGGAAAAGCTCAGGCTGGTCGTGCCGGACCTGCGGGACATCCGCATGACCAGGCTCACTTTCATATCCTTCGGGTACAAGTACGGCCATCCGCTCGACGCCGATATCGTCTTCGACGTGAGGTTCCTGCCCAACCCATACTGGGTAGAGGGGATGCGGGACCTGGACGGCCACGATGATAGCGTGATCGAGTACGTCCTGGAGCAACCTGAGACTGTCGAGTTCATTAACCGCTTCGACGGCCTCCTCGAACTGATACTGCCCAGCTACCAGCGCGAAAGACGGCCCTACCTCACCATCGCGATAGGATGCACTGGTGGGAAGCACCGTTCGGTGGTGATCACAGATACCATGGCTGCGAGTTTCTTGGCCAGGGGGTTCGCCACAAGCGTCATCCACAGAGATATATCGAAGAAATGAGCAGTCCAGTCCACAAGGTAAAAGACGAGCTTTCCCACCTCCAGCCAAGCAGGCGCTGCTGTAAGCTGGCCGAACTGTCAGCCCTAGCGCACATGGACGGCACCTACACGATACGCGGGCACATGGGACATTTCCTGGTGACCGAGAGCTCGAGCCCGAGCACCGCGCGCAAGCTCTACACCCTCGTCCATTCGCTTTTTACTGTCGAGACCTCGGTGGTCAAGGTGAGCCGACGCAGCCCCAGGCGTGGAAACGTCTACAGGATAGAGATCCCCGACCAGCCCGGATTCCACCAGTTCCTGAACGAGCTCGGAGTCCTGGACTCCAGCCTGTCACCTGAACCCGTGGTACCCAGGAGGATCACCCGTAACGACTGTTGCGCGGCGGCGGCTTTACGAGGCGCTTTCCTCGGTGGAGGTTACGTGAGCGAGCCTTTTGGTCCAGCCGACCTCGAGATCTCCTTCTCCACGAAGGAGGCGTGTCAGGCGTTCGGTGAACTGTTCGGCCGGCGCTCGCTCGAGCCCGGGATGCGTTGCCGGAGGAACCAGTGGGTCTTGTACCTGAAGAAAAGGCAGGATATCTCCGCTTTTCTCGCCATTATCGGAGCTCACAGCATGCACCTCTCGTGGGAGAGCCAGACCATACTCAATTCAACCAAGAACGAAGTCAACAGGCTGGTGAACTGTGACTCCGCTAACGCGCGCAGGCTGGCGGAAGCATCGCTGCGGCAGCGCGAGATGGTCGAAAGGCTAACGGAGGCAGGGATTCTCGACGACTCGGACCCTTTTTTGCGGGAGGTCGCACGCCTCAGGATAGCTTACCCACAGGCATCACTCGCGGAGCTCGGCAGGCTGATGGATCCCCCGGCCAGCAAAGCTGTGATACAAGGCCGGATGCGCCGCCTGCATGTACTGCTGGCCCAAATCGATTCCGGCTCGTAAATCGCTGTTCGGACAGGAACGGAGGCACCCGCGTATAAGTACTCGTACTGGTATAATATTCGCCAATTGTTTTGAAGCTTGTTCGAAAGGGGTGTTTGCTATGGCAATAAGGGTGGGAATAAATGGGTTCGGGAGGATCGGCAGGCTGGTAACCAGGGCTGCCACCGGCGATTCCGATATCGAAATCGTTGCTGTAAACGACCTTGCTGACGTCTCAATCATGCGTCACCTGTTCAAGTATGATTCTGTTCACCGCATCTATCCCGGCGAAGTCACAGCAGCCGACGGGAGCCTGATGATCGACGGTCGCGAGATCAAGGTTATCAGCGAAAAAGACCCCGGGAACCTGCCGTGGAAGAGCCTGGAAGTCGATATCGTCGTCGAGTCGACAGGCCTCTTCACGAAGAGGGACGCCGCGGCAAAGCACCTGGACGCTGGGGCAAGGAAAGTGATCATAAGCGCGCCGGCGACGGATCCCGACCTGACGATGGTGATGGGTGTCAACGAAGACATGTACGATAGAAGCAAACACAATATCATCTCTAACGCTTCGTGCACTACCAACTGCCTCGTACCGCTCGTGAAGGCCGTTAAAGACAGCTTTGGCTTCAAGAAAGGGTACATGACTACTTGCCACGCGTACACTAATGACCAGGTGATTATGGACGCTCCGCACAAGGATCTGCGCAGGGCGCGAGCCGGCGCCATGTCGATAATCCCGACAACCACCGGGGCGGCGCGGGCAACAGGGCTCGTCATGCCGGAGCTCAAAGGAAAAATCGACGGGCTGGCACTGCGCGTCCCGACGTTCGATGCTTCCGTCGTCGACCTGGTCGTCAATATAGACCGCGAGGTTACGGTCGAAGAGGTCAACGCCGCGGTGAAAGAAGCGGCGGGCAAGGAACGCATGAAAGGAATCCTCGAGTACTGTGAGGATCCGATCGTCAGCATAGACGTCGTCGGAAATCCCGCGTCATCAGTGTTCGACTCTCTTTGCACGATGGCCATGGGCGACATGATCAAGGTCATGTCCTGGTACGATAACGAGTGGGGGTACTCCAACCGCGTGATCGATCTGATCAAGTATATATAGTCCTGATTGCAGGGTGTTTTAAATGTTGAATGCACCGAAGAAGACTATTCATGATACGGACGTCGAGGGAAAGAAGGTTCTGGTGCGAGTCGATTTCAATGTCCCGCTCGATATAGAGCGGAACGTTGTAGACGACACCCGGATCAGGGGCGCCCTGCCAACGATCCGCTACATCCTCGACCACGGGGGGCGGCCGATCCTGATGTCCCACCTCGGCAGGCCGAAAGGTCAGGTTGTCGAAAGCCTGAGGATGGGGCCGGTCGGGAAAAGGCTCGCAGAGCTCCTCGATTACCCCGTCCTGACCCTAAAGGAATGCATCGGGCCCCGTGTAAAGAAGGCCATTGAAGAAAACCCGGACAAGGTGCTTCTTCTTGAGAACCTTCGGTTTTATCCCGGCGAAAAAGAGAACCTGGCCGATTTCTCGAAGCAACTCGCGGAGCTTGCGGACGTCTACGTCAACGACGCATTTGGAACGAGCCACCGAGCTCACGCATCGACGGTTGGCGTGACGGCGTACCTGCCGTCGGTCATGGGCCTGTTGATGGAGAAAGAACTCGAAACTCTCGGCGGACTTCTGGAAGAGCCGGCGCGGCCTTTCGTGGTGGTCCTTGGAGGAAACAAGGTCTCGGACAAGCTCGGTGTTATAGACAGCTTTCTGGAGATCGCTGACTCGATCCTGACAGGCGGCGGCATGTGCTTCACGATCATAAAGAGTATGGGGCTCGAAATAGGCCATTCGGTGACAGAGGACGACCAGCTCGGCCAGGTCGGAAACACCATGAAGAAGGCGCGAAGAAAAGGCGTAAAGGTCATGGTGCCGAGCGATATCGTCGTTGCGGACAGGTTCGACAAGAACGCCAATTACAGGATAGTGCCGACCGAGTCGATCCCGCCGGACTGCCTGGGCCTCGACATTGGACCGGTGACTGTCGAAAAGTACTGCTCGATCTTAAACGAGGCCAGGACGATCTTCTGGAACGGCCCCATGGGCGTTTTCGAGTGGCCTTCGTTCGAGAACGGGACGAAGAGTATCGCCTGCTGCGTAGCGAATGCAGATGCTGTCACGGTTGTCGGCGGGGGAGACTCCGACGCGGCCTTGAGGCAGTTCGGGCTGGAAGAGAAGATCGATTTTGTCTCAACCGGGGGTGGCGCGGCGATGAGGCTGCTCGAAGGCAAGAAGCTGCCTGCGGTCGAAGCGCTCGCCGACCGGTAACGAACGACCTGGAGGTCTCGATTGCGGAAGCCAATAATAGCTGGAAACTGGAAGATGAACATGCTACCCGGCCAGGCAGTAGCCCTGGTCGACGGCCTGGGCTCGGAGATCGCCGGATATGAGGACGTAGAGGCGGTCTTGTGCCCACCGTTCGTAGATATCCCCGCGGTGTCCTCTGCAATGAAGTCAGCCGGGATGAAGATGGGTCTTGGGGCGCAGAACATGCACTGGGAGGAGTCCGGCGCGTTCACGGGCGAGATTTCGCCAACCATGCTTCTCGACCTTGGCGTGACTCACGTCATAATCGGTCACTCCGAACGGCGCCAGTTCTTCGGCGAGACGGACCAGGGGGTGAACCGCAAGGTAAAGTCCGCGCTCGGGCACGGTCTCGTTCCGATCATGTGTTGCGGAGAAAGCCTCAAACAGAGGGAATCCGGCGAGACCGGCAACGTGGTGACAAAACAGGTGAAGTGCGGGCTCTTCGAGTTGAGCGCCGACGATGTCGCAGGCGTTGTGATCGCATACGAGCCGATCTGGGCGATTGGCACCGGAAAGGCGGCGACCGCCGCTGACGCGGACGAGGTTTGCGGGATAATCCGCGACGTCCTGGCCAAGGACTTCGGCAAGGAGACCGCTGAGAAGGTGCGCATCCAGTACGGTGGCAGCGTCACTCCTGACAACGTTTCTGAACTCATGGGTATGGCCAACGTCGACGGCGCCCTCGTCGGAGGCGCAAGTCTCAAGCCTGACGTCTTCTCAAAGATCGTGAGGTTTTCTTGACGGCAAGGCCGTTTCTCCTTGCGATACTGGACGGCTGGGGAGACTCTCCCCCGGGTAGAGGAAACGCGATAAGCCGTGCCGATACCCCTGTCATGGACAGGCTCATGAGGGATTATCCGCACACCACGCTGGCGGCTTCCGGCACCGAAGTCGGGTTACCACCGGGCCAGATGGGGAACAGCGAGGTCGGGCATCTCAACATCGGCGCTGGCAGGCTGGTCATGCAGGAGTTCCAGCGCATCAACCACTCCGTGGCTACAGGGGAGTTCTACAAGAACGAAGTGCTGCAAAGCGCGATAGGCCACGCGGTCACTCACGGGTCCACGCTTCACCTGCTTGGCCTGCTTTCGAGCGGTGGGGTGCACAGCCATATCGAGCACATGTTCGCCATCCTCGAGATGGCCCGTGAGGCCGGCCTGAAGAGAGTCGCGACGCACGCTTTCCTCGACGGCCGCGACGTTCCACCACGTAGCGCTCTCACATGGGTGCGCGAACTCGAGGAGCGAAGCACCGACGGTGTCGGTGCCATACGGACTATTGCGGGGCGCTTCTATGGCATGGACAGGGATAATCGCTGGGATAGGACGCGGCTTTCCTACGACGCGATAGTGAACGCCGCGGGGCCGCTGGTCTCGACTGCCACCGAAGCCGTGGAGCAATCTTACAGCGATGGAGTGGATGACGAATTCCTGGTCCCGCGGGTGGTCGGCTCCCGGGTGCCCATGCGGAGCGATGACGCCATCA
>DATCGY010000177.1:0-7916 GCA_036508635.1 Candidatus Anoxymicrobiaceae bacterium
TTCAGCCGGTGCCATAAGATTTAACGGATTCACCACGGGCCCGTTTACCTCGAGGGGGTGGTGGGGCGAGCCGGTTCACCCGCTCCATCTTGATTCACGTCGGCAGAGGCCTGATTCTCTCACTTAGAGGAAGCAGCTGGATCAGAAACGAGTTTGCCGCGGTCCTGGAAATGGCATTTACGAGTCTGGCCAAAGACATGATCATCGTTGATAGAATGGTTACGCGATAGTAAATAGGATCTCGCGTCGCGCATGAGCATCAAGAGGGTGATACGGATGGCAGGGAAAAGCGGGCTTCCGGCTGGCAAAGGAATCTTCAGTCCGGCATGCGTTCTGCTGACGTTCCTGCTCGTTGTGTCTGCCTGCTGGGCTTCGGTCCTCGCGATGCCCGGTATTGCACAGGCGGCGTCTACAGCCGACGCACCCCTTGATAACGCATACGTGCCCAACGGCCAGGTAGATGCCGTCGTGCACTCCGGGGGACTCACCTACATGAAGGGCGACAACACGGTCGCCCAGGACATTGTGACCGTGCCCCCCAACTCCCGTGCAACGGTCTCACCGAGGACGAAGCTCGGGACGGGGAACGACGCGGCCCACGACTTCTCCACCAGGGTCGCCTGCACCAACGGAAAGCAGATAATCGCCGAGCGCCCCATGTACTTCAACTACAACGGGGTCTGGACCGGGGGGCACGACGTCGTTGGATTTACTCCGTAGATAGATATGCATACGAGCTTTTGATTGTCGAAAATACTATTTGAGTCGTGCTCATGCTGCCGTATCGGCAATTACCGAAATCCAAACCACAGTGACGGAGTAATGAAGGTTCGTTATCTACAGAGCCTGAATAATTGGTGGGGAATAAGATTACGGTAAATGCGGGCTAGACAAAGTAAGGGAGGAGGAAATGACCTATCCTCAACCGCTAAAGATCGCGGGTGTCGGACATTACCTGCCAAAGCGGGTAGTGCAAAGCTCCGAGGTCGAAAAACTCTGCGACCTGGAAGAAGGTTGGATCGAAAGAAAGCAGGGAGTCCGTGAGCGTCGCTGGATTGAGGACGAGACAACCTCCTTCATGGCGGCACAGGCGGCAACAGAGGCGATGGCCGACGCGGGCATGGAATTCACCGACATCGACCTGCTGATGAATGCATCCGGCACCCCCGAGCAACTAATACCTGATACCGCTTGCCTCGTTCAGCGAGAGCTCGGTCTTGGCGTCTCCGGAATCTCATGCATGTCAATACACACTACGTGCCTGAGCTTTCTTTCGGGCCTGGATGTTTGCTCCAACCTGCTTACGACAGGACGCTATGAGAATATCTTGCTGGTCTCCTCTGATATCTCTTCGAACAACCTCAACTTCAAACACCCGGAAAGCAGCACGCTATTCGGAGACCTGGCCGCGGCGGCCGTTCTGACGCGAACGCCCGAAGGTGAATCCAGTTGTGTCCATGCGGCCCACTTCGAGACCTACGGAGATGGAGCCGTGTTTACACAGGTTCCTGGCGGCGGAACACGCCTGAATCCCATTTTCCCCGAGACCAGGAGGGAAGATTTTTATTTCCAGATGGACGGTCCGGCTGTTCTGAAATGGACGTTGAAGTACGCTGCCGGATTCCTGGAAAGACTGCGGCCCGGCTTGTCAAAGGGGCTTGGTGATATAGAGCTGGTGATTCCCCACCAGGCCAGCAAAGTGGCTCTCGAGGCCCACAGCATTTTTGGCATGGATCAAGACAGGCTGGTAAAAACAATCGAAACGACGGGCAACTGTATAGCAGCCTCACTTCCAAATGCTCTCTACGAGGCAATCAAACAGGGCCGGCTCGCTCGAGGGACCAAAGCATTGCTTATGGGCACGGGTGCGGGGCTGTCCCTGGGGGGAATTATTTTTACATATTGAAATCTCCCCGGGATATCCAGACCAAGTTACGATATCCTGGTTCGATCTCATTTCCCAAATGCCTCACATACATCGAGGGAGATGGACTCGGTCAGTCTTTGCAATACATGCCCACGACTACGCAGCCGCCGAGACCGATATTGTGCTGGAGACCCACTCTCGCGCCTTCGACCTGACGGACTCCCGCTTCCCCCCTGAGTTGCCAGACCAGTTCCGCGCACTGGGCCAGGCCGGTCGCCCCCAGGGGATGTCCCTTTGACAGAAGGCCGCCAGAGGGATTGACCACGTACTTGCCCCCGTAGGTGTTATCGCCGTCCTCGATGAACTTTTCCGCCGTTCCCTCGGGGGTCAGGCCGAGCCCCTCATAGGTGATCAGCTCATTGGCCGTGAAGCAATCGTGAAGTTCGACCACGTCGACATCCTCGGGTCCGATTCCGGCTTTCTCATATACGTCCTTGGCTGCCGCGGCGGTTATGTCATAACCCACTATTCGCATCGGGCTCTGGCCTTCAAAGGTGCTGGAGAAGTCAGTCAGCATGGATTGAGCGGCTATGTAAACAGGGCTATTGATGTCGTGTTTCCTGGCGAAATCATCCGAACAGACGATCGCCGCGGCCGCGCCGCACGTCGGCGGGCAGCACTGGAGGCGGGTAAGTGGAGGGGCTTGTGCCGGGGAGGCGAGCACTTCCTCGACGGTCACCTGGTCCCTGAAGATCGCCCTCTCGTTGTGCTTGGCGTGCTTTCGTGCCTTCACGGAGATCTTCGCGAACGTCTCGTCCTTTGTTCCGTACTTCTGCTGGTGCTCCAACCCCGCGCCGGCGAACAGCTGGCCGGCCGGCGCTGCTCCCGGTACCGGCGGCGCGAACTCGTACAGCTTCTCAAAGAACGTGTACATAGGGATGGGACGGTCGGTGAAGACGACGTTCAGGGCGCCCGGCGTCATCTGCTCGAAACCCAGCGCCAGTGCGCATTCGACCACCTCGTGCTCGACCGCCTGGCGGGCAAGGTAGAGCGCGTTTGAACCCGTCGAGCAGTTGTTGTTCACGTTGAACACGGGAATGCCGGTCATTCCAAGGTCATAGAGAACCTTCTGTCCGGCGCAGCTGTCGGCAAAGACCCACCCTACATATGCCTCCTCGATCTCCGAGTAGTCGACCCCGGCGTCCTTCAAGGCATCGAGGGTGGCTTCAGTACCCATTTCCGTGTACGGCCGCAGCTCTTTCGGCGAGCTGAACCTGGTCATTCCGACACCGATTACATTGGCCCTTCGCATTTTGCCCTCACTTTCTCCCGGCCTTCTTCAGGCGAAGCCCTAACACGTTACAGATCCGGTCTCGTCCCTCATCCACGCCACAGCGGCGGTCTTCACGGTTCTCCCGGCTATCGACCTCTTCTTTCTCATAGGCGTATGTATATGATATTCGCTATGTCAACGTTCCGCTCGCAATCGGGCATCACCGGAATTCTATGTCGTGCTTGGTGGTGAGGTAAAGTACGCCGCTGACTCCATGAACCAGCGTAGTCGAGAGCCAGACACTCTGCTGATAACCGATCCATGATACTTAACAATCGTGTCAGGGTTTTGGTATCACAAGATCAAGAGATCTACTGATTCCAGCTTTCATGGAACGGCGGTCATTCGTGCTCTTCGATCAACCTGGCTCCACTGAGGCCTGAGCCGATGACCATGAGGACGCCGCCGCCCGGGTGCGCGGAGGCACCTACCAGGTAGAGGCCTTCGATACTCTTTGATTTCGACGAAGGCCTGAACACGGCGGAAGCCGAGAGGTCCATGTTGATGTCGTAGATAGCCCCACCGGGCATGAGAAGGCGCTCCTCGTAATCGATCGGTGTCAACAGCTCCGCCACTTCAATATGGTCGGCCAGGTCGGGGATGATCCTGCCGTAGGTTCTTGTACGCCGCGAAAACCGGAGGACACTTGGTATCAAAAGAGTATCAGTTGAAAGGCTTCGCGGGTTTGCCGAAGTTACTGATGTCCACCGCGGGCGTTATCGCCCTCCCGTAGATCGCCAGCATGTTGGGTGTGGTGAAATTCGACCCGAGGATGACCACGATCGGAGAGTTGTACTTCCCGGGTATCTGCTGGTCTTGAACGACCTGGGCGTTCGCAAACTCGGGTATCGCCTTCGTGATGCTCTTGAGATTGTCCCCGGCCTCCTTACGGTAGATGATGACGGTATTCCCGTAGATCTCCTTGGACTGCCCCTGGTAGACCTTTTCGTGACCCATGAGCGTTAGCTCCTGGGCCACGGTAGGAACCGCGGAGGCAACGCCTTTGCTACCGGCCAGCACGGTGATGACGTCGGCATTCGGGGCGTTGAGCTCCTCGACCCTCTGCGTCGGTGATTGCAGCTTCGCCTGGAGGCCGGGCGATATCCAGTTGTTCTGCTTTATCCCGGTCGCTATCTCGGCGAGCAGCGGCATGTCCGGCACGAAGTAGCTCACCCCGCCGATGTAGGGGGTGGAGCCGGACAACGTCACGAACTGGACGTTCGAGATCTTTAAGCCTCTCAACTCCTCGGCAAGGTTGGTGAGCTGCCCAGCGCTGTAGTCCATCTCGCAATTGGCGGATACGATGTCCACCAGTTGCTTCGCCTTCCACACGCTCTTCATCGTCTCGGCCTTGTTCATGAGCGCCTTGAGGAAGGCGTGCTGGCTCTGAATCCGGTCGATGTCGCCGTTCGGCAGGTTTCTGCTGCGAACCAGGACGAGCGCCTGCCAGCCGTCCAGCAGGAGGTCTCCGGCGGGCAGATAGCCCGCGTGTGGGTCGTTGATGGCGGTGTTCAAGTGGATCGGCACGCCCCCGATGGCGTTAACGATCTTCTCGAAGCCGTTGAAGTTCATCTCGATGTAGTGGTTGACGTCGAGCCCGGTCAGAGCTTTGACAGCATCGATGGCGCCCGCCGGGCCGCCGAACGAGTGCGCGGCGTTTATCTTCTGCGTCCCATGTCCGGGAAGCTCCACCTTCGTGTCACGCGGTATCGACAGAACGACCGCCTTCTTCTCTTTTTCCTGCAGGCATACGAGCATCATCACGTCGCTGCGGCAGTACCCGGACTCACCCTTGTTGCTGCCTTTGTCGTATCCGATCACGAGAGTATTGACACTCTTGGTGGGGTCCGTGGAAAGTCCCGTGAGAGACTTGGCGACCTTCCCTTTCTGGGCACCCTTTGGCTGCCATTGTCCCTGCTTGAAAGCGAGGTAGACCTCCGCGCCCAACTTCCCGATCGGCTTCGCGTAATAGCCAATCGCTCCGCCAGCGAGGATGCCGACCGTGAAGAAGGCGACGTACCACTTCCAGTTCAACGACCTGCGCTTGCGTGCTTTAGCGCCCTTTGCTCTTTTGCGAAGGTCACTGCGGCGCCTGCGAGCCTCCAGGTACGAGGTTTTCTGGCTGGAGTGCTTTCCCATGTATTCCTTATCCGAATCAACCAAACAGAAGAAGAACAACCATATATCTAATTCAGTGCGACAGCGCCGGTTACCTTGACCGGCTCCCTTTGGCGTTTTGTTGCGCACGTTTATGAACCGGCCTGCGGATCGATTCGTCCAACTAAATGTTATACGTGAAATATTAAGAAAAGGTTAAAACCGGTCTTCCCAGATCGAGGTCTACGTCCGTCTTTCATGCGAAACGCCAGATTGGCACTTTTATCGCCGACAGAAGGCTTCACAACCGGTTTTGTCGTAGGTAATCTACGCACGCTCTACTAAAGGAAGGAACCCGCAATCGGGGCATGAACACAATGGACGATGAAGGCAGATTCCCACCGGCGCCGGAGTACTCAGAGCAGACTTTCTACAAGAGCCGGCGAAAACTGCTGCCCAGGATGCGCAGCTCAAGATCGCGAAAGTCCGAGCCTCTGGTTGGAAAGCCCGGGCGCCGCAGACGCTGGCCCTGGATAGTTGGCGCTTCTGTTCTTGTACTTGTTGTCATAGCCGTCTGCCTTGGTCTCTGGTTCTTCCTGGCAATCAATTCGAAGGAGTCACGGATGCGCGTGGCTTCAGTCGACTCGGTATTGAAGCCGGTCGACGGCGGCCCGGAGACCACTCTCATCATGGGCACTGACCACGGAAGCGTCCCTGGAGAGGAGGGGCCCGGCCGCTCCGACGTCATGATGCTGGTGACGGTCGCGCCGGACGGCAAGTCCGCGGGCTTCATCTCGATACCCCGCGACTCGCGCGTTCAGATCCCGGGCCATAAGGGTTATGACAAGATAAACGCGGCGCATGCCTACGGCGGGCCGAAACTCGCGATAGAGACGGTTGAGAATGTCACCGGCCTGGACGTGAATCACTACGTCGAGATCAACTTCAACGGCTTCAAGGAGATAGTGAACGCTCTCAGCGGGGTGCGGATGAATATTCCGCACGCGATCCACGACATCTACGCCGGAGACGTGCCGGCGGGAGACGTGGTGCTGAACGGGGACCAGGCGCTTGCCCTGGTGAGGGCGCGACACGACGTCACCGTAGTGCCTAACGGCGATGTGGACCGGACGAAGAACCAGAGGGCTTTCATCGAGGCGATGCTCTCAACGGTCGCTCACCAGCGTAACCCGTTCACCGTGCTTAAGGTGGCCGATGCCGTCTCCAAGAACGTGACGACCGACCTGACTTTCTGGCGGATGTTCAACCTCGGTCGCAAGCTCCAGTCGCTAAAGAAAGATGGAAAACTCGAGACGGTGATTGCTCCCGGCCAGCCGAAAACTATCAATCGTATCTGGTACTACATTCTGGATACCCAGCAGTTCACCCAGATTCTCTCTCATTTCAAGAGCGGCGCCCAGGCGGCCGTGCAGACAACGTCATCCGAGCAGTCCACGACCGACCCCGCCGAGGTCCGGGTGAAAGTTCTCAATGGCACGCGCGCCAGGGGCGTGGCTACCAGCGTCTCGAAAAAGCTGGCTGGCAAGGGCTACGAGAGGATAACGACGGGCAACTCAATGTCCCGCTACGGTCGAACAACCGTCTACTACTCGCCTGGCTACGAACAGGCTGCCCAGAAAGTCGCTTCGGACGTTGGAGACGCCTCGACAATCGTTCAGAACGAGGGAGTCACCACGCAGTACGAGTCTGACGTCGTTGTCGTCATAGGCTCCGATCAAATCTAGGTTTCCGCTCTACAGGCCCTGACCCCTATATCCCGTACCCCAGGGTGTCGTGCCCGCCCGTAGCCCATCCGTGGTAGTTGAAGTACATAGTGTGTCCATAACTCCTTTGATTATCAACCGGCGTTCCACACTCGAATCGCCTCTTAGGAGGCGCTCAACTCACAGGTCCGAGAACCCGCCGATCGTGTCGGTCGCCGACGTGCGGTCGCTCCAGTACATCGCCCTTTCGACCATTATCTTTTTACCGGGGCTCGTGCTGGAGACCTTGATCGCGGCGCGATAGCCGGGCAGAACGTCCGACATCAGGTAGGTCCTGCGTGAGTTCGCGGGGATCGTATCGTGCCTCGTCTGGTTGCCGGACCCCGAGGGCGTCATGTACGTGATGGCGATGTTCACGCTCGACGCGTTCGGGTTCTGAACGAGTGTCCAGGTCTCGTTTCCACTGAGCCCGCACCCATCGGGCAGGTAGAAGGTCTTGTGCGCCTCTGACAGCCCGATCGAATCGTGGCACGTCTCTCCGACGGCGCGAAAAGCTTAATCCGAGTACCCGCCTATGGTGTCGGTACCGGCGCCCCTGTTGTTGAAGTACATGGCCCTCTCGACCATTACTTTCTTTCCGGAAGAAAGCGACTTGACCACGATCCCGGCCCTGCCGTTGGCGATATCGGTACCCATTGAGAAAGACTTTCTCGAATTGGCGGGAACGGTGTCCGTGCGTGTTCTGACTCCACCGGCGGCGAGGAGGTAGTCGATCTCGACGCGCACAGCCTCGCCGTTTGGGTTTTGTACAAGGGTCCATGTCTCCCACCCGTCTGAGGTCTGGCCGTTGGGAAGGTAGAACGTCTTGTGTGGCAGGTCCAACCCCATGGAGTCG
>DATCGY010000178.1:0-7382 GCA_036508635.1 Candidatus Anoxymicrobiaceae bacterium
GTCCTCGGGGTGAACATAGAGGCGGTGGCCGAGCCGCAGCACTCCGGAGCGCGAGGCGCGGCGCTAATAGCAGCGGTCGGTCTCGGGGCGTACCCCGATTACGTCTCGCTCCGAAATGTCATAAAGATCCGCCAGACATTCACTCCACGCAGCGAGTACGCAAGCCTGTATGACGAGGCGTTCATAACTTTTAAAGAATCTTACAAGAGGCTCAAGAAGCTCTACCGGAGGGTGAACTCCGGGTAAAAGTAGAAGGCGCTCGCCCCGGCTGAAGCCAGTTTTTCGCGAGGTGGCGGGCATAGTCTCCAAAGACAAGGAGGTTGGTCATGCCAGCACCAAAGAAGAAATCGGCCGCAAAGAAAGCCAAGCCACCGGTCCCCGAGGCCTGTAACCTCGGGCCTTACGCCGCCGAACCGCGCTCCCTCCCTGAGGGTATAGATTTCGAGGAGAATGTCATCGCGACCTACTACGTCTCGTTCCCCAAGGAGCTCGACGTGGTGGCGTTGGCACCGGTCCTCGCGATCGAGCAGTCGACGGGCACCTGGACCCCGGTACCTGGTGAGACACCCGAGATCAGGGCACAGCACGTCGCCAAGGTCATAAACGTGTTCGAGTGCCCCGACTACGAGTGGATGATCCCCAGCGACGTGACCGACAGGCAGCATATCGTGCAGATCGCGTTTCCCGCTGCAAACATCGAGGCACAGATACCGATGCTGCTGACGGCATGCCTCGGAAATATCAGCATGGGCGGCAAGATAAAGCTGCTCGACCTTCGGATGCCGAAAGCCCTGCTCGATGGGTTCCAGGGGCCGAAGTTCGGGATCGACGGCATCTACAAGGCGCTCGGCATCCCAAAGAGTAAGAGGCGCCCGTTGCTCAACAACATGATCAAACCCTGCAGCGGCTATCCAGTAGGTGTTGGGACTGAGCTCTTCTACAAGGCCGCGCTCGGTGGTTGTGACGTCGTCAAAGACGATGAGCTGATCGCGGACATGTCGTACAACAAGGTCTTAGCCAGGGTGAAGGCCTACATGAAGATGGAAAAGCGCGTCTTCGAGGAGACGGGCGAGCATACGCTCTATACGGTCAACGTCACCGACCGCCTGCCGAAGATGTTCGACCTTGCCCACGCCGTGGTGGAGGCCGGTGGCAACGCCATGATGGTCAACTATCTCGCCATCGGGCCCGAGGCGATGCGGTCGCTGGCCGAGGACAAGAAGGTCAACGTGCCGATCCTTGCCCACATGGATTGCGCGGGAGCTTTCTACATGTCGCCGGAGCATGGCGTGTCCTCGTCGATAGTGCTCGGCAAGATCCCGAGGCTCTGCGGAGCGGACTTCCTTGTCGTCCCGTTCGCTCTCGGCGGCAAGGCGCCTTACCTGCCGGAGAGGTTCCGCCAGACGACCATGACCCTGACGTATCCGTTCGGCGATCTCCTACCGACGATGCCCATGCCTTCCGGCGGCATAACTCCAATCAACGTTCCCGACGCCGTCAGGGAGCTCGGAAGGGAGATAATGATCGGCTCCGGTGGTGGCATCCACGCCCACCCGTACGGACCGCTCGCGGGCGCCAGGGCGTTCCGCCAGGCGATAGACGCGACCATGAGCGGCATGCCGCTCGAGGAGGCCGGCCAGCAGTACGAGGAGCTCGGCGTCTCGATGGGTATCTGGGGCAAGAAGACCGAGTTCAAGATGTAGGCCCGCGTCGCCGCTCGGGGGCGTCGCAAGCATATGGCACACAGTAGCGATTTGAGGCAGGGCCTTTTTCACCCTTGCCTGACGCGGGCTCAACGTTGATGTAATATATGTGAAGGAGTCGGTCAGGCGCCTTTTGAAGGGACTATGAACAGGGTCCTGCTTCTAAATGCATCGTTCGAGCCGCTGTGCGCGGTCAGCGTGCGGCGCGCAATTGTGCTGCTCCTGAAGGGCAAAGCCGAGGTGCTGGAATGCGATGGTGGGGCGATTCATTCGGAAAGGCTGACCATCACGATTCCGTCGGTCATCCGCCTTTCGTACTTCGTGAAGGTCCCGTACTATGGTCGTGCCAACCTGACGCGCAGGGGGGTCTTCGCCCGAGACGGTTGGACATGCCAGTACTGCGGTGGTCCCGCGGAGACGGTAGACCATGTGGTTCCAAAGAGCCGTGGTGGTGTGCACACCTGGGAGAACGTGGTCGCCGCGTGTAAAAGTTGCAACGGCAAGAAGAGGGACAAGCTTCCCGTCGAGGCGGGCATCAAGCCGATGAAGAAGCCGGGCGCCCCCCGGGGCCCAGCAACGGTCAGCCTCGAGCTCGGACCTGTCAGGCCGGAGTGGGAGCGCTACCTGGAATACTGCAGGCAACCCGCCCGGTAGACCGGCGCCAGACCAAGAAAGAATCGAGCCTGGTAATTAGAGGCCAGGCAGAGCCAAGCGCTTGTAGCTCAGGGGACAGAGCAGTGGCCTCCGGAGCCACGTGTCGGGGGTTCGAATCCCTCCAAGCGCGCCACCCCAAACAAGTTGGTGGCTGGATTCTCTTAGGCTGTTTGGCTTTCCCCCATCGCGGAGCGCACCTGATCAATCCTGCATTAACGATAGGGACCCCGGCCACGTGTCAAAATGATTCCGGGAATAGATGTGACGTTCAGGTTGTTGGCGATGGCGAAGGGGAAGTATTCCCACGAGTTCTCTATTCTTTTTCATCTTGAGCCGCGTATCTCAGGCCTGGCTCCGGGTGGCCTAGGAGACCGCCCTCAAGATTTGGAATTGAAGCAACCCGGCTTGAGCCGTGTCCGCGACCAAGGCGATTCCTGCAGGTATTCTTTCATCTGACCGATAACTAATTAGTGACGCGATCACCAGCGGGCGGAGGGTAACAGCGCGCGCATCAGAGGCGAAGGGGGAATGAGGCTTTGGATCTCATCTCGTACATTGCGCAGTTCAGGGGTCAGGAAGTCGTAGCCTACTGCGGCTCTATCAAGTATCGCGGCACACTGGAGAACGTTCTTGAAGGTGAGTATCTGATACTCGGAAAAGTCGCGATCATGAATCCTTCTTCGAGCGAGACATCTGAGTATGTGACCTGCATCCTGAACATGGCGGAGGTCTCGGGTCTCGCTTATCAAGAGGTCGTCGGTAGTGGTTCGACGACGGCTGAACCTTATTAGGGGGGTAGGCGCAATGAGCAGAAAGCTCATAACGATAATCGCTCTGCTGATACTGGCAGTGACCGTTATCGCGGTCGCTGGGTGCGGCGGGTCCGGGACTTCCAGCAAATCGAGTGTGCCCGGGGTCGGCGACGTCGTCAACAACGCCAAGGACCGGGCAAACAGCGCGGCCCGTGAAGCCAACTTGAGGATGATCGACTCGGCCATTCAACAGTATTACGCGAACGCCGGCTCGTGGCCAACGGACATCTCGCAGCTCTCGCAGTATTTCTCCGGGGGCGTCCCGACGGACCCTGGTGGGGGTACGTATTACATTGCGACGGAGAACGGTGGGGCAAAGGCGGCGGTGCGCTAGCCTGAGCCCGTCTCGCACACGTCGACTCCGTTCAGGACTCCTTGGCGAAGTTGAGCTTCAGGTTTGAAAGCGTGCTATCGAGCGGCTCCAGGATCTCTGAAGGCGCTCGCCCCTCGAGGGCCTTCAACAGCGCGTCGAGGCAATCGATTGCCAGCCTCGCCTGGTCCATATCGCGGAATTTCTCGTTTACTTCGTGCGGGATGCCCATCCTCTGGTAAGCCATACTCGACAATGAGACCATCATATCGACCACGAGATCGCTGACCGTGATCTTCTCCATGGCCTCCTCGATGCGCCTGCGTAGCTCCTCTTCGGACATGCCCTCCGGACCACCGCCTTCGATGTCCGCGGAAGAAGCCTTAGACTCTTCAGTCGCAGGCCCCACTCCGTCGGGCGTCCACAACCCGGACTTGCTGGCCTCTTCTTTTCCCTTGCCGAAATCCTCTGAATCGCCCAACGGGATCACTCCTTGCAAGACAAGCTGCCAATGACTAAGAATAAATATAGCACTGCGGAGCTCTAACGGGCAGCCGTCGTCCGTCAGAGGTGCTACATAAACATTGCAGGCTTAATGACGGTGATACCTCTCTTTGACCAGATTTGCACAAGATGGCAGGAATAGTGCCCGCAGGAATATAATCTAGATAAATAAATAAAGCCGAACAGCGGGAGCTCGTGTTCACGGGCTGAGAGGATGGGGTGAACCCATCGACCGTCTGAACCTGACCTGAAGGTAATGCCAGCGCAGGGATTGTCATACGGCGAACCTGAGCCGAGCCGAGCGGTGGCACGGCTTTTTTGTTGCAAGTTGAAAAGGAGGACCAATGTCGCTTTCTGAGATCGAGGTGACGAGAGGAATAATCGAGGGTTTTACCAGGGATTTCCTCGATTCGCTGCAGCTCGACGTCGCCGTGGCCGGAGCGGGGCCGGCGGGCATGACATGTGCTTACTTCCTCGCCAAAGAGGGTTACAAGGTGGCGATATTCGAGCGCAACCTCCATGTGGGCGGTGGCATGTGGGGCGGCGGGATGCTGTTTCCCCGCATCATGATCCAGGAGGAAGCGGCGGAGATAGTGAAGGGGTTCGGCGTCAAGCTCGAGCCGTTTGGTGATGGCTACTACGTGGGTGACTCAGTAGAGACGGTATCCAAGTGCACCGTCGCCGCGGTGGACGCGGGTGTGAAGATCTGGATCGGGGTCTCGGTGGAAGATGTTTTGATCCGTGAAGAGGATCGGGTTGCGGGCGTCGTGCTCAACTGGAGGGCCGTTGAGCTCGCGAACCTGCATGTCGACCCGCTGGCGATGGAGGCGAATGTCGTCGTGGACGCGACGGGTCACGAGGCTGGCATCGTGCACACGGTCATGCGCAAGATCCCAGGAGCCAGGCTGTTCACCGAGAGTGGCCAGATCGTCGGCGAGAAGCCGATGTGGGCAGAGGTGGGAGAAGCGGAGATAGTCGACAATACGCGCCAGGTCTACCCGGGACTCCTGGTCAGCGGCATGGCTGCGAACGCCATCTACGGTTCGCCGCGGATGGGTGCGATATTCGGCGGCATGTTCCTGTCGGGCCGCAGGACAGCGGAACTCGCGATAGAGCTTGTGCGCGCGGGAGCGTGAGGATTGACCGGTTGCGCGATCGGCCCCAATCTCGTATGGGTCATGAAGCTGGTGGTCATCACCTGCGGAGGACCTGATGGAATGCGGCATGAGGACGTAGCCCGCGCCGCGCTCGCGGGAGGTTGTCGTGCCGTGCAGATGAGGGACAAGGATATGACCGACCGCGAGTTCGCGGAGGTGGCCCTCAGGATAAAGGGTTTCTGCCGCCACGCGCATGCCCTCTTGTTTGTGAACGACAGGGTTGACGTAGCGGCCGCGATTTCGAGTGACGGGGTCCACCTCGGCATCGATGACCTGGACGTTGGAAGCGCGCGGAAGCTTATGCCTCCGGGCTCCATCATCGGGTTTTCACCTGAAGACCTTGAGCAGGCCCGGGCCGCGGTAGAGTCCGGTGCCGACTACCTCGGTATAGGCCCGGTTTTCGGTACGATGACCAAGCCGGATGCCGGTAATCCCATCGGCCCGGAGGGATTGATGCCTTACGTCAAGGTTGGCATCGCTCCGGTCATCGCGGTCGGCGGCATCTCGGCCGGGAACGCCGTTGCAGCGTTCAAAGCGGGTGTCGCGGGTGTCGCGGTAGCCTCGGCGGTGGCAGGTGCTTCCGACATGGAGAAAGCGACGAGAGAACTTATGATGAAGATCGAGGAGGCCTCTGGATAGGCCGGCCTCGGGACTGGAGTATTGAGTTGAACCAGGACACAACGCTTATCGACAGGCTCAAGCGCGGAGAGGTCCCGGATGCGCTCGTACGCGCCGCGGAGACGGAGCCGCTCGAAGCCGAAGAGATAGCGGCGGAGATCATCGAGGGAACCGCCGTGCTGAGCCTCAACTCCCTGCGTCCCATTTCGCGTCCCTGCGCCGTGGGCAAGGGCCTTCGCACCAAGGTAAACGCCAACCTCGGCACTTCCGCGGACAAGGCCGACATCGATTTTGAACTGGCGAAGCTCGAGGCCGCGGTAGACGCCGGCGCCGACACCGTGATGGACCTGTCCACCGGCGGCGATATTGACGCGGTTCGGCGGAGGGTGGTGGCCGAGTCGGCCGTTCCCATCGGGACCGTCCCCATCTACCAGGCGGCTATCGAGGCACAGGAGAAGCATGGGAGCATCATCAAGATGACTGCCGACGACATGTTCGAGGCTATCGAGCGTCACGCGTCGGATGGCGTCGATTTTGTCACCGTTCATTGCGGTGTGACGAGCAAGGCCCTCGATGCACTCGAGAAAACGGGCCGCATCGCGGATGTTGTCAGCAGGGGAGGAGCCTTCCTCTCGGGGTGGATCCTATACAACGACACCGAAAACCCGCTCTACACCCAGTTCGACCGCCTGCTCGAAATAGCCTGCAGGTACGAGCTCACACTCAGCCTCGGGGACGGGTTTCGACCCGGAGCCGTGTCGGATGCCACCGACAGCGCGCAGGTCCAAGAGCTCCTCACTCTGGGTGAGCTGGTGGCGAGGTGCAGGCAGGCGGGTGTTCAGGTCATGGTTGAAGGGCCCGGCCACGTGCCCATCAGCCAGGTCATCGAGAACGTCCGACTGGCAAAGGATATCTGCAAGGGAGCTCCCTTCTATGTCCTCGGGCCTCTAGTTACTGACGTAGCACCGGGCTACGACCACATCACAGCGGGTATCGGTGGAGCTCTTGCGGCGGCAAACGGAGCTGACTTCCTGTGTTACGTGACGCCGAGCGAGCATCTCGGGTTGCCCGAGATCGAGGACGTACGCGAGGGCACGATCGTGACCCGCATCGCGGCCCACGCGGCGGACCTCGCGAAGAACCCGGAATACTTCATGAAATGGGATAACGAGATGTCGAGGGCTCGAAAGGCGCTCGATTGGGACCGGCAGGTAGAGCTGTCCATCGACCCGAGAAGATCCAGGAGGATGCTCTCCGAGCGCAGGGTCAGGGACGAGCCCGGTTGCTCCATGTGCGGCGAGTTCTGCGCCATGAAATTCATCGCCGAATACCTCGGCTCAGACGAAAAGACCTGCTGAACCCTGAATTTCGATTTGAGCTCGAGCCGGGTCTCAATATTCTTGAGCCGGGTCTCTCAGGCCCGGCTCCGGGCGGCTCAAGAGACCTCGAACCGGGTCTCTGGAGGCCCGGCCTGCGCGAGCGACGAGCGGAGGAGGTTGGGAGTTGGGTCTCAACGAAGCCGAGATCATCGGGCTTATCCGGGAGATGACGGGCGTTCCCCTGCCCGGCGTCGAGGTGACCATCGGCGATGATGCGGCGCTGTGTAATTTCACCAGTGGAAGTG
>DATCGY010000179.1:0-7375 GCA_036508635.1 Candidatus Anoxymicrobiaceae bacterium
CCCGGTAAGACGGTATCGCGCCGGCGACCGTCTCTATCTGGCTCGCCCGACAGTGTGGGATGTTGCGCCCGAACGCGTCGACCTCCTCGGGCGAGAGGCCCATTGCCTTTGCAACATCGCGCACGGCCATGCGCGCCTTCATCGTGGCGTACGTGCATATCATCGCGACACGGTCGGCCCCGAACCTCCTGTATATGTAGTCGAGCACCTCGTCTCGCCTGCATGCGCTCACGTCAAGGTCGATGTCGGGTGGGTCGTCGCGCGCCGGCGAGAGGAAGCGCTCGAAGTAAAGGTCGTGTTCGAGCGGGTCTATATAAGTGATGCCCAGCACATAGGCGACCATGCTGCCCGCCGCGGACCCGCGCCCCGCCGCGGGGATGCCGTGCTCGCGGCAGAACTTCGCTATGTCGTAGACGACGAGGAAGTAAGGCGTAAAACCCATCGCCTCGATCGTCTCGAGCTCGAAGTGCAGGCGCTCGAGCGCCTTGGCGGGGAGCGGCCTGTAGAGCCTGGCGGCGCCCTCGAAGCAGAGCTTGGTCAAGTGAGAGAAAGGCGTCTCTCCCAGGGGAAGGTCGGCGGCCGGAAAGAGCCACTCACCCAGCCTGAACCGGAACTCGCAGCTCTCGGCTATCTCACGAGTGCAGTCGAGCGCCTCCGGCGCCTCGCTGTAAGGATAGGCGGAAAAGAGCTGCTGCATCTCACCAGGCGGCCGCAGGTAGCAGCCGGCTTCGGCCGACTCGCCCTGCGGGATGCGTGTGACGGGACAGATGAGCCGCACGGCGCAGAGTGTGCGGTGGAGCCCGAAGTCGTCGGGTGCCGCGAACGCGACGCGGTTGCTCGCCGCCGGCCTGACCCCAAGGCGCCGGGCCTCAGCCAGTAAGCGCTCGGCCTCGAGGTGGCTCGCGCGGGTGCCGGCGTTGGCCAGCTCCGCGAAGAGCGAGTCGCCGAATACCTCGCCCAGTGGCTCAAGAAGTGACGCATCACCGCAGAGGGCGAAGAGGCCCTCTGAAAAAGCGGCCAGTCTCTCGATGGAAAGCGGCACCTCGCCAAGACGGCGCTCGGTGACCGCACGGCAGAGGTTGCGGTAACCTTCGTCGTTCCTGGCGAGGAGGATGACGTTAGTGCTACCCCTACCCTGACCCTCCCCCACATCCCTTGAGCCGGGTCTCTCAGGCCCGGATCGCAGGTCGGCTGTTGAGCTACCACTACCCTGGCCTTCCCCCCTCGAGGGGGAAGGGAAAGAGAGGGTGAGGTCGCAGCCGATGATGGGTTTTATGCCGGCATGGAGGGCTTTTTCATAGAAGAGGACGGCTCCGTATAGCCCGTCGCGGTCGGTAAGGGCGAGCGTGTCCATCCCGCCATCCGCGCAGCGCTCGATGAGATCGTCTATGGAGCTCCCTCCGTAGAGGAGGCTGAAGTTGCTGTGACAGTTCAGGTGCACAAACCCATTCATAATAAGCTAAGCCGTTACCAGCCAAGCCGCGCACGACGGCCTCCTTTTAGTCTCACCTGCGCCCACGCCCCGACGGCCCGCGCTCATCGAGGCCTACCACGCGCTTGCCGCCCGGGACGGGCTTGCCGCCGGCGGATGCACGGGCTTTCTCTTCTATTTCGCTCTTGGCCGCGAACCCGACGTGGGCCTTGCCTCCAAGGGCTGTGTACTGGCTTACCAGCTCGGCGGTGCTGCCCCTGACAATCGACTCGAAGCCGTACCGTTCGCGTATGGTGTCGAGGCTTTCGTTGAGGCTGTCGCGTCGGAGGCTGTCGGTCGCCTTGCCAGCGGCGCCGAAGAGCTCGCCCTGGCATCCGGCTCCGACCAGGCCGGAACAGGCGACCCCCACGAGCCTTATGCGGACGCCTCGCTCGAGAAGCTTTTCGAAGAGCTCGCACGCGACCCCGTAGACGACCTGCTCCTGGTCGGTAGGCACCTCGAGGGTGCGGAACTTCATGTAAGTGCGGAAGTCGGAATGGCGCAGCTTGACCGCGATGCGGGCGGTGGCAAGCCCGTCTTTTCGAAGGGCGCGGCAGCACTTTTCGGAGAGCAGCAGCAGCGTCGAGCGCACCATGTCGTAGTCGATGGTGTCGGTGTCGTAAGTCGTCTCGCGGCTGACGGACTTGGGCGTCCTGCCTTCCTCCAGCCTGCGGCGGTCGACGCCGCGGGCGTGCTCGTGGAGCACGCGCCCCCATGACCCGAGCACGCTCTCGAGCGCCTCGACCGGAAGCAACGCGAGATCGCCAACCGTGCGTATTCCGAGGTCGCTCAACGTCGCGTGGCAGACCGGCCCCACGCCGGGAAGCTTTTCGACCGGGAGCGGAGCCAGGAAGTCGAGCTCTCCGCCAGGCGGTATCTCGAGAAAGCCGTCCGGCTTGGCTGCGGCCGAGGCGACCTTGCTGACCACCTTGGCGGCCGACAGGCCCGCCGATGCCGGGAGGCCGAGCTCGTTCTTTATGCGCGAGCGGATCTCGCCGGCTATTTCCGCGGGCTCGCCGAAAGCGAGGCGGCAGCCCGTGAGGTCGAGGTAAGACTCATCGATGCCTGCGTGCTCGACCAGAGGGGTGTACTCCTCGAGGATGTCGCGCACCAGTCTCGAGTAATGGACGTAAGCCTGGAAGTTGCCATGAAGAAATTCGGCCTGTGGGCAGAGCTTGCCAGCCTTGGCAAGCGGCATCCCGGAGCGGATGCCGAACTTTCGAGCCTCGTAAGAACAGGCGGCCGCAACCCCTCTCTGGGACGGGTCGCCGCCGACTATGACGGGCACGCCCTCGAGGCTTGGGTCGAGGAGCCGCTCGACCGAGCAGAAGAAGGTATCCATGTCTATGTGCAGTATCGCTCGCGTTCGACTGGCCATCTTTTCCTCACAGGATGCGGAGCACGCCCCGCACTCTTCCCTGGATCTCGACCGTGTCGTCGGGGCCGAGGATTATCGGTTGCATATCGGGGTTGGCTGGCTGGAGCCTGATGCGGGCGTCCCCTTTGGTGCGCTCCCTGTAGAACTTTTTGAGAGTGGCCTCGTGGCCGCCGATGAGGGCCACCACGGTGTCGCCGTTGTCGGGGACCGGCTTTTCCTCGACGACCACGTAGTCGCCGTCGAAGATGCCCTCGTCGATCATCGACTGCCCGCGTACCTTGAGCGCGTAGCACCCGCGCCCGCCCGCCAGCGCCGGTGGCACCTCGAGCTCGTCGCTGGAGTCGAGCGCCTCTATCGGCTCGCCCGCCGCGATGGTGCCCAGAAGCGGTATGACCACCCCACCGCCACCACCCGGGACGGCGCGCTCGAGGTCTCGCCTGTCGAGCACCGACCGGCCCATGGCGGTCAGCAGAACCGACCGGGCCCGGTCGCGCTGGCGGCGTATCAGGCCCAGCGCCTCGAGAGAGTCGAGGTGCTCGGCCACGGTGGCAACGGATGAGAGCCCGAGCCCCGCTGCGACCTCGCGTATGGTCGGAGAGTACCCCGACCCGCGCCTGTAGTCGCGCATGAACTCGAGTATCTGAACCTGCCTCCTGGTTAATGCCAGCTCTTTCATCGTGACCACCTTTAAAGCCGCCTCCGGTCTTAATGTTACCCGAACAAAAACCGAAAATCAATACCCGGCTTCCGCGGCAGCCGTCCGGGTCGGACCATGCACAAAACGGGTGCTTCAAGGCCTCCCTTACAATATAATCTGGGTGAGACACAAAACCCGGCGATGCGTGAGCAACGCTCGAAAGGCAGAGTTTGAGAAAGACCACGGCGATAGTAGCGATCCTGGCGGCAGCGGCTCTGGCCCTCACGCTGCTCGCGGGTTGTGGCGGCGACGAGAAGCAGGCTCGCACTTACATAATGAACGCGCGCAAGAACGGAAAGACCGTTTCGCAGAACCAGGCGAAACTCATGGAGCAGGCCAACAGCCTCAACAAGTACGCCGGCATCCAGAACCCGACGCCCCAGGACTATGCGGCCATGCAGCAGTTCACGGCCGGCCTTGTGACCCTGGTCGATGCGATAAACGAGTCGGCCCAGCAGGCGCGCGGCGAGTTCGAGAAAGTGCTCGACCTCAAGGGCGTAGACAAATACAAGAAATACGCCGAGATCCAGATCGAAGAGCTCCAGCTCGTCAGCCGGCGCTCGAACCTCGTCAATGAGCTCGCGGCGATAATGAGCAAGGTCCTCCAGGCCGAGGTGACCGGGGTGCCACTCGATGCCACCTCGGTTAAGGACTCATTCGACAAGATAATCCAGCAGCGGAACGACCTGACCAAGCAGATCGAAAAGCTGAACGAGCAGGCTATAACGCTTGCCCAGGAGCTCGGACTCGAGTGACGGACCGAATAGGAGCCGGATATCCGGCCAGGATGGAATTCGAGGAGAGCCGTTGATAACCTGTCCAAAATGCGGAAGGCAACTCGAAGAACAGTGGAAGGTCTGTCCCGGTTGCGGGCAGAGCCTGAGACAGGGGTACCCCCGTGCGGGGATGACTTCAGGCCAGCCCGTGCCACCGCCCGTGCCACCGACATCTCCCGGCCAGGCGCCCACATACCCGCCACCTGATCAGCAGACGGTCGTGATCCCGCCGGGGCAGTACCCGCAGCAACCACCACAACAGTACGAGCAGCCGGGCCAGTATCAGTATCAGTATCCTCAGCAAGGCCGGTACCAGCAGTACGGGCAGTACCCTCAGCCCGGGTATCCACAGGGTCAGCAGTACACTACGGCTTACCCCGTCCAGGGTTACGGTCAGCCATTGGCGACCGGTTACGAGACCGCCCGGCCCGGGGGCTCAATCCTGCTCGGCATACTAACGCTGGTTGCGGGCGGCATTGCCATCGGCGCTACGTTCCTGGCGTGGATCAGCGCAGCCAGCGTAGCGGGCATAAGCGCGAGCGCCTCAGGACTCATGCTGATGACGAGTGGGTCCACTCTCGGGGGGAGCGGCTTCAACCTGATTTTGACCTCCGAGGGCGCGATCTTTTTCACGGGGTTCTTCTCGCTGCTTTTCGGAGCATTGATAGTCATTGCAGCAATCATAACGATGCTCAGGCGAAGGCCAGGCGGGATCATCGCCTTCTTACTCGCACTTTGTGCAACTGCCGTCGCGGCGATTGACGTTACGATGGTGTTCGCCAAGGTACCGGGGGCCTCACCCGGTATCGGGCTGTGGATGTTCGCCGGCGCCTCCCTCGTTGCTCTCGTGCTCGGGATAATCTCGCTCTCATCATCGAGCTGACACAAAGTGCCTGCCCGCATAAGGACAACCGGGAGCTAACCAACCAGGAAGCGATGGCTTGCGGCTCCCCGGTCCTGGCATCCGACGTCTCGTCGATATTGTGATTAGCTCGCCAATTACTGCAATCGTAACCTGGCTTGTTCTTTTACTCTAATGGATCAGCCAGCGTGCTTTTTCACCCAAGCGACAAACTGGTCCATCCAGTTCTGCAGGAATTGTTTGCTGTCCGCACCGATGTTGCCGGCCTCGTCAAACAGCCCGTCCGTTACATGGATGAAGGCTTCGGGTTGGCCAAGCGTCGGTACGCCCAGAAAGGTGAGAATATTGCGTAAATGCTGTTGTGCCATGGCCGTTCCCATGACGCCGATGGAAGCGCCCAGAACACCAGCTGGCTTACCAGCCCAGGCGTTTTGACCATGAGGACGCGAAGCGTGGTCGATCGCGTTCTTGAGCACGCCGGGGATCGAGCGGTTGTATTCGGGCGTAACGAACAGAAGGCCCTGGGCGCCCTTAATCTCGTTCTTCAGCCGTATAACGGGCTCGGCCTGGTTCTCGTCGTCGTCCTGGTTGTAAAGAGGCAGGTCGCCGATTTGAACCTGCTCGAACGTAAACTCCGGCGGCGCCAACTTTACAATGGCGTTAGCCAGCTCGCGGTTGAATGAATCCTTGCGAAGGCTACCGACGATAACGGCGATCTGATATTGGCTCATGACAATCTCCTGTGAAGGTTATTAATCTCAGTATTCTACTAATCAACGATTAATCTTACATTTTTCAACGCACGTTTATCCACTCTTCGAGCTATGTCTGCTCTCCTTATCAGTGAAGGACGGATTGTCGATATAGTTGTTAAAAACGGCTGTGGCAGTATAGGGAGTGAAACCATATGCAGAGGATTCTCAATGCAGTGGCGCTCATCGTGACGATCCTGGTGAGCGTCCTGTCAGGCTTTCTCGTGTCCACTTCGGCGCTCGCCTCCTCCTCCTATTCCTGGTCCGACACCGGAGGCGGATTGTCGGCGATGAACATGGCGGATAAGATACCCAACGGGCGCGCCGCCGTCCTGGTCAGGTGCAAGACATCAGGCAAGAGCATAATGGTTGAGCGTGCTATGTATTGGAATAATCGAGGTGCCGGTACCGACACGATAGGTGGCTACTCAGATTAGAAGCGCACTTTGAGACCGAAGCAAATAATACCTTTCCGAGCCCCACCACCAACAGGATACGCGGGTCAGGTCTTTGATTGTTTATTCCACTCTGGTAGCCCATTCATGCCTGCCGGCCAGCTCCCAGCTGCTTACGAGGCTATCGAGAACGCACCGGGTGTGGTGGAGGTCGACGAGTTCGCTCCACAGTGCATCGGAGTATCCGTGTCGCCCACCTGAGGATATCGGTGCTATGGGAGGTATATGGGGGATTCCCGGTAAACTGTTCTTAATAGAATGGAGTGATATCAGGTGACGGAAAGGAGCCTGTGTTGAAGAAGATCGTCAGCATGGCTGTGCTCGCGTTGATCCTTCTCTCATTTGTATCGTTCTCGGGTTGCGGGACGAAAAAGCAGGCACAGACTGACACCACGAAGAAAGCGAAGCCTGCCGTCAAGAAGGTCACGGTCGGCGACATACAGGTAGGGTACCGCGTGTACGGTAAAGGGCACCCCCTTGTGATGGTAATGGGTTACGGGGGAACGCAGGACATCTGGGACCCGACGGTCATCGACATGCTCTCGCAGGGCGATAAACATGGCGAACGTTGCTCCAGCGGCGAGGCCGCTCCGGCGCTTGCCCAATCAACTATAATGAAAGAGAGGATTGGTTCTCTCGCTCGCCACATATGAAGGGGGTTTCAATGAACTTTAAGAAGGTCGCCGACACATCAGAATTGCCGGCAGGCAAGATGAAGAAAGTCACTCTGGACGGTAAAGATGTTCTGCTTGTGAATGTCGATGGTGCTTACTATGCCATTGATAACAAGTGCACCCACATGGGAGGATCGCTGGTCGAAGGGACGCTGGATGGAAACGTAGTGACCTGCCCGAGACACGGTTCCCGATTTGATGTCAAGACCGGGAAGGCGGTCGGAAAAGCGAAGGTCGCCTTCATCAAGATGATGCCCAAGGACGAGAAGAGTTACGCGGCCAAGGTTGAGAGTACGGATATCTTGCTGGA
>DATCGY010000180.1:0-3097 GCA_036508635.1 Candidatus Anoxymicrobiaceae bacterium
TCACCCGCAGGGGGCCGCCGACACCCGCCCCCGGGTCCTCCATGACTCCGATGGACGGCTCGAGCTCGGGCTCGATGGGCTCACCGTCCTTCCAGACAGTCAGCCTGCCCGAGGGGCAGTTGCATGCCTGGGCTATGGCCAGCTCCATCCTGTCCCTGTCCTCAGAGTGCCTCACCAGGTGCCAGGTCCCACCTTCGGGGTGGCAGAATCGGGCTTCCGCGCAGTACTCCTCGGCGTCTGTCAGTTCGAGCTCTGGGCCGGCGACTGTCCTGCACTTCTCGCGGTACTTGCCGCGGTCGCAGGTCTCGGTCCCGTCAAAGCCTCCCTGGGAGTGGGTGCCGTCGCAGTACGGCTTGTTGCGCGATTGCCCGCAGCGGCAGAGGGCATAATCCTCACCGTGCTGGAGTTCTTCTCCCTGCCTCCACTCAAGCGGGTCGCCCTCTTCGTTCGGCACGGCGGTTTCCCTGTGCAGCGGGACCTCGCCGGTGACCAGGTAGGGGCCGTCAGTCGTGACCGCTATCTTCCGTGTCTTGCCGCTGGGAGACATGTCCGGATCCTTTCGCCATGGAGACTTTGCGCCAGAGCGCACCCTTGTCCGCACCCTCAACGATTGATGCTACACCTGTCGGCGCATGTATTCCATTCCTTGCCCTCGAGCTGTTTACGAAAGATGGCCCGCAGCAGGGGAGGTGGCACGGTTGCGGGTGTTCTCAGGGTCGGCAGCGACCCAAGCAGGGCCTGCGACTCTTTCGGCGGCCCGCCTCAGGTGGCGAACTTGAAGACGATCACGTCCCCGTCCTGGACCACGTAGTCGCGTCCTTCCAGCCGGAAGGTCCCCGCGTCGCGAGCCGCGGGAAAGCTGCCCGCATCCAGGAAATCGTCCTGGTGCACCACTTCGGCCTTCACGAACCCCAGCTCGAAGTCGCTGTGGATCTTCCCTGCGGCCTGGCAAGCCGTCAATCCGGCGCGAATGGGCCAGGCCCGCGACTCGTCGGGGCCGACGGTAAAGAATGTGATCAGGCCCAACAGCTGGTAGCTCGTGCTGATGATCCGGTCCAGGCTCCCTTCCTCGATGCCCATTGTTTCTGCGAACAATTCGGCGTCTTCAGGGTCGAGTTCAGCAAGCTCGGCCTCGAGGAGGGCATTGACGGTCATGACCCGCATCCCCCTGGGCTGCGCCCACTCACTCAGCCGGCGTTCGTGTGCCGCGGAATCGTCGCCTGTTTCATCGATGTTGAGCACCAGCAAGGTTGGCTTGAGGATGAGAAGTTTCATGTCCGGAGCGAGAACCTCCAACTCCCGGGCCATCGAGGCGCGATCGGATATTGTCTCCGAGCTGATCGCTTCCTCGATCTCCTCGAGCGCTCCGACTCGTTCCAGGCAGTCCTTCGCTCCGCTCTTTGCCAGGTGCCGGGCCTTTGAAAGCTCTCGGCCGATTATCTCCAGGTCGTAAAGCCTCAGTTCGGTCTCGATCAGCTCTACGTCGTGCACCGGGTCGACAGGGTCTTCCTCCTCGGAAGTCTCGCTCATCTTGAACCCGCGCACCACGTGGACGACCGCATCGGCGTCGCGGATGGCCGAGAGGAACCGGTTCCCCACGCCCTCCCCGTGGCTGGCGCCTTCGGCGAGTCCGGCTATGTCGACGAAGCGCACGGTGGCCGGCACAATCTGGGCGCTTTCGGTGAGCCGCGCAAACTCGGTAAGCCTCACGTCGGACATGGGGATGACGCGCACATTGGGCTCGATGGTCGCATAGGGGTAGGATGCAACGAGCGCACCGGATCGGGACAGCGCGTTGAACAGCGTGGTCTTTCCCGAGTTCGGCAGGCCGACTATTCCTACTCCGAGTGAGGCCATCCGGTTTCTTTCTCCATGTTTGAGACATATCTAAAACAACTTCGCGTTTCCAGGCACAGTCTATCCTTGTTTGAGACCAGTCGCCTCTCGTTGTTCCATCAATGCTTTCGTGCGGCCGTTGATGCTGCAATCCATCTCCGTCGGAAGGAGTAGCCGGAATCGGATAGAAAGAACCCCTCAGCGCAGCGTGATGCGAGGTGAGCTAAGGAAGAGGAGGCGGTATCAATGGCCAAGCAGAGCAGGAAACACGAGGATGTTATCAAGGGGCTTTCCGTGCAGGACGGTGGCATCATAGAGTCACTGCTAGCGATACAGCTCGACAACATCGAGCAGTCGGGCCTGGACCCGAAGACACACGCGCTGGTTCGGATCGCGGCCTTGATCTCTGTTGACGCGGCCCCAGCTTCGTTCATGTGGCAGATAGGCGTCGCTCTCGAGAGCGGTGTGACTCCCGAGGACATCGTGGGCGTCGTGGTGGCGCTGGCGCCGACGGTCGGCATGGCCAAGATCGTGGCCACCGCGCCCGAGATCGCTCTTGCTCTCGGCATCGATCTCGAAGACATCATGGCCTGACAGGACGTTAGGGGGTCTATTATGGGACTGGTAAGACGAAGGCCGCTTCTCAGAGCCGCGGTGGTGGGCGGGGGCGCGTACGCCGCGGGGAAGCACGTCGCACGCAAGGAAGAAGGCACGGCCCAGGGTATTGAAGACGCGCAGGCGCAGGCGCAGCAGGCTCAACAAATGGCGGCGCAGGCCGCGGCTCCACCCCAGGCCGCCGCGGGCGCCGGCGAGATGACCGAGGATGACATCACCAAGCTGAAGCAACTAGCCGAGCTCCGTGACCAGGGAGTCCTCACAGACGAGGAGTTCCAGCAGGAGAAGCGGAAGATCCTCGGTTAGTTATACCGGATAGAGCCGCCCGCCTTCCAGCGGGCGGTTTTTGGGGTTTTCACTCACTGCATATGAAGTATCGGTAGTTATGGAGGCCGCCGGCATTAAAGCGAAAGGGCGCCAGGGTCGATATTCCCTCTGTCTGAATGATGGAGTACGGCCGGGTGGCAGTACCTCCGAGATCTAACGAAAGGGAGTACTATGTTTGACCGATCCCGCCTGTCACGCCCACTCATGACTCTGCTGGTCGCTATAGTGTTGTGCCTGTGTGTGCTGCTGTGTGTCTCGTGCGGCTCGACGGCGACGTTGAGCAAAGCCAAGCAGGCCAGCCTGCAGAAGACGCTCAACG
>DATCGY010000181.1:0-5031 GCA_036508635.1 Candidatus Anoxymicrobiaceae bacterium
TATGGTTTCATCGGGGCTTGTGGGGCCTCGGGGCCTATCCAGTCATCGATCCTCACGCCCAAAGGACATGTGGCATAGGTTTTCGATAGAGGCTTCCTGAGACCGCCCGGTCCGCTCATGAGGAAAGGCGTATCGACCACCGGGATTGTGAGCTCCCGGGGCCTCTCCCTCTAGAGCGTCCTTCTGGCCCCGTGTCCTGTCACCAGGTGATCACAGTACTCTGTCTCATCCCTCCAGACGGCGTTCATCACGGCCAGTATCTTCCTCTGTGTGTTGAGCCTCGCGTGTATCTCGTTCTTCGTCCTTGAAAGCGATCCCAGGTAGTAGTCCCTGATGCCGTTTGTACTGGTGGTTTTCATGGCGCCGTTGAATACGGTTCTCGAAAGGGCCTTCATGGCGCCGTTCCCCTCCCTGGACAGGTGCTCCCCGCAGACGATCGAGTCTCCGCTCTCCTTCTTGACAACCGCCAGGCGGGAGAAGTTAACGAGCCCTTTGGTGTTGAAGCGGTGCGGACTCTGCACATAGGCCACGAACCGACAGGCCGATACCGTGCCGACACCCGGGATCTTCTCGAGCCTCCTTATCGCCGGCAAGTCCCTTGAGAGCTTAGTCACCAGCCTGCTCGCCTGGGCCCTCTCCTTCTGGGCGTGGTCCAGGAGGCGGAAGTCCTGGCGCAGAATCTCGGCTATGGCCTCGCTGTTCAACATCGAGATGGCAGGCCTCCTTCCCGCCAGTCCGTAGACACCCTTCCCGGCCGTCACTATCCCCTGCTGGCGGAAGCGGGCCTTGATCTGGTTCTGGAGCCTTGTGGTCGTCCTTGTCATCTGGTCGTAGTGCTGCACGGCTATCTTGAAGTTGGCCATCTCCTCGTCGGCGGGGTGGTAGACCGCCCTGTAGAAACCACCCCTTAGAAGCTCTGCGAGCTTGGCCGCGTCCACGGGATCGCTCTTCCTCTTGCCTTTTGCTATCCACGCGTTGTGCCTGGGGTCTGATATCTCGACGCTGTGAACGTGGGGCAGGAGGGTTCTCATGACCCACCCGGCGAGCTCGCACTCCTCGACGAGGACCCTCACCTCGCCCTTCTGCTTTCCCACGAAGTCAATGAGGTTCTCCGCGCTGGTCGGGAAACCGCACGTCTCGAGCAGTTTCCCCTTCGAGTCCCTCACCGCCCCTGCGCAGGTCTTGCACCCCAGGTCGATCCCGACATAGAGTTTTCTCATCGGACGCCTCCCTTCTGCTCGGCTTATGCTTACACCTGGCATAGTGGGGCGTCCGGCTTTTATTAATCCAGTTGTGGGCGTTAGTCCACCGTGGGTTCGAATCCCACCCTCTCCCTACACGGTGCTTTCATAGCCAGTACACAACTCCTATCGCATCGCCATTGGTCACAGGTAGGCCCCCCTGGGCTGGCCTAGCCAGAGAACCCGTCCTGTGAATACCTGGACATGCAACAGCGACTATCGCTCCGCAGGTCGGCCCGTGGGGACTGATTTGTTTGCGCTGATGGGACTCTAAAGGAATCGGGACGGATACCACTGGTTAGTAGGAAGATGAGCGGCTTCCGTACCGAAAGCCAACGAGCGAGCGCCCTGGCAGCCGTGCGACCTAAGTGAATATCTGATGAACCTTCCCTCGCGGTTGCTGAACATGATGTCGTCGGGTTGGCCCTTCTTGCATGCCCGATGCTCGGAGAGGATCCGTGCGAGCTCGGGAGTCACGACCATCGTCCTTGTGCTGGTGGCGCTTTTCGGCGAGCCGAAGCCGAACTGGGCGCTGTAGGTCCGGAACCGTGCTAGGATATACGCGCCGGAGAGGCGTATGCGGAAAACCGGAGGATTCGTCAAGGTGAAAACGGAGGAGCTGGTTCGTGGCCGATAAATTAGAGATAACCGGAAGAATACTGAGCAAGAGCGAGTTTCACGGCGCGAGGAGCAACCAGGAATATCTGCTGGTCGAGGACGAAGCCTCCGGGAAGAAATATCCAGTCTACATCAGCCTTGACCGCTCCAGTTCGCTGCATGCGAGGAAGTTCAGGAAAGAGACTTTCGAGGTTGGCGACGTCGTGGTGATCAAGGGCAAGACTCAGAAGCTCGTCTCGAAGAGCGTCGCCGGGATGGACGTGATCCAGGAGTCAGACCTCGAGCACAAGGACGCCGGCCTCATGGCTTACGCGGTCGTCCTCGTGCCGCAGGAGATGACAAAAGTCATCGAATGAGACGGCGCCCCCTGGCGCTTTGTCGCCTCGATGGCGAGCCGGCTCTTGCGCGCCCTCCGGGCACATCTATCCACGGTCTGGAAATATCTGCTAGTGGGACAAAGATGAAGAAACGACGGTCGCTGAAGCTCGCAACACTTACTGCTGTCGCGACCTGCATCGCCTCCCTGAGGTCGCTCGAGCCCTCGTTCCAAGACCTGGCGAACCCGCGGTGGCTCCTGGAGGCGCCCACCAGGCTGCTCCTGAAGCGGCTGGCCTGGCTTCTGCCGAGACTGCACGAGCGTTTTGGCGAGAGGGGAGTGAGGGCGCTGCAGTTCCTCTTCTACCAGGTAGGGCTCGACAGGGCGCGGCTTTTGCAGAAAGAGCTTTCGATCGACGCGAACGACGCGCGGAGCCTCGGCAGGGTGCTCGATTACGAGGACGGGCTGTTCGGGGTGAGGGGCGTCTGGACCGAGGAGTGCCGGGGTCGGGCGGTCAAGGAGGAGCGCTACTGCCCGGGCGCTCGCGAGCTCGCGAAGTGCCCCGAGGTGTGCACCAACCTGATGATGGCGATGGAGGCGGGCACCTTTTCGGTGATACAGCCACGACTGGCGGTCCCCCGGATAACCAAACTGCTGTCGCGGGGCGACGACTGCTGCCTGGCGGTCATCGAGCTACCGACGGCCAACGATCCGGGCGCCGCTTCACCACAGGCTACACCGGGGCAGTTCCCGCCGGTGTTGAGGGTGCGGGGCCTGCGGGCGAAGCTGATGCTCACGGGGTTCCTGAGTATGCTGAAGGCGGCGGCCAGGCTCTTAATGGAAGGTCCCGAACAGCAGATGATGTGGTACGAGTTCTTCCGGTACGCTCCGGGTTCGGACCCCGCCCCTTGAGCAGGCACGTCGGTCCCGGCTAGACTATCGAGTACTTTTCTAAGGAGGTAACGGTGGACTGCCAGTGTGCCGAATGTGCCGAGTACGAGGGCCCAAACCCAAAGATAATGCTTTTCCGCTTCTCTGTGATAGCCGCCCAGATGACCCTTGGGTTATACGGCATGCTGAAGGAGCGGTCGTTCAAGGCGCTGGGGGCGTGGCTGGGGGCTTTCGCCCTGTTCTGGACCGTGCCGCGCTACCTGATCTGCGCGCGCTGCGCCGGTTACGGCAAGAACTGCTACAGCCTCTACCTGGGGAAGGCGGTCTCGATGTACATGCCGAAGGTCGAGGGCAAAGACGGCCCCGCGACCCTGGGCATCCTGCTCGAGATACTGTCGCTCGCGGTGATCAGCAACGCGCCGATGGTTGCGATGCGCAGGAACAGGAAGCTGCTCGCGCTCTACATGCTGCTGGCCACCATCACCGTCTGGAGCCAGTTCCTGCACGCCTGCCGCCACTGCGCGGAGCACGGCGAGGGCTGGAAGAAGGATTGCCCTTCGGCAAAGACGTACCGCCTCTTCTTCGGCGGGGGTCGCGAGGTGCAGGTCTAACCACGACCGATGAGCTCCGACGCTTCCGCGACGCACCAGTCAAGCGCCTTGTCACAGGTGCTCGAGCTTCCCATGAACGTCTCGAGCTCCTCCACCGAGTCGAAAGGTCGCGCGATATCGCGGCATACGCCTCCGTCCAGACCGACGGAGATGACTTCGAGAAGTTCGTCGCCTCCGCCCGTCTCCATGCGTATCCTGCGAAGGACGGGACCTGCGCAGGATTCCGACGCGTTCATGCACAGGGTGCCGCCTCATTATCGATTCGTCTTGACGATTCCCCTGGCGCCCAGCCCGAGGATTATCAGCAGAACCCCGAACGCGATGGCGTAGGCTCCGGTGATCCAGACGATGGAGTCGGTGAGGCTGGACCTGGCGCTGATCAGTATGATGCCGAACACTATCGAGAGGAGGCCGCCGATGCCCGCAACCGCCTTGTACATGCTGTCCCATTTCTGAAACAGGCCGGACAGCATCACGAAGGCGCCGACGGCGATCGAAAAGACGGCGAGGACGTAGAGAAGGGTCAACGACTGCAGTCCGGGCCATGCGAGGATGACGATACCCCCGGCGACCGCCACACATGCACGGACGTAAAGCCAGGTCGTCGGTTGGGACTCCTTGCCCGCCGATCTCGCGGATACGAACGAGAGGATGCCGTAGACGATGATAAGCGCGCCCAGCAGGATGGAGACCACCTTCGCGGTCAGGCTGGGGACGGCCACCATGATCACGCCCAGGACCAGGGCGAAAGCGCCCTGTGCCACGACCGTCTTCCAGTTCTCGGACAAGTTACGGTACGTGGACTTCTTCTCTTTTTCCGCCTTTTCTCTCTTCGCCATGTTCCCTCCCCGGCTCGTTGACCCCCCTCTATTCTAGACGGTTACCGGCCAAACGCTATCGTAACGAGGCGAACCGCATCAAGGTTTCGTGGTTCCGTTCAGGATGCGCTCCGGCGCAGGAAACCTGGGGCGCGCAGGAAAAATGGCAGTGCTTTGCAGGGAAGACACGGGCAAAATACAATGTAGCTGAGCGCATTATCGCACGGTCCGTTGCTTTCCAAGAGTCAGCCCTCGCCGGCGGACAGGCGACCAGAGGGGGAGTGATTGGCGGAAGAGAAAGAGTTCAAGGTACCCGGTGAAGAAGTAGCGACCGCCCCGAAGCGTGCCGGTCTCGTCCTGGTGGCGCTTATCCTTGTCGCGGCGGTTGCCAACCTCAACCTCGCCGTCGCGAATGTCGCCCTGCCGTCGATCGGAAAGGCCTTCGACTCGTCGCAGACTGCTCTTAACCTCATCGCAGTTGGCTACTCGCTCGGCCTGGCGGCATCCGTCCTCTACCTCGGCGCGCTCGGCGACCG
>DATCGY010000182.1:0-5441 GCA_036508635.1 Candidatus Anoxymicrobiaceae bacterium
ACTGGTACTTCGCGGAGGGTTACACCAGCAGTACCTTCGATACATATGTCCTGCTGGCGAACCCAAACGATACCGCCACGAACGCCGTGCTGAGGCTGCTGGGCGACGACGGGAAGAGCTCCGACGTGCAGCTCGTGATACCGGCGCATGCTCGAAAGACCGTTCCCATAAACAAGATCAAGGGTTGGGGCAAGCGGGCGTTCTCGATGACCGTACATTCAGACCTGCCCACAGCGGCTGAGCGGGCCATGTATTTCACGTACAACGGTATAACCGGAGGCCACGACGCGGTGGGAACACCGTCGCCCGGGACGCAGTGGTTCCTTGCGGAGGGATACACCGGTGGCGATTTTGACACTTACGTGCTCGTGTCGAACCCGAACGACGAGCCGGCGGATCTCTCGGTTCGGTTCATGCTGAACGGCGGGAAATTCACGGACCGCACGTATACTGTCGCGGCCCATTCGCGTTTCACAATCCAGGTGGACAAGGTGGCGGGCCTGGCCAATGCCGAGGTCTCCACCCTGGTCAACAGCAACAGGCCGGTCGTGGTTGAGCGCTCGATGTACTTCCGTTACATGGGCCGCTCTGGCGGCTCGTGTTCGAACGCCGTGCCCGGTCCGTCGGCCAGGTGGTATTTCGCCGAGGGCTATACGGGAAGGTAGCCCGGACGCAGGCATCTAATAATTAACAGAAGTGTACTGTAGTTGACAATATTGAACACAAGGGGCTTTTCATGAGAGCGAGAACTCGACTCATTCGCACCGCTGGAGCATGTGTCGCGCTCTTGCTCGTGCTTGCGATTGGCCAGATGACGACTGTTTCCGCGAGCCAGGCGAGCGGCGCCGGCGGCGACCCGTACTTTTATTTCACCGGAACGGGGCGGGCTCACGGTGTTGGCATGTGCATGGACGGCGTCTATTACAGGGCCAAAGCCGGCTGGAAGTACCACGACATCCTCAATTACTACTACACGGGGATATCGTTTTCGAAGGCCGACGAGGCGCGTCCGGTCAGGGTCAAGGGGCGAGACGGACAGATACGGACCTGGACGATGCACGATTACCTGCACCATCTACAGGAAGAGCCGGACAACTACCCGATGGAAGAGCTGAAGGCTCTCTATGTGGCGGCGCGCACTTACACGCTGAACGTGATCGCCCGCGGCAAACACACGGCGCAGGTATTCGACATCTGCTCGAGCGGCGACTGCTGCCAGGCCTGTGACGAGAACAAGAACATAGCGAACTACCCCAACAACAACGCGGCGGTGGACGCGACGTCCGGCGAGATAGTGACGTACAACGGCAAACCGATCACGGCCGCCTACTGCGGCTCGTGCGGGGGGCACACGGAGAACAACGAGGACGTCTGGGGCGGAAGCGCGATACCTTATCTCCGCGGCAAGCCCGATGATTTCTGCAAATCTTCGCCACGGTACTCCTGGGGCTTTGCTTTCAAGAAATCCGAGCTCGAGGCGAGGCTCAACTCGCGCAGCGACACGGCCGTCGGCAGCCTTTATGCCATGGACCTCTCTGACCGGACTCCCGGGGGACGGGTGAGGACGGCGCGCCTCGTTGGGTCTGTTGCGATCAAGCGCGTGCCCGGCAGCACCGTACAGGCGCTGCTGGGATTCCCGAGCACCAAGTACGATCTGTCGCACCCGAACTTCGACGAGTACATCCTCGTCCTTAACCCGAACGACCAGGCAACGAAGGTGACGTTCACCTTTATGCAACCGGACGGGACTACGACCGAACACGCCGAGCAGGTCGCCGCGAAGTCGCGATTCACGCTCAAGGTAAACGATTATCTCGAGCTCCAGGAGGTGTCGACGAAAGTCACATCGGACCTTCCCGTCATTGCTGAGCGTGCAATGTATTTCAATATGAGTAACCGCTTCGTAGGCGGGAGCGACAGCATGGGCATCCCGAGCCCGAAGCCGAGGTGGTACATCGCGGAGGGCTACACCGGGGGAACGTTCGAGTCGTACGTGCTCGTACAGAACCCGCAGCCAAAGGCGGAGAATCTCAAGTTCACTTTCATGCTTCCGGGAGGCAAGACGGTCGAAAAGACCGCCACTGCTCCGGCTTCTTCGCGGGTGACAGTGAAGCTCAACGACGTACCGGGCCTCGAGAACACCGACGTCTCCACCAAGGTCGAGTCCTTGAGCGGTGACGGCATCATAGCCGAGCGTTCCTCTTACTTCGACTACTACGGCTGCGATGGCGGCTCCAATGCCCCGGGCGTTGAAGCCCCCTCAAGCCAGTGGTACCTTGCCGAAGGCTACACGGCGCAGAAGTTCGATACATACATCCTTCTCCAGAACCCCAACGGCGTGGCCTCCACAATCGATGCCACTTACATGCGCGAGGACGGGACGACCATCAAGGGAACCTATAACGTCGCGGCCCACTCCAGGTATACGATTCATGCCGACACGGTGCGCGGGCTCGAGAGCACCGGGTTCTCGACGCGGCTCGTCTCGAGCAACAACGTGGGATTCATAGCCGAGCGTGCGATGTACTTCGATTACAACGGCTGCGGACTCGACGACGGAAGCGACAGCGTCGGCACGACTTCCCCCGCGGCCAGGTGGTACTTCGCCGAGGGCTATACGGGTGGCAACTTCGACACCTGGTTGCTTATCCAGAACCCCGAGGGCAAGAAAGCGGACGTGCGCGTCACGTTCAACACTCCCGGGGGCGGCAGCGTGGTGAAGGAATACGGCATAAAAGCGCATTCGCGATTCACGTTGAAGGTCAACGCCGTCGAGGGACTGTCCAACTCGGAGGTCAGCTCGACAGTCGAATCGCTCAACGGCGTTAAAGTCATCGCGGAGAGGTCGATGTATTTCATCTACTCTGACGGTTATTCCTCGAGGGACGGCGGACATAACACGATCGGCGTCAACAGCGCGTCCAAGACATGGTACTTCGCCGAAGGATACACGGGCTTCTAGGTGCAGAGCGGTTCTGATGGTGGTGGGATGAGACGCTCCGGCTCAAGACACGGCAAGCGCAGGCTCGATACCGGCATTGTCCACGATGACGTAGCCGGTAAAGCGCTCGTTCTCATCCTGGTTTTGTCACTTGCGCTGGTATCCATGAACTTCTCCCGGAGAACAGCGCCCAGGGTCGTCGGACCCGGGCAGAACGTGGTTGAGGCGCTCGATGAGGGAAGCTCCGGGGTGAAGGTGCTTCCCGCGGTCCCCGCACAGGGAGACGTCCAGGTGCTGGGGCTCGACTACGAGGTGCCTCATCAGCGCAAAGCGGGCCTGACCGCGGGGGCGCGGCGCGGACGCCTGGACGCCGCGAGGGACAGCGGCCGGCTCAGGGGATACAGCGTTCCACCAAGACGCCTCGCGTTCGAGCCTGGTGGTGGAGCGATCATCCTGCCGACCTCGCCGTTGCCCTCGGCACCCCGTAACCCGGTGCTCGTGAGCCACGGGACGCGTGCCAAGAAGAAAGTCGCCCTGACTTTCGATACCAGCGAAGTGGTCGAGCCGAAGGCGGCAAAGGCGCTTTTTGAAGAGCTGGCCCGTTTGCGGGTGCCCGCCACAATCTTCGTGTGCGGCACGTGGTGCTACAGCAACCCCGACCTGCTCCGGATGGCGGTCGGCCTCGGCTTCGAGATCGGAAACCACACCTCGACGCACCCCGATTGCACGAAGTTCCCGAACGAGGTCATAACGAGCGAGATAAAAGGGACCGAAAAGGCTATAAAGGATATCACCGGTGTCTCCGGCGCGGCATATTTCAGGCCCCCGTACGGGGCCACCGACGCCAGGGTCGAACAGGTCGCCGCGGACTGCGGGTACGCCACGGTGCTCTGGAGTGTCGATACGCTCGACTGGGAACCTTCCACGATCCGGGAGCAGATACGGGACCGCGCCACCGTCGGTGCGCGGGGTGGGGCCATCGTTCTTATGCACACGCTCGGGAAGCACACAAGGGATGCGCTCGTCGAGGTTGTCAACAACCTGCGCGCGGGGGGCTTCGAGCTCACGACCCTGACGGGCGTGATGGAGCCTTGATCCCGGCTCCGGGGCTCCCGGTGGCCGCGCAGGTCACCTCCGTCTCACTCGTGTTTACTATCCTCATAACTGGCGCGCTGGCTTACGGTTGCTGGTACTTCGCGAGGATGTCCGGCAGGAATGAAGCCCTGGCGGTTGTCTGGGGAGTGATGTGCGGCATCTTCGCATTCATCGTCTATCTCATCCTCTGGGCGAAAGATACCGGAGGGAGGACGAGACCTGTACGCGTAGATGACCCGTACGCGCATGGGCCATACGGCGCGCAGGGTCTAATGCCGCCGCCCCCACCTTCTCAGGCATACGCATACGGGCATGGAACGTGGCAGGCGGGAGCGCCCGCGCCGGAGCAAGCCGGGAAAGGCGCGGGCAGCTTCTGCCACAGGTGCGGCACTCGCCAGATAACCGGAGACCAGTTCTGCCCGAACTGTGGCGAGAAGATCCACATCCTGCCGGCCGCCGCGGCGTCGCCGTATGAGGTGGTGCGCCCGCCTGCCGGGCCGCCACCGTCCGGCTCACCTCCAATGCCGCCGCCGGCTTTGTATTACCAGGCATTGTCACCACCACCACCACCTACTCAGCCCGGAGCCGGTTTGCCTACACGGAAGCCTCCGAGAAAGGAGCCTCCCCCTCCCGAGGCTTCGAACCCTCATCCCTCAAGGTGGAAGTGAGCGGGAGTATGGAGAGAGGCGGCTTGAGAAAACGGCTGTGCTGGTGATAACATGCTGAAGTCGTTTGACACCCCTGGAGGAGAAAGTCAATGAAAGCGTTGATCCTTTGCGGCGGTTCCGGAACGAGGTTGCGCCCGATCACCCATACGATGGCCAAGCAGCTCGTGCCTATCGCTAACAAGCCCGTGCTGTTCTACGGGCTCGAAGCGATCAAGGAGGCCGGCGTCGAAGACGTGGGCATCGTTGTCGGCGAGACGGCCAGAGAGATCATCCAGGCAGTGGGCGACGGCTCCCCGTGGGGGCTCCGGGTCGAGTACATTCACCAGGAACAGCCCCTGGGCCTCGCGCACGCGGTGCTTACCGCCAAGGATTATCTCGGTACCGATGAGTTTGTCATGTACCTGGGCGATAACCTGATAAAGGACGGCATCAAGGGACTGGTCGACGAGTTCCGGCAAAACAAGCCGAACTGCCAGATACTGCTTGCGCGCGTCCCGGAACCCCAGCGCTTCGGCGTGGCCGAGCTGGCAGGAGGCAAGGTCGTACGCCTCGTTGAAAAGCCCGAAAAGCCGGCGAGCGACCTTGCGCTGGTCGGGGTATACATGTTCGACGGCAACATCATGGACGCTTGCAAGGCGATCAAGCCCTCCGCGCGCGGCGAGCTCGAGATAACTGACGCCATACAGTGGCTCATAGATCAGGGGCGCGTCGTCGACCCGCACATCATAGGCGGGTGG
>DATCGY010000183.1:0-7289 GCA_036508635.1 Candidatus Anoxymicrobiaceae bacterium
CCTCGAATATCTCGTCGAGCCTGATGTCGCGGGGCTCGCGCGCCAGCTGGTAACCCCCGGTGGCGCCTCTTTCGGCGACCACGAGGTCATGGTCACGCAGGAGAGTCATCATATGCTCCAGATATCTCTTGGACACGCCTTGCCTCGCGGCTATGTCCTTGAGCAACACCAGCTTCCCCTGGTTGTTTACAGCAATGTCGAGCATTGCGCGCATGCCGTACCTGGCCCGCGTCGAGAACTTCAAGTTAATACCTCCCGGCACCCCCGCGAACGCGTGATTGATCCACCGGTGTCAAGGATGCCCATTAAACGCTTTTCCGGTTCCCCAAGGAACCCTCCCTTTTCCGCCGAAACAATCTAGCATCACGATAGGATTTCGGTCAATCGGGGCGAAGTTACAGGGTTTGGATCGGAGGTCTGGCGGCATGTCCACCGTTCGGCCCTCGTTTTGCTATAATGTTTGGATTCTTAAGAACTTAGATGCGACTGAAGAATTGACGGCAGCAAGGAGGTTGGCACATGGAGGTCACGCTTAGCATAATCAAGGCGGACGTCGGGGGCTGGGTCGGGCACTCGGACGTTCACCCGGAGCTGAGGAAGTGTTGCAACGCACATTTGGACAAGGCAAAGAAGGACGGGCTCATCATCGACTACTGCCAGGGCGAGGTCGGAGATGATATAGCGCTCATTATGACCCACACGAAGGGCATCGAGAACGAAGAGATCCACAAGTTCTCGTGGGACACCTTCACCTCCATGACGGAGGTCGCGAAGGAGTACGGCCAGTACGGCGCCGGGCAGGACCTCCTGGTCGATGCTTTCTCGGGCAACCTTAAGGGCATGGGGCCCGGGTTCGCTGAGATGACCATTCAGGAGCGCCCCGCCGAGCCGATCCTCATCTTCCTCGCTGACAAGACGGAGCCCGGTGCCTGGAACCTGCCGCTGTACAAGATGTTCGCCGACCCGTTCAACACCATCGGACTCGTGATCGACCCCAGCATGCACGAGGGATTCCGTTACGAGGTCCTGGACCTCATCGGCGAGCGCAAGATCATCTTCAGTACCCCCGAAGAGATCTATGACATGCTGGTCTTCATCGGCTCGCCTTCGCGCTACGTCATCAAGCAGATATTCCGCAAAGACTCTGACGAGCCCGTAGCGGTCACTTCGACACAGCGCCTTTTCCTGATGGCCGGGCGTTATGTGGGCAAGGACGACCCGGTTATGGCCGTTCGTGCGCAGAGCGGTCTTCCGGCGGTCGGCGAAGTGCTCGAGCCGTTCTCTTTCCCACACACGGTGGCCGGCTGGATGAGGGGTTCTCACCACGGTCCCCTGATGCCCGTGGGCTTTGCGGACGACACCCCGACCCGCTTCGACGGGCCTCCACGTGTCGTATGTCTCGGGTTCCAGCTCAAAGACGGCAAGCTGATCGGTCCCCGCGATATGTTCGCCGACATTAGCTACGACAACGCCAGGCGGCAGGCGCTCGACGCGGCTGACTACCTGAGGAGGCACGGCCCGTTCGAGCCCCACAGGCTCCCGCTCGAGGAGATGGAATACACCACGATGCCCAGCGTCATGAAGAAGCTGAAAGACCGCTTCGAAGCAGTAGACTGAAGCTCAAAGAACCACTCGCGAAAGGGCGACTTACAAAGTCGCCCTTTCTTTTTTGTCTGTTCTCCCACCCCTCAGATCACAGTCTTCTTATTGTCCTTAACTGCAGGGCGAGGAAAAGGGAAAGAGCGGGGTCAGGTCTTTTATTGTTTGCTACTCCGGTTGTCTTGAGGAGGGGACAATAGCAAACAATAAAAGACCTGACCCCGCTCACCCCGAGCCGCCCTTTAGAAGCCGCGGAGCATGGCTTCCCAGTCGTTGGAGAAAAGTAGGCCGGCAAATTTCTGGTAGTTTGAAAAAGAAACGTTTTTTCCGAGCCTCACGAGGAACAGGTTGGCGGCATCCATTGTCACGTTGGGCTCGTCGGTGGCCATCTCGATGAAGCTGAACTTTTCCGCCAGGTGGATGAAGAGCTCACGGTACCGCATCTTGTCCATCCCCGTACCTTCGAGGTCCCAGTGCCACGTGAAAGCCGTGGTCAGCACTACCTTGTCGTCATAGAACGGGTCATCGAAGGTAAGTTGCAGCATGTTCTCCGCCAGGCCGATCTCGCGGTAATTGCGGCTTACCTCGATCGCACCGAGTTCGAACAGCCAGGGATACCCGGGCTTTCCCCATCGCTCGCGTTCGGAGGGGTGATGCATTCCGATATAAGACACCAGCAGATCGTCCACGATGCCGGCGATGACGTTGCCACCGTCGAGGCGGGCGACTTTAACGAGCGCCTTTTTCTGGCGGTCCGGGTTGTTCCTGCTGAACATCCTGATACCCGGGTCCACGGTAAGCTGCTCGACCTTTTCCGCGGGACAGTAATTCTCGAGGTGGATTGTCCCCTTCGGGGACTCAATATCGAGCTCGTTTTTTTTCGGCGGAGCTGATTGCTCCTCCCGCTCGGACTCACGCGCCTCTCCATCGAGGACCTTTCCGAAACCATGGGTGAAAGGCGGCTTCCCCGGCGTTCCCTTTTCTGGTGCGTTACCGGAGGGCGCGCTCGCACCCCCGCTCGCACTGCCGGGTCTTTTATCGCTCTTGTTTTCTTTTCGGAACATGTGGCTATTGGCCCCCGCTTCATCTCTGCAACGCAAGAAGTATAATTGAAATTGCGAAGATAATCCCAAAGCGCGCATATCGTCAGGGAAGAGACTCGGGGAGGGCGGCCAGTGAAAGTGCTCGAACGTATGACCACGGATGTTGTCACGGTCACATTTTCCGAACCGATGCGCAATGCCTGGGAGCTGGTAGAGAAGAAGAAGCTCCGCCGGTTTCCGGTCATGGATGGGGAGCGGCTAGTCGGGATCGTCACTGACCGCGACCTCAGGGACGCGACGGCTTCATCTGTCGTGCTGATGGAAAAGCAGTATCACGACTTCCTGCTCGATACCGTCATGGTCGAATCCATAATGACGCCGGAGCCTGCAACCATTTCAACCAGAGCGGATATCAGGGACGCGGCGCGCTTGATCCTGGAGCTGAAAGTCGGAGGCCTCCCCGTGGTGGAAGATGGCAAGCTCGTGGGGATCCTCACCGAGACTGACCTAGTCGAAGCCTTGGTAGAGTTGCTCGATACCGCTTCCTGAGCCGAGTCTCTCGGGCCAGGGCCGGACCAAAAGGAAGGCGTCACAGGTTCTTACTATCGGTTGCCTCCGCGAGTATCAGTTGACCTTTATCGTCCAGGCACCCACAGCCTCGACGTCGATGAGGTATCTGACACCGCTCTGAAGGGGCGCGGTTGCCGTGGCGTTGTAAGGCCCAGTGGCGTCCGCAAGCTCCTGGACCGCCTGCCCCGTCGAGTTCAACAGCTTCACCGTGAGCTTGGAAGTCCCCGTGAAGTTTATGACGAAGTCGGTGTTCTTGCCCGAGGACTGGAAATACTCGGTCGCAATGGGACCGGTACCGGTGAACTGGAGAGGGGTGAAAGGAACGACCTGCGGCACGGACTCGTCGATGTCGATCTCCCATGCTCCGGTGGCCGTCACGGTGACTTCATAGAGCCCGGCTGAACTTATCCCGGTTGCCGTGCTGCCGGTTATATTGGTGTTCACGTCCGCAAGGACATCGACCAGCCTGCCGCTTGAATTGCGAAGCTCAGCCTTGAAGTTGGAACCTCCGCTGTAGAGCATTTGCGAAACGGCTATGCCCTTAGCCAGCGTGAACGGCTGGGTCGTCATGCTCCCTCCACCGCTGAGCAGTACCGGGCCTTGTGGTTGCGCGGCGCCCGACGGTGAGGTAGAAGCTTGAGTAGATGTGGAAGTCGGTTTGCTCGACGCGCTCTTGGAACTCGAGTTAGACCCACACCCCGCCGCAATGACCGCCACCGACCATATCGACACGCAAAGCGAAAACACCAGCAGCGATCTGACGGCTTTCAAAGAGCTCCTGCCAGGCGCCATCCCGCATCATCTCCCGTGTCAGCCAAGCGTGTTATCGACATACCAGACGTCATTGACCTTTACGACGTTGACGACCCTTTCCTCTTTCTGCAGCGACTTGAAATCCCTGGTCTCGGTCTTCTGCTGGCCAAGGATCGGAGCGGTATAGGTTATCTTGCCATCTGTGATAACGACCGTCGCCTTGTTCTTGTCCGCTTTGTTCAGCTCGGTGGTCAAGGAGAGACCCTGCACCTTGATCTTTACTTGTTCGAACTTCTGCTTTGCTAGGGCTTCCTGGTCCTTGGTCAGTTTTTGCGGGACGACGGAAGCCTTAAAGGCGTTCCAGTCTCCGCTTTGCCATGCGTCGAAGTACTTTGTTACGGCGCCATCGGGCGAGTTGCCGCCTCCGCATCCCACCACCAGCGCGGTTACAGACAGAATAGCGATAATGAATAGCGCCGCGACCGCGATGGTCTTTCTGGAAACACCGGGAAAGCTCTTCATAGCCAGGTAAACCCCCTGTCAGGAAACGTGCATACAACCTGCTGAAAATCAGTATACCAGCAAACCATATGCTATCCGCGGACGAAAGAAGTGTGAACCGGGACCCGGCGCTGAGGCAATAAAGCTAACCTCCAGTGCCGGGACAACAGCTTTCGGTCTATCGGGCTACTGCGACGGCTGCTGCTGTGCCGGCACATCGGCACTCGCCAGAGGAGTGTTGACGTACCAGCTGCCCTTGTACTTCTGAACCTTTACGGTCGGGGTTATGCCGTACGACTTCTTTATCTCGGCGATGGTTGTCGATTCTTTCTGCCCGGTCGAAGGGTTGGTGCCTGTGATAGTGCCGGACGTGAGCTCTACCTCCGCGGTGTTCGGGTCTTTCTTGTCAATGACCGTCTTGTACTGAAGGCCGCTGTACTTGTAGTCGACCTCTTTGAACTTCTTCTTCTGCGAAGTGATGTCGCTCTCGGTCATCCTTCTGACGTTGTTGGGAAGGACGGAATCAAGATATGTGTTCCAGTTGTGCGCTTCGATCGCCTTGTAGAAGTTATTCACCGCTTGCTGGGGCGTCGAAGCCCCGCAACCCGCGACCAGGATGATCGTAAGCCCAAGCACGAGCACGATACCAGCCGCCAGCCGCGTCGCCGCCCTCGGTTTTGCCGAGTTTCCCACTAAAAATACCTCCTGGAGTGGGGGAAGAGCCATCGATAGATTATACCACTGCATCACAGCTTGGTAACCGCGTTTTCCTCCCCGCGATTGTATGTCTCTCCGTTTGGACGCAGCTTGCCTATCCCTGGGTTTCTCCGAAACCGGGGGGCGGAGGCGGGGGCGCGGGTGCCGCCTGCGGCGGAGCCTGGGCTTCAGGTGGGGCAGGGGGCGCGGGTGGAGCCGGTGGAGCCGCTGCCTGTGCCGGAGGTGCGGGCGGAGCCGCTGCCTGTGGAGGAGCGGGGGGCGCGGGTGCCCCTGAAGGGGCCGGGGCGGGAGGCTGCCCCGCGGCTGGTGGTGCAGGCTGAGGTCTCGCAGCCTGTGCCGCGGCTTGAGCATTAGCGATCCGCTGGTCGACCTCTCGGACTTCTTCCAATGCGGGCACCAGTTCGGGATTGGCGAGCTGCCCGTTTAACCAGAGGCTGTATGCTTGCTCGCCCACAGCCTCGAGCTTCTTCTTGCGCTCGCTCTTGAACTGCGTTTCGTCGACCTTTGCCTTGGTCTGCTCGGCAGCGCCGGTGATAGTCTCCTGTATTTTGTCAAAGAAGCCCACTTTGCACCTCCACGGTCAGGGCGATCAACTCGAATCTTCGCGGTAACAATAATATCAGTGGGAGCGCCCGGATTGAATGCTTTCAAGTCTGCGGCTCGTCGAGGTCCGAGCGGAGATACAGCTGGGCGAGCTCCTCGTAGAGCATCTTTCCCCCTCGAAACAACTCTTTTGCCTTTTCTTCCAGCTCCTTTATCGCCTTAGCCGGCACCCCGCCGACCAGCCAGCCCGGCTCGGCCTCCATCCGGGGCGTTACCACCGACCCGGCCGAGACGACAGCTTCCTCCCCGATAACAGCGTCGTCGAGAACCGTCGCGTTCATCCCTATGAGCGCGCCGTCCTGTACGGTGCACCCGTGAAGGACCGCCGCATGGCCCACGGTCACATCCGCCCCGACGGTAGTAGGTGAGACCATCGTACAGTGGATCACACAGTTGTCCTGGATGCTGGTACGGGGGCCGATACGGATCGAGTTCCAGTCGGCCCTGAGAACGGCCCCCCACCAGATACTCGCCCTGCTCTCGACAACTACATCGCCGATGAGCACCGCTGTCGGCGCCACAAACGCATCCGGAGCAACAACCGGCCTCTTGCCGTTCATCTCAATGAACAACAGGTCCACCCCCAATATCTTGCCTTTCGTTCCTAATTGATTGTTTTAGGTCTCTTCAAACGTTTAAGTCTAAAGTAATGTTGTAATATTGGAATAGTTTTGGAGCAAGAGACAATGGCAGCGGAAGACGCCTTTGTCGGGCGCCCGAAAAAAATCAGCAGGTACAACCTGGAGCCAACAGCTTCCTCGCTGACGTCGGTCCGGGAGTTCATCCGGACGACCCTCAAGCCGTTCAAGCCGGTAGAACCCATCGTACATGACATAGTCTCCGCGACGCACGAAGCTACCAAGAACGCCGTGGTTCACAACCCGCAGACTGACGCGCCTATCGAAGTTGTCTGCAAAGTGATGGAAGATGCCGTCGTCATCGAGGTGAACGATAGAGGAAGCGGGTTCAATCACGAGGCGCAGCTCCCACCAGAGCTGCCCGACCCCGAGTCCATGGAAGGCCGGGGTATGTTCATGATCTACATGCTGATGGACGAGGTCGAGACCCGGACTGGAACCAGCGGCACTCGCGTCACGATGCTCAAGCGTTTCGATTCTGATCCCTCCTGAAAAGCCGCCTCAAGGCTGCAGGACTTCCTCGGCAGGGACGCCGGCAACAGTTATCGAGACGGACTTGACGGTGCTGTCGTTCGACATCACCGTATTGTTGATCTGGTTCACAATCGCCTGCACCTTCGCGGAGCCACCTCCGTAGTTCTCCAGCTCCTTTGACAGATCAACTTTTGCCTGTCCGTTCTGTGAGCTATAGCGGAGCAGCGTCACCCCGCTGGGGATCGCGGTCAACAGGCCCTGTTGTTTCTCACTGGCGCTCGGACCCTTCAGCAGCTCGATGAGCCCTGCTTCCGGCCCTGGCTTGGTGCTCGGGCGCGTAACTTTGGTGAAAACCTCACCCTTCAGAAAAAACATCGATACGGTAATCTCC
>DATCGY010000184.1:0-4783 GCA_036508635.1 Candidatus Anoxymicrobiaceae bacterium
CCGCGAGCCACTGTACCTTCGGCAGTCCTTGACCCTGCGCCTTCGCCCACTCGGCTTCGAGCAGGCATCGCTGTTTATGGACAGGTGGGACTTCGCAAAACGCGTGGAGGCCTACGCGGTCATCGGCGGCATGCCCATGTATCTATCTGAGGCGGCTCGGCACCGGGACGTGAAAAAGTTCCTGGCCGAGAAGGTGATAAACCCGCGAGGCCTATTCTTCACTGAGGGCAGCACCATTGTGGGTCAGGAACTGGGCAACGTGCCACTGCTGTTCGGACTTCTTGAGGCGATCGCGGGCGGGGCGGGAAAACTGTCCGAGATCTCGAGCGCGGTCGGCAAGAAGTCGGTTGACCTGAGCGCCTACCTCCGCAAGCTCGATTCGGTTGACCTGGTGACGCGCGAGGTACCGGCTACGGAGGACAAGCCAGAGAAATCCAAGAAGGGGCGCTACGTCATAAAGGACAACTTCATCCGCAGCTGGTTCAGATTCGTTTATCCTTTCAGCGGCCTGATAGATGGAGGGATGCACGAAGAGGTGATGCGCAGGGTGGAGGCCGACCTGAGCGCATTCATCGGCCAGCCCGTTGAAGACATCGTCAGACAGGCCGTCGCCAAGGAAAGCGCGCGCGGCAACCTGCCTATCGCGCTGTCGAGGGTAGGGCGCTACTGGGACAAGGCCAACGACATTGACATATGCGGTGCCGGCACGGAAGGAGAGTACCTGTGGGGCGAGTGCAAGTGGCGCAGCAGGCAGATGGGCGTCGATGTCTACTACGCATTGAAAGAGAAGGTGGAAAACGCCCGTATCAACGTCGACGGGGTTAATCTCTACCTTCTGTGCTCCAAATCGGGGTTTTCAGATAAACTGCGCGAGGTTGCCGATGCCGAGGGCGTCATTCTCTGGGATGCAGCAAAGCTCGAGAAGATCCTAACCCCAGATCCAGCGTAGGCCGCACTTAACGAGAAGGGGGCTTGCCATAGGGCAGGCTGGAAGGAAGCACTCCGGATGTTCAATGATTTCCGTAAGATATTTAGCTACCTTTTCGATATCGAATCGTCATACCGATAGGTCTAGTTCTCCCGTTTACTTTGCAGCCCCGCCTGATAACCATTTGATAAAAACCGTTGAGCCACAAGGCTCCGGGGGTTCGAATCCCTCTCCCTCCGCCAATTTTTCCCTATATATTTACAAGGATCGACTGAATCCATCTCAGATTTTCAGGCTCGCTTCAGTTCGGGTGGACCGGAAAAGTCTACTCCGGCTTTCAGCTTCTCTAGAGGAGCTTCGCCCAGAGACTCTTGTTCTTGGGAGGCTCGGTCGCGCGACCCAGGTATTTCTCAGGGTCAGTGTCAAACACATCTCTGCATCCTTGGGCGCAGAAGTAATACGTCCGACCCTTGTACATCTTGCGTATCGCCGCTTTGTCCGTCTTCTTTACCGTCATGCCGCATACGGGGTCAACCTCTTTCTTGGTCATACTAGCCAGGTGGTATTTCTCGGGGTCGGCGTCAAACAGTTCTGCGCACCACGGGACGCAGAAGTAGTACGTGCGACCCTTGTACATCCTGTGCGTTGCCGCTTTGTCCCGCTTTACTATCATGCCGCACACGGGGTCAATTGCCATAACGAGCCTCCGTTCCTCGGAACGACACATCCGGTTCGTTCCTATCGGTTGTGTGTTCATTCTTTTCGGTACCCATATGTCTTATCCTCCAGCACAAAGTTTTCGGTAGTTTTGACGAGGGCCGCTCTTCAGGTGTTGGATTCGCGCGGTGCCCGCAATCTCCTCGCGTTTATGGACACGATTATCGTGCTTAGCGACATGAACACGGCGCCCAGGGCGGGGGTAAGGAGAACACCAACTGGGTAGAGCACTCCTGCAGCCGCAGGGATAGCGAAGGCGTTGTAGCCTGTTGCCCAGATGAGGTTCTGCGCCATCTTCCGGTACGTTGCACGGGCGAGACCAACGATGGAGACGATATCGCGGGGGTCATTTCGGACCAGGACGATGTCAGCTGATTCCACTGCGACGTCGGTCCCGGCTCCGATTGCGATTCCCACGTCCGCCTCGGCTAGAGCAGGCGCGTCATTGACCCCATCGCCGACCATCGCGACCACCAATCCTCTTGCTTTTATCTCCTTGATCTTCGCTGACTTCTCATGGGGGAGAACCTCGGCGAAGTAGTCGCCAAGTCCAAGTTCGCGCGCTACCCACTCGGCGACGTGTCGGTTGTCACCGGTCAGCATCATGCACTCCACGCCCATCTCTTTTAGTTGACTCACGGCTTCACGTGACTCGCTCCTGACCACGTCCGCCATTGCGATTGCTCCGGCCGGCTTCCCGTTGACGAGCACGTATATGACGGTCTTGCCCTGCTCGGCAATCTCCTCGACCCTCGGGTCGTCTATGGTGATATCTTGCTCAACAAGATACCCAGGGCTTACTGCAAGCACGCGCTCACCTCCTACCACGGCCTGCGCTCCCTTGCCTGGAAGCGCCTTGAACTCGTTTGGCTCCGCGAGCTCGAGACCGCGCCTGCTTGCTTCCTCGACAACGGCGCGTGCGATGGGGTGTTCAGAGCGGGATTCGACCGCCGCCGCTATTGCGAGCAGGGATTCTTCACTGATGTCAGCGGATAGCAACACGATGTCGGACAGGCCGAACCTGCCCTCGGTCAGGGTGCCGGTTTTGTCGAAGACCACGGCTTGAAGCAACCTTGCTGTCTCGAATGCTGAGCGGTCACGAATAAGCAGGCCGGAGCGCGCCGCGATAGCCGTTGAGACGGCAACAACTAGAGGCACTGCAAGTCCCAGCGCGTGCGGGCAGGCTATGACCATCACGGAGACGGTCCTCTCGATGGCGAAGGTAAAGCTCTTTCCCACCGATAGCCATATGGCCAGGGTGACCGAGCCGGCGGTGATGGCTATGATGGTGAGCCACAAAGCCGCCTTGTTCGCGAGATCCTGAGTGCGCGAGCGGCTCTCCTGCGCGGCTCGCACTAGCTCGATGACCTGCGAGAGGTACGTCTCGGAGCCGGTCTTCTCAATCACGACCTCGATCGCGCCCTCGCCGTTGACAGCGCCGCCGATGACTTCCTCACCCGGTCCTTTCGAGACGGGTTGCGACTCACCGGTGAGCATGGACTCGTCGAGGCTGGTCTCGCCCTTGTCAATACGGCCGTCGACCGGTACCTTCTCACCGGGCTTCACCAGCACTCGGTCTCCGGGCCTGATCTCTTCTACGGGCACATCCCGGGTGGTGCCGCCGTCCTCGAGAAGGTGCGCCTGGCCGGGGAGGAGCTGAACTAGTTTCTCGAGCGCGCTCGAGGCGCCCATCACCGAGCGCATCTCGAGCCAGTGCCCGAGAAGCATGATGTCGATGAGGGTCGAGAGTTCCCAGAAGAGTGGCATGCCCTTGAGGCCGAACGTCACCGCCGCGCTGTAGACGTAGGCAACGGTGATGGCGAGGGCGATGAGTGTCATCATCCCAGGTGCCCGTTTGCGCAGCTCCGCCACTATGCCCTTAAGGAACGGCCACCCGCCGTAGAAGAATAGTACCGTGCACAGGCCGAAGACGACGTACTTGTCTCCTGCGAAAAGGATTGCGTTTTTGAAGCCGAAGAAGCTACGCACGCTCGGAGACAGGAGCAGTACGGGTATGGTGATTGCCAGCGAGACCCAGAAGCGCTTCCGGAAGTCGCCTACCATGTGCTGGTGGTGCGAGTGCTCTGGGTGGCCTCCACTTTTCCCTGGGCGATGTTCCATTGCGCCGTGCTCGTGCGGGGTCTCATGCTTCATCTCGGGAGCTTTGTCGGCCCCATACAGCCGACCTGCCCACCACGCCCTTGCCGCTAATGATGATGATTATACTCTTTGTACGCGGCCTGGCCGGTTGGGCAGGCTGAGCTATTGCCGTCCTGGCAGTCTCCGCGGGATATTCTGGCTTGTCTTCGGCACTTCCCACTTTCAACTTCATGGGCCTTCAATACCGCGCTTGATCTTCTCGAACTCTTCGTCGGTTATCTCACCAGCCGCAAATCTTCGCTTTGCGATATCAAGTGGGGATTCCCGCGGCGTATTTCCGGACCCGAACCCCGTTCCACCCGACGTACCGCGAAGCAGAAGAAAGACGACAACTACAATCAATACAGCTCCACCGATCATCATCAAGGTCATCCAGAGCCACCCGCCTGAGCTCCAGTCCATCATGTCATGGACTTGTGCAAGTAGTAAAAACCCCAGCACAGCGATACCTCCTAAACATATTGTTTCTGCCTTGTTCCTCTTGCCTGTATTCTTCTCCATGTAGTTCAGTCCTGTTTATTCCGAGCAAAATAGTAGTTTTTAGCAGGAGCGCTGATTGCCCGGTCAAAGGGGGATAGTGGAAGAAGTTATCCTTTGGGCTATATGCAAACGCGATGCAAACCAAATTGGATTGCGTCATGATCCAGCAACGTCGAAAGGCCTTTTGGCCACAGGGTTGTTGGGGTCAGGGTAGTAAGTAGACACAGCAGTACCCAAGAAACGCGTATAGCAATATCGAGATTCCGCACCATTCTCGACAATCCTTCTGCTACTCAGCCCCGAAGTCTACGTAGGAGCTTATCCGCTTATAGCATTTTTCGAGGAAGTCGGGATCGTCCACACTCACCTTGATTGCATCATTCGGGCATACGGTCGCACATCGTCCACAGGCGCCGTCGCCGAAGACTTCATAGGGGCTGGGAAGCTTAGCGGCTGCCCATCTTTCGTTCCCCCCAGGACCACTAAATCGCGGATAGT
>DATCGY010000185.1:0-21837 GCA_036508635.1 Candidatus Anoxymicrobiaceae bacterium
GAGGGCTTTCGAGCGTGCTCGGTGGAGCCAGCTCATCGACCTTCTCGGCGTCGTACATAGTAGAAAAAAACCTGGACCGGATTACCGTAGTACTTGGCTCTGTTTTCGCCGCCAGTACTGTCGCTCTCGTGTACCTTCTGAAGCCCTGAGAACCCCCCTTAAGAGGCCTTCGCGAGTTGCGCCTTGATGGGGTGTATGCTAGAGTAAACATGCCAATTGAAAGCGCTCTTGATGAGTGGGCCAAATGCCCGCTTTTTGTTTACTAGAGCGACTTTTTTTGGAAGGAGCAACGGTGAAAGGCGATATGGCGGATCGGGTGAGAGAAGTCACCGCGGACCTCCTGGCTGGCCTTTCACTCGATCTGGTCGATGTGACCGTCGGCCGGGAAAACGGGCGCACGGTCGTCAGGCTGGCGCTCGACAGGGATGGTGGCATCACTCTCGATGAATGCGCGCAGGCGAGCGAGCTCGCAGGGCAAGTGCTCGATCGCGAGGAGGTCTTCCCGGGCGCGTACGTGATCGAGGTGATGAGTCCGGGGGTCAAGAGACTCCTAAGGCGGCCTGAAGATTTCACAAGAAGTATCGGCAAGCGAGTAAAGGTGAGCTTGCGCCAGCCTTTCGAGGGAAGGACTGATTTTTCAGGGATACTCCGAAGTGCCGGAGAGGAGTCGTTCGGCCTGGACATGGGAGATGAGCTCCTGGAGCTTAAGTACACGAGCCTTACCGCCGCCAGGCTCGACCCGGAATTGCCCTGGTAGACGGTGGGCGGGGAGATGTGAAAATTGAAGTTCAAGTTAATCGATGCCTTAAAGCAGATCGAGCTCGAGAAGGGCCTCGCCACGGAAACCGTCCTAGACGCCCTCAAGGACGCACTGCTAACGGCATACAAGAAAAACTACGGTGAGCTCAGCGAAGAGGTTGACGCACGCATAGACATAGACGAAATCACCGGCGACATCAAGGTGTTCGAAACGCAAGAGAACGAAAAAGGCGTTGCCGAAGAGATGGAGGTAACTCCTGAGAACTTCGGTCGAATTGCGGCTCAGACCGCAAAGCAGGTAATAATCCAGCGCATACGAGAAGCCGAGCGCGAGCTCATGTTCGACGAGTATCACGGCCGGGAGGGCGATATAGTGACCGGCATCGTTCAGCAGAGCGATCAGCGGTACACGCTCATCGACCTTGGGAAGGTCGAGGCGCTGTTGCCCCCCAGCGAGCAGGTGCGCGGTGAGCGATATGAGCACGGAGCGCGGCTGAAGACTTACATAGTCGACGTTCGAAAGACCACCAAGGGTCCCCAGATAATGGTTTCTCGCACACATCCCGGGCTGCTCAAACGCCTTTTCGAGCTCGAAGTACCGGAGATATACGATGGGCTGGTAGAGATCAAGGCGGTTGCGCGAGAGGGCGGGCAGCGATCTAAGGTAGCAGTTGTCTCTCACGATTCCAACGTTGATCCTGTCGGAGCATGCGTTGGCGCAAAGGGCTCGAGGGTCCGAATGATCGTAAGTGAGCTGCGAGGAGAAAAAGTCGACATCGTCGAATGGAAAGAAGATCCGGCGGAGTTTGTCGCCAACGCGATAAGCCCGGCCAAGGTCAAGGAGGTCCTTGTCGATCTCGCAAACCTGACCGCCGAAGTCATAGTCCCCGACAACCAGTTATCTCTGGCCATCGGGAAAGAAGGGCAGAACGCGCGCCTGGCGGCAAAGCTTACCGGATGGCGCATCGATATCCTGAGCGAGTCACAGGCGATGGAAGCCGCGGCTATGAGGGCAGAGCAGGATTTAGAGGCCGAAAAGGCAGGCGATAGCGAGCAGATCTGCAGGGCGATAACCAGCACGGGGCAGCGATGCAAGAACAAGGCCCTCGCCGGCTCCGAGTTCTGTGGTATTTCGGCGCACCAGCGTCTCGGTGAGCTGATAGAAGAAGGCTCTGACGAAATCGAGGTCTACACTCCCGATGGAGGGCAGTTCGAGACGGTAGCCGGGGCGGCCACCGCTGAGAACATGCCTGAAGGCGGGGGCGGGACCGGAGAAGATGCGGGCGAAACAAGTGCCGGTATCGATGAAGCCGCAGAAGGCGGCGCCGAGGACAAGGCGGCTTCCCCTGAACCTGAAACCACCGATGACTCAGAGGGCGAGTTCGAAAAGAAGACGCCGGGCGAGGAAGAGCTTATCGAAGCCGTTGAAGAGACCGTGGAGCCTGATACGGAAGCTGGCCCGGCCGAGTCGGGCGCCGATGGGCAGTCCGAATCCATGGTTGAAGCAACCGCCGAGGAGGAAGAGCTCGAGACCGAGGGCGAATAGCTTGGTAATGCAGCTTCGCACCTGCATAGGGTGTGGCGAAAAGAAGACGAAAAGTGAAATGATAAGGGTCGGCGCAGTGGGCGGTGGAGTAGCGATCACGGGTCCAGGAAAGCATCCAGGACGTGGAGCATACGTTTGCCCGAGCGCTGATTGTCTACGAAAAGCAAGGAAAAAGGGAAGCCTTTCCAGGAAGCTTCGGATGAACGTTACCGAAATGTTGTACGAGGAGCTCGAGCTTCTAATAGAGGATAAACAGAGGGTATCGATTGGGTAACATAAGGGTACACGAACTGGCAACAGAACTTCGCAAATCCAACCGCGAGGTATCTGACAGGCTGCGCAAGCTGGGGATACCTGCCAGGACGAACCTCTCATCGATAAAGCAGGAAGACGCCAACAAGGTTCGCGTGTCATTTGGACGCGAACCTATCCCCATAGAAAAGCCCAAGAAGAAACCCGCGGCAAAGAAGCCTGCTGCGAAAAAGGCGGAAAAGAAGCCGGCGGCCAGGAAAGCCGCCACCAAGAAGGCCGAAAAGAAGCCCGCCGAAAAGAAGCCCGAGGCTAAAAAGGCCGAAAAGAAGCCGGAGGCCAGGAAAGCCACGGCTAAAAAAGCGGAAAAAGCACCCGAGGCCGCAAAACCTGCGGCTAAGAAGATCGAGAAGAAACCTGAGCCGGCGAAGGCGGCAGAGGCACCGGCAGCGGCCAAGGAGACCAAACCCGCGGAGCCTCCCGTGGTAGAGCCAGCCGCCCAGATGCCTACCGTGGTAAAGCCGGCCGCCCAGGTGCCACCCGCGGCAAAGAAAGTCGCAGCGCCTCCTGAAGTGAAGGCAGCGGCTCCCGCTGCACATCCCGCTGCACATAAAGCGCCCGAGAGACAGGTCCAACCGACGCAGAAAGCGCCCGCACCTTCACCTCAGGCGCCCGCGAAGCCACCCGCCGCAAAGAAGCCTTTGGCCCCAGCCGCAAAGCATACCGGTCAACCCGCCGGGAAAGCCGCTGAGAAACCAGCAAAACCACCGGAGGGCAAACCCGAGGCGAGACCTGATAGGGCCAGGGGCAAGAAACAGCCATTGCGAGTGGCTCCACCGGACCGCAAGCCCGAAGGCCATGGTGCTTCGAAAGCTCGGAAAGTCTACAGGTTCGTTCCCCGCGGCAGAGGCGCGCCTTCCCGAGCCAAGGCGGCTCCGAGCACCGTTGCCCCCAAGCTGCTTCGTGTACCTTCGGGTGTCACAGTTAAAGACTTTGCCCAGAAGGCCGGGCTGACTCCCACCGACGTCATCAGAAAGATGATGACTTTCGGCGAGATGCTGACCGTCAACCAGCCGATAAATGACGAAGCCTTGAGGCTACTTTCTGAAGATCTCGGCATCGAGATCAAGATCAAGGCTCAGAGGGTCGAAGAGTTCGAGGAGATAACCGACATCGCAGAAGATATGGAGCCGCGCCCGCCTGTCGTCACTGTGATGGGGCACGTGGACCACGGCAAGACGTTGCTGCTGGACGCGATACGAAAGACCGACGTGATCTCCAGCGAGATGGGTGGAATAACGCAGCACATCGGCGCTTACCAGGTGAACTTTGAGGGCAAACCCATAACGTTCATAGATACACCAGGCCACGAATCGTTCACCGCGATGAGAGCGAGGGGGGCCCAGGCCACCGATATAGTCGTGCTCGTCATTGCCGCTGACGACGGCGTAATGCCACAGACGGTCGAGGCCCTCGACCATGCCTTGGACGCCAACGTACCTATAATTGTAGCAGTCAACAAGATAGATAAGCCCGCCGCCGATCCATACCGCGTACGGCAGCAGTTGTCCGAGAAGGGCCTCATCCCCGAAGATTGGGGTGGAGAGACAGTCTTTGTAGACATCTCGGCAAAGCAGGGCACGAACATCGACCACCTCCTCGAGATGGTGCTGCTCGTAGCCGAGCTGCTCGAGCTCAAGGCAAACCCGAACGCTCCCGCGAGCGGTGTTGTGGTCGAGGCGAAGCTGGATCGGACGCGGGGCAACTTTGCTACGCTCCTTGTACAGAGAGGAATGGCCCGCATCGGCGATGTCGTCGTAGTTGGTACTGCCTGGGGACGGATCAAGGCGATGTTCGACGATAAAGCCGAGACACTCGAGAGCGCTGGTCCCGCGCAGCCGATAGAGCTGCTGGGCTTGTCGAGCCTTCCGATGGCCGGAGACGAGTTCCGCGTTGTTGAAGACGAGAAAAAGGCACGGCAGATTACTGACCGGCGCAGAATGCACAAGAAGATTGAGGAGCAGGGGGGTCCGCCAAAGCACGTCTCGCTCGAAAACCTCTTCGACCGCATCAAGGAGGGCGAGCTCAACCAGCTAAAGGTCGTTCTCAAAGCCGACACACAAGGTTCGCTCGAGGCAATAACGGATTCGCTCGAGAAGCTCTCGCGAGACGAGGTCAAGCTCAACGTCATCCACTCGGGGGTCGGAGGAATCTCCGAAACAGACATCATGCTGGCGTCCGCGAGCGACGCTATAGTGCTTGGTTTCACCGTGCGGCCGGACACCAAAGCTGCACGTATCGCCGAGACCGAGCAGGTGGATATTCGCACATACCAGATCATCTATAAACTTACGGAAGACATGGAGGCGGCACTAATCGGCATGCTTGAGCCCGAGTACGTCGAAGAGACGCTTGGAAGGGCGGAAGTCAGGCAGACTTTCAGAGTGCCAGGGATGGGAATGGTCGCCGGCTCCTACGTGTTGGACGGCGAGATCACGCGCAACTCGCAGGGAAGGGTGGTCAGGGAAGGCGTCGTGATCTTTGACGGCAAGATATCATCTCTCAGGCGCTTCAAGGATGATGTAAAGTCGGTTGCAACGGGATTTGAGTGCGGGATCGGTCTGGAGAACTTCAACGACATCAAGGAAGGCGACATAATAGAGGCGTACCATCTTAAGGAGATCCCGAGATAGCGCGCCGCTAGATGTTTCCACCGAAGTCACCCCGGAGGGCTCCATGAAATTCTTCATAGGCATTGGAAGATATCAACTCGACATGGCATCATGCAAATCTCTCAAAGATAAACGCAGGTTTGTGAAGAGCATCGTTGACCGCCTGGGCAACAGTAAGGTTATTGCAATATCCGAGGTGGGGGACAACGATTACTGGAAGAGCGGTACCCTCGCGCTATCGTGCGTGTCCGCGTCCAGGGAGGTAGTGCAGAACACCCTCGACCGCGCGGTAAAGACAATCGAAGGGTACGGGGTGGAGGTCGTTCGGGCCGACAGTTGGATCCTGAATCCTGAAGATCTCGAGGAGAACCTCTGATGTCGAGGAGGCTAAACCGCGTCGACGAAGCATGTAAAGAGCAGCTTTCAGAGATCCTCCAGCGCGAGCTGAAAGATCCAAGAATAGGGTTTGTCACGATCACCCAAGTCAAGGTGACACCCGACCTCAGGCATGCGAAGGTGTTCATCAGCATACTGGGGACCGAGGAAGAGGCCGAAGCATCACTGGAAGGGCTCCAGAGCGCGAAAGGCTACCTGAAATCGCGACTCGGAAAGCACCTGAGGCTGAAATACCTTCCCGAGCTCGAATTTGTTCACGAGCATGTAACGCAGGAAGCACTCCACCTGCAGGAAATAATGAAACAGGTTGAAGACGAGGATGAGGAGGACGGGAGTGTTGGATGAGCGGGAACTCAATCGTGCCGCGGAATTGCTCGCGTCCAGTGAACCCGTGATGATATTCGGTCACGAATGGCCTGACGGGGACGCTATAGGAGCAGTGCTTGGATTAGGCATCGCGCTCACTGAAAAGGGAAAGCGCGTACAGTTGAGCTGGCCCGGCCCTCTCGAGATGCCCCAGAAATACCAGTTCCTACCCGGAACCGAAAAGCTTGTCGCCTCACGTGAGTTGAGGCCGGAGGGCTTTGCCATCGCCGTCGATTGCGCGACTGAAGACCGCTTGAGAGAGCTCAAAGATGTCGCCTTCGCGGCCGGTGGGCTCATAAACGTAGACCATCATCCCGATAACACCAGGTTCGGATCGGTGAATCTTGTGGACGAGACCGCGGCCGCAACATGCGAGATCCTGTACGCGATCTGCGAAAAGCTCGGTTTCGCGATCGGATACGAGGCGGCTCTTTGCTTTTATACCGGTATTGTGACGGACACGGGCAGGTTTCAGTTCAGCAACACTACCGCCGGGACGTTTGCGACCGCTTCGGGGATCCTGTCGAAGGGAGTCAAGCCAAACCGAGTCTACGAGAATGTATATCAGAGCGATTCTCTCGCTTACATCAGGTTGACCGGCGAGGTGTTGACAAGGGCTGTCTACGATGAGGATCTCTCGTTCGTCTACGGTTGGGTAAAGCAGGACGATTTAAAGAGATTTGGCGTTCGCTTATACGAGACAGAGGACCTGATCGACGACCTGAGGGCTCTCAAAGGGCACGTCGTAGCCGCAATCTTCAAGGAACAGCCAAGCGGGGCTATCAGGGTCAGTGTGCGGTCGAGGGTCGAATGCGACATCGGAAGTATCGCGAGAAAGCTCGGCGGTGGCGGACACCGGGTCGCTGCGGGATATACCTCTACCAGGGGAACCCTGGAGGAGGCTATCGAGGAGCTCAAGGGAGAGATAATTGCCTCCGGTCGGAGTGCTGATTGTTGATAAACCGGTCGGTATAACCTCGAGGAAGGCGGTTTCGGAGGTAGGCGGGCTGGCTGGTGCTGCGAGGAGCGGCCACGCCGGGACGCTCGATCCACTGGCCACGGGGGTGCTGGTCGTATGCCTTGGGAGGGCTACCCTTCTGTCGAGCTACCTGGCAGGCGGAACCAAGGTCTACCTGGTCACTGCGATACTCGGCATGGTCACCGACAGCTACGATCTCGATGGCGCCGTAGTCGCACAGTGCGATGCGTCCGAATGCAGGCGTGAAGACATAAAGAATGCCGCGTCAGCGTTCGTCGGTACCATGGAACAGCTGCCGCCAGCATATTCGGCGGTGAAATTTCAGGGAAGGCCCTTGTATCATTACGCGAGGCTGGGGACAGAGGTCGAGCGAAAGCCCAGGACAGTCTCGGTGGACTCAATCGATATCCTGTCGATGGGCGCCGATGAAGAAGGTGTAAAAGCGGGATTCAGGATCACCTGCGGTCCGGGGACGTACATCCGAAGCCTGATCCACGACATTGGTGATAGACTCGGCTGCGGAGCTACGGTCTCGGCGTTGCGCAGAGTGAGGTCCGGCGATTTTGACATAGACAGGGCGATTCCCCTCGAGAGGTTTTCTTCCGGAAGGTTTGAGGTAGCCGATGCGTTGATAAGCATGGAAGCGGCGACTGCGGGATTTCCAAGCGCGACGGTCGTACTGGAAGGGGAGCTCCCGGTGAGACAGGGCAAGCCGCTGGAACTATCAATGCTCAAGGGCCCACCTCCGGACGTAAACGTTTATAGAGTGATGAGCGACGGCGGGAGCTTGCTCGCTCTCTATGGGCCGCCCAGGCTCGAAGATGGCGCAGAGGTTATGGGCAGAGCGGTCCGGGTGATACGGGCTTCTACGCTTGAAATGGGTGACGATGAAGCTTCTAAGACACACTGAAGACTTCAAGAAGCATGAAAACGAATCCGTGGTGACTATCGGTGTCTTTGACGGGGTACACCTCGGCCACCAGGCGATAATATCCGATTGCGTGTGGGAGGCTCGTCGGCGAGGTGTCCCTGCGGTCGTTTTCACTTTCGAGAGGAACCCAAGGGAAGTGGTGTGCGGCGAACATCCTTGCATCATCACAGACCCGGAACACAAGCTACGGATACTAGACGAACTCGGAGCGGACTACACGATATCGGTCAGGTTCACCAGAAAGTTCGCGGCGATCGAGCCTGAGGAGTTCTGCCGAAGCCTCCTGGCCGAACATCTCGGTGCGCTGAAAGTCTGCGTAGGCGAGAATTTCCACTATGGCGCCTCCGGCAAAGGCGATATCCATACTCTCAAGGCCGAGGGAAAGAGATCGCGCTTCTCGGTCCACGTCGTGCCTCTGGTTCAGATCGATGACCTCGGGCAGCTATCCAGCACGCTAATTCGGGGCCTGATTACAGAAGGACGTGCGCATGACGTGATGACGGGACTAGGCAGGCCCTACACCGTGAAAGGAAAAGTGATCCCGGGCCATTCGAGAGGCAAGAAGCTCGGTTTTCCGACCGCGAACCTGGCACTGGAGTGCGAGTTCTGCGTCCCGCCGGACGGTGTGTACGCCGGAAAAGCGCTCCTGGGAGCAGACAAGTACAAATGCGCGATAAACATCGGCAAGAATCCCACTTTCGGCGATCACGAGACCGCACTCGAGGTGTTCCTGCTGGACTTCGCTGGGAACATCTACGGCGAGTCACTCGAGATCGAGTTCCATCACCGGCTCAGGGACGAAAAGACGTTTGGCAGCGCGGAGGAACTGGTGCGCCAGATGAAGAAAGACGTAGCCAGGGCGAGAGCGCTGCAGTAAGATAAGTGTTTTAAAGAACATTAATATGTTAATATATCGTTAATCTGGAGAATTGACTGGAGAGAGAATGCTGCAAGGTGAAGATAAAAAAGCGCTCATAGACGAGTACAAACTGCACGAGACGGATACCGGCTCGCCGGAGGTCCAGATTGCGATACTCAGCACGCAGATAATGCAACTGACAGAGCATCTGAAAACCCACAGGAAAGACCATCACACCCGCCGAGGACTTTTGATGAAGGTCGGACAGAGAAGGAGGTTACTGAATTACCTGAAAAAAGAGGACGTGGAGAGGTACCGTACTCTCATCAAAAGGCTGGGTTTGAGAAGATAGATCGTATCGAAGTAGGCAGAAGGAAAAGAGGGCGTAACAGAGAACCCAAAAATTATCGTTGCGGAAAAGGCGAATTTCATATGGGGTCTCATGTTATGAGATGAGAGCTAAGGAGGCTCATTTTTATTATGGGAATAATTTCAAAGGAGATTGAGATCTTCGGACGGAAGATCAGCATCGAAACAGGAAAGATGGCAAAACAGGCGGACGGCGCCGCGCTGGTGACGTGTGAAGGCACTTCGGTTCTGGCGACGGCCGTCGCGGGTGACGACATGCGCTCCGTGGATTTCCTGCCACTGACCGTCGATGTCGAAGAGAGGCTCTACGCCGCGGGAAAGATCCCCGGCAGCTTCTTCAGGCGTGAGGGGCGGCCGACCGATATGGCTACCCTGACGGCCCGCATCATCGACCGCACCATAAGGCCGAACTTCAACAAGGAGTTCCGCAACGAAGCCCAGGTCGTATGTACCGTCCTTTCAACAGACCAGGTCAACCCTCCTGACATGCTGGGAATACTGGGCGCGGCTTGTGCCTTGAGCCTGTCGAACATACCGTTTGACGGCCCGCTCGCCGGCGTGCGCGTCGGAAAACTCAACGACAAGTGGGTTATTAACCCGACGTTTCAGGAGATGGCCGAGTCGACTATAAACCTCATCGTGGCCGGAAACCGTGAAGGCATCCTGATGGTCGAGGCCGGGGCCAATGAGGTCTCCGAGGCCGACATCGTCCAGGGTCTCTCGGTGGGCCACGAGGCCATCAAGGAGCTCATCGACTTAATCGAGCAGGTAGACATAGAGTCCAGGCGCGAAAACGAAGAGAAGCCAAAGAAAGAGATACTCGACGGTATCACCGGATACCTCGAGCCTCGCTATGAGGAAGCCGCTCGCAAGCTGGTCACCTCGTGCGGGTCGGGCGACAGCGAAGGCGTTGCGGACGCCTCCGAGGTTTTCGAGCGGGTCGGTCGCGATGCGGCGGCCGAGTTCGACAATAAGTACCGGAAATTCGTAAACATCCTGGTACAGGTCGTCGGCAATAACATGCTTTCCAAGACGCTTGCAGCCGAGATCGAGCCGCAGGCGGAGGAGCGCATGCAGAAGGCGCTGCTGGATGCCTCGGTGCCCGGCCTCCGGAAGGTAGAGCGGAGCCTCATCAGGAAAGACACGCGTAAGGCCCTCGCCAGGGAACTCGGAGACAGGTACTGCGGGCTCGAAGGCATGGTCAAGCAGGTGCTCGATGGGCTCGAGCGCAAGCTCCTGCGCAAGCAGATCATCGAGCTCAACATGAGGCCTGACGGCCGCAAGCCGTTCCAGATCAGGAAGCTCACCACTGAGGTCGGTCTTCTTTCCAAGACCCATGGCTCAGGCCTTTTCACAAGGGGCGAGACGCAGGTCCTTACCATCGCGACGCTCGGCGCTCATGGTGAGAAGCAGATCCTTGACGACCTCGGCGTGGAAGATTACAAGAGCTTCATCCATCACTACAACTTCCCCCCGTTCTCGACAGGCGAGGCGCGTCCGATGCGCGGGCCGAAGCGCCGTGAGATCGGGCACGGTGCGCTTGCGGAGCGGGCCCTGTTCCCGGTCATACCAGACCAGGAGGAGTTCCCGTACACTATCAGGCTTGTGTCAGAGGTGCTCGAGTCCAACGGCTCTTCCTCAATGGGGTCGACTTGCGCGAGCAGCATGGCCCTGATGGACGCTGGAGTTCCGCTCAAGGGACAGATGCACGTCGGCGGCATCGCCATGGGTCTGATCCTCGAGGAAGACAAGTTCGTTATTCTCAGCGACATACAGGGTCTAGAGGACTCGACAGGCGATATGGACTTCAAGGTTGCCGGCACGAAGCGCGGCATCACCGCGTTGCAGATGGACATAAAGTGCAGCGGACTGTCCTCCGAGATCATGGAGGCGGCGCTCGAGCAGGCTCGCCAGGGCCGGACATTCATCATCAAGGCTATGTCAGAGGCGATCGCCGAGCCGCGCTCCGAGGTATCGCCGAACGCACCAAGAATGCTGCAGCTCAGCATACCGGTCGAGAAGATCGGCGAGCTTATCGGCCCCGGGGGCAAGAACATACGTGGGCTCATCGAGAAGTACGACGTCGAGATCGATGTAGAGGACGACGGCCGTGTCTTTGTATTCGGTCGCGACGCCGACAAGGTCAACCTGGTCAAGAGGGACATAGAGCTCATCGCCAAGGATCCGGAGGTCGGAGAGAAGTTCCTCGGCACGGTGGTAAAGACGACCAACTTCGGTGCCTTTATCGAGCTGACGCCCAGCAAAGACGGTCTCATCCACATATCCAAGCTGTCCAAGACCAGGATCGATCGCGTAGAAGACGTCATCAACGTTGGGGACAAGGTCGAGGTCGAGATCGAAGAAATTGACAACCTGGGAAGAATCAACCTCAGGGCAATCGATCTGAAACCGAGCGACAAGTGAGTAAACACGAAGGCTGCCCCGTTGGAGAGGGCTTCGAAAGAACGGAACTCGACTCCGGGGTGAGGGTTCTGACCGAGCGAGTTACCGGCACCAGGTCGGTCTCGCTCGGCGTATGGATCGATACGGGGTCCAGGGACGAGGCGCCCGGAGAGTACGGGCTTTCCCACTTCGTCGAGCATATGTTGTTCAAGGGAACACCGTCGATGGACGCGCGTGAGATAGCGGAAGCGTTCGACTATATGGGCGCAGACATCAACGCGGCAACCGGACGCGAGCACACATCGATCTATTCGCGGGCGCTCGAGGAACATATCGACAGGGCGGTAGAGATAGTGATGGACATGGCTCGTAACTCACTGATGGAATCCACAGAGATCGACTCCGAGCGCCAGGTCGTCCTCGAAGAGATAAACATGCACAACGACTCGCCCGACGAGATGGTGCACGACTACCTGGCTACCACCCTGTGGGGTGATCACCCCATCGGGCACAGCGTTCTCGGGGATATTGACACAATCAGAAACCTCGACCGGGAAAAGCTCTCGAAGTTCTTTGCGTCAAGGTACGTCGCCTCGAGGGCGGTGGTCTCAGCAGCGGGTGCGGTCGACCACGGGAGGATGTGCGAGCTTGTAGAAAGGCTCACCGAGGGAATACCCACCGGGGAGTGCGCGTTGCGAGACGACGGCCTTGATATCCCTCGTACAGGAAGGTACATCCATCGCAAGGATACCGAACAGGCACACGTTTCCATCGGCGCAAGGGGTCTCCCGCGCCGGCATCCCGACCGTTTCGCTCTATCCGTGCTTGACAACATCCTGGGTGGCAGCATGAGCTCGCGGCTCTTCCAGAAGGTGAGGGAGCAGATGGGGCTGGTCTACTCGATCTATTCCTTCTCCGGTCTTTTCCTGGGAATGGGAATGGTCGGCATCTATTTCGGAACGCATCCAAACCAGGCCGAACGCGTCATGGGGCTCGTAGAGGAAGAGCTCTTGCTGGCCAGGGACCACGGATTCTCCGCAAGGGAACTCGACAGGGCAAAGAACCATATCAAGGGTGCACTTCTCATCAGTAACGAGGACAGCGGAAATCGCATGAACAGGCTGGCCAAAGCCGAGATGTCAGGGGGCGAGCACCTCACCATCGACGAGGTGGTAGAGCGCGTCGACAAGGTCACCATAGACGATCTCCACAACGTATTCGCCGAGACGTGGGGCAAAGTGGGAGCGAGCCTGGCGGTTGTCGGACCGTTTGACGAAGATGATTTGAGCCTTTCCGGCCGTATCTAGACTGGGGGTATGCCTTCGATGATAGACGTTGCAGTCCTTGGAGCCACCGGACAGATGGGCATGGAAGTGGTCAAGACCGTACTCGAAGACCCTGAATTGACCCTCGCTGGATGCGTCGACGTAACCGCTCGAGGGAAGAAGAGACTCGAACACCCGACGTGCGGTATGCCCGTGTCCTCGGACGTCTCAGAGCTCGATCCCTCCAAGATCGACGTCGTTGTTGACTTCACGGTCGCGGACGCGGCCGTGGCCAACATGATGTGGTCGCTGGACAACGGCGTGCACGCCGTTGTTGGTACCACCGGCATCTCGGAGGAAGCGATGCGACAGATCACGCTCAGGGCGGATGGGGGCCGCGCCAACGTACTGATAGCAGCCAATTTTGCCATAGGCGCTGTGTTAATGATGAAATTCGCGGAAATAGCGTCGACCATCTTCGACGAGTGCGAGATAATCGAGTTCCACCATCGTGGTAAGAGAGACGCACCCAGCGGCACGGCAATCGCGACCGCCGTGCGCGTCGAGCGAGCGATGAACCCAGTCCCGATCCCACACGCGGATCAGCGTGAGATAACAGGCGCGCGTGGAGGCTTGTTCGGCCACGTGAACATCCATAGCGTCAGGCTCGACGGCCTGGTAGCCCACCAGGAAGTCATCTTCGGCTCCAAAGGCCAGACCCTCACGATCAGGCATGATTCCATCGACCGCTCATGCTTTATGCCAGGCGTTGTGATGGCCATAAAGGCAATAGCCGAACTTCCAGGCCTCACCATAGGCCTCGAATCCCTACTCTAGAACCCGGGGTCAGATCCGAAGACGGAGATGGGGTCAGGTCTTTTGTTGTTTGTTATTATCCTCTGCTCAAGATAACCGTAGCAGCAAACAATAATAGACCCCTATCCTTGCTCGAAAAAACAGACCTGCACTAAGCTTTTCAAGCTGAAGGTGGGTTTTGGCGGGAAAAGAATACTCTTATGGAAGAGCGGTAGCCACGTTGAAAGAGCTTTGAGTGACACAAAAGAAAAAGAAGAAAAGCCCGGGAAGGCCCGCAGCGAAGAAAGCTCCCGCGGGGAAGAAGGCGAGCAAAACAAGAGAAATAACTGTCGAAAAAGAGGAGCGGCAGCCCAGGTTGACACCGGGGAGGGTTCGTGCGCTTTATGGAGTGGCATGCCTGGCGCTCGCGATCTTCACCTTTCTCTGCATCTTCGCCCCGTCAACGGCAGGTATTGTTGGAAGAGGAGTCAAGACGGGCCTTGCATGGCTCGTCGGTCTCGGACGATTCGCCATTCCGTTCGCATTCCTTGGCGGCGCGGTCTTTGCTTTCATGAAAAAGCCTGATGTTAGAGCGGGTCTCCTCATTGGAGGAGCGGCGCTCATGGGCGTGGCTATCCTGACGTTGCTGAGCATTCCCAAGCCCACGGGAACGATGTTCCAATACGACCAGCTTGCGGGCGGAGGAGGGTTGATAGGTGCGACAATCGCCTGGCCTCTTGTCAAAGCATTCGGAAGGGTAGGCGCATTCGTCTTTGCATTTGCCGCTCTGATAGCCGGCGCCATCATCGCATTCGAAGAACAGATACGCACCGCCATGCGCGGCATGCGGAGGACGTCGATGGCACCGGTTGCAGTTTCCGCCGGAGCAGAAGACGTTGAATCTGCCGGACAGGTAGCCGAAAACCCGGCACCTGCCAGACAGGAATCAAGGAAAACCGCGCAGCCCCGCGTATACCCTTCGAACCCCAAACCACACGCACCGGTAACCGAGGAGACCGGAGGGCAACTCGCGATAGACGTGAGCAAACCGCGCGTCGGCAAGTACAAGCTCCCGCCCGCGTCTATTCTCAACCGAAGCGGCGCAAAATCGTTCTCGAAGCAGAGCAACGAGGAGCGCCAGCAAGCCATTGAGAAGACGCTGCGGAGCATGGACGTGGACGCGAAGGTCGGAAAGGTCTCGCGCGGCCCCACCGTATCCCTTTTCGAGGTCGAGGTCGGCACCGGCGAAAAGGTCAAGCGAGTCACCGAGCTCGAGCAGGACATAGCTTACGCCCTCGGCTCACCGGACATCAGGATCTACTCGCCGATCCCCGGAAGGCAAGCCATCGGCATCGAGGTCCCGAATAACATACGTGATTCCGTAACGCTCGGAGACATAATAGGCGCACTCGGGCCTCCCGCGCCGCACAACCTTCTGACGATGGCTGTCGGCAAGAACATGTCTGGTGAGCCCGTAGTGCTGGATCTGGCTCAACTCCCGCACCTCCTTCTGGCTGGTTCTACGGGGGCCGGGAAATCGTGCTGCATCAACAGCCTGGTCTGTGCCCTGATGATGAGGTGCCGTCCCGACCAGCTGAACTTCATAATGATCGATCCGAAGTACGTTGAATTCACATGGTACGACGGGTTGCCGCACCTTCTCTGTCCCGTCATAAACGAGCCTGAGCCCGCGGCAAAGGCGTTGCTGTGGGCGGTGCACGAGATGGATCGACGTTACCAGGTTCTTCAGAAGCAGAGGGTCGTGCACATAGACGAATACAACGCCCTGGCCGAGAAGGACAAGGAAATAGAACCGATTCCCAAGATCGTCGTGGTCATCGACGAACTCGGTGACCTCATGATCGTGGCGAGGCGCGAGGTAGAGAGCTCGATCAGCAGGTTGACCGCAAAGGCGCGCGCGGTCGGGATACATCTCATCATCGCTACCCAGCGGCCTTCTGTGGACGTTATCACGGGAGTAATAAAGAACAACATAACCGCGAGGATAGCTTTCCAGGTCGCCAGTAACACTGATTCCCGTACGATACTCGGAACCAAGGGGGCGGAGAAGCTTCTCGGCAAAGGTGACATGCTACTCGACCCGGGTAACATCCCACAGGCGGAGAGGGTTCAGGGGGCGTTCATCCAGCAGAAGGAGATCGAGTTTCTGACGGGATATATAAGGGAGCAGAAGTTCGCGGATCAGCGGACGATCGACCTGGAGCAGGTGGAAACGTCGGTAAAGGAGGAGTTTGCCGATACCGACACGCTCTTGATAGAGGCAGCTGAGTTCGTGGTGTACGCGGGAGAGGCATCAGCTTCGATGCTTCAGACCCACCTTCGGGTGGGATATGCACGCGCGAGGCGGATAATCGTGGAGCTTGCTCAACTGGGCATAGTCGGTCCCCACGAGGGTAGCAAGTCGCGCAAGGTCTTGATAACTCCAGAGGAGTTTGACGACTGGAAAGAAAGGCATAAGAGATAATCCCAACCGGTCTTGGTACGACTGGAGGCCTGTAAGAGGTGGCTCATACCGCAATCTGTTGCACTTTGGTCCTCGTATTGGTAACCTAAGTTCAAAGTGTTCAGGCCGTTGGTGGCTGGGAAAAAGTTGGTGGAGTGACGATACAGGGGGTCTGATTTGGCCAATCCTCTGGCCCAACGGGTAGAGAAAATCCTGGCTGGTGCGGTGGGCGAGTTCATCGCCAAGGCAACGGTCAAAAAGAATTGTGAACTCATTGGAGCCACCCCCGATAACCTAAGCGATTCACAGTTGCCTGATTTGGCTGCCCATATCGAGAAATCAGTCTCATTCTTCTCGGGAAAAGAAACCGGGTTGGAAGTGGCGGAAAAGATAAGAAGCCTGGGCGGTTAGAGCACCCGGGAAGGTTGATTTTTGACAAGTAACCTTTCACTCGGTAAGAAAATAGTTCTTGTAGGCTTATTGAGGGCAATCATCGCGCTCCTGGTACTGATACCGATTGTTGCAATCGTCACCGACGTATCCGGCAGCAAACTGACCGTAGTGGCAATAATACTTTTCGCGTTGATCGTCATCGGCGAAGTGCTTGTTGCCCTCATCATGCAGCGGACTTTCCAGAATTCGCTAAACCCCGTGATAGAGTTTTCGCACCATCTCGCCGAAGGGGATTTCACGACCAAGCTCGAGACCGTTGAAACGGGCGACGCCCTGGGGCGCCTGGTCACAGGGCAGAACGCCATGGTGTCGAGCCTGCGCGTGATAATCGAAAAGCTACGCGAAGCTTCCACGTTGGTCAGCTCCACCGCGGAAGAGCTGTCTGCGTCCTCAGAGCAGGTCATGGCTTCTGCCCAGGAGGTCTCTTCTACCGTAGAGCAGATATCCCGGGGCGCGGAATCTCAGGCCAGAACCGTAGAGGAATCGAGCCAGATAACAAACGAGATCGCAGAGATGGCGGGTAACGTGGCAGAGCAGGCCAGGCTTTCGTCCGAGACGGCGCGTGCCGCGAATGATATAGCTCGAGCGGGCTCCGAGAGCGCGGCGCAAGCGGCCACAAAGATGACCGAGATGCAGCACGCCATGGACGGTGTGAGCAGCATCATGAAGGGGCTTGGTGACAGGTCCATGCAGATCGGGCTTATAGTCGACGTCATCACTAACATCTCAGAACAGACCAACATGCTGGCTCTGAATGCGGCCATCGAAGCCAGCAGGGCCGGCGAGCACGGCAGGGGTTTCGCTGTCGTCGCTGAAGAGGTGCGCAACCTCGCCGAAGGTAGCCGCAAGGCGGCGGAGCAAATATCCAAGATGATACGTGACACCGAGGGGGAGACGTCACGAGCCCTCAAGGCTGTAGACAACTCCAAAGAGATAATCTCGACATCGATTGACGTCATACAATCGACGCTCGACGCGCTGTCCAATGTAGTCGAGATAGTAGAAGACATAGCTAGCGGCGCGGAATCGGTCCATAAGGCGACCGAGGCCCAAAGGCAGGGGTCCGAGCGTGTCGTCAGGGCTTCGCACGACATCGCCGCTATAGCCGAGCAGGCCGCGGCGGGCACTCAGGAAGCATCGGCGGCCGCGAACCAGCAGGCCGCGTCGGTAGAAGAGATGCGCGCCTCGATTCAGGAGTTGGCGCGCTTCGCAATAGAGATGAAGAACCTGATAGACGGGTTCAAGCTGCGTAACGGGGACTAACCAATGGCGGCAACAGATAGCTCATTCGATATAGTCAGCAAGGTCGACCAGCCCGAACTGGAAAATGCGCTGAACCAGGCGCGCAAGGAGGTCGACAACCGTTTCGATTTTAAGGGCACCGGCTCGCGGATAGAGAGCGCCAAAGACACCTTGACCGCCTATTCAGCGGACGAGTTTCATCTGCAGTCGATGCTCGAAGTTCTGGAAACACGACTCGTCAGGCGCGAGGTCCCGCTCAAGGCGATATCCTGGGGGACGGTGACTGACGGTCCCAAAGGTACGGTCAAGCGCGAGGCCAGGATACTCCAGGGCATCGATACGGACAAGGGTCGAGAGATCACGAAGTTCGTGAAAAAGCTTGATAAGAAAGTGAACGTGACAGTCCAGAAAGACCAGGTCCGGGTCTCCAGCAAGAGCAAAGACTCCCTGCAGAACATCATGAAGGCGGTCAAGGACCACGACTTCGGTCTTCCCCTGCAGTTTACCAACTATCGCTGACGCACCCGATGCATCGGCAAGGTATGAAAAACAAACATTTCCTCATCGTTACGCTTGGCTGTTTCAAGAACGAGGTTGAATCAGATAACATGCGCTGCGCTCTCGAGGAGATCGGCCTCACTGAGACCGGGGACCTCAAATCCGCTGACATAGTCGTGGTGAATACGTGCGGGTTCATTGCAGACGCGTGCGACGAAGGGATTGACACAATACTGGAGCTCGATGCGCTCAAATCTGAGGTCGAGGACGTCCCACCGATACTCGCCGTCGGATGCATGGTCCAGAGGTATGGGGTCGACCTCATAAAAGAGATGCCGGAGATCTCGGGAGTGCTCGGGACCGATTGGCAGGGACACCTTGCAGTCGCGGTCTCAGAACTCCTTCTGGGGTCGCGGTACTCTGTTCCCCCCGGTCCCCCAAGACCATCCGCGCTCAGAAGGCATATCGACTCTTCCGATAACGCCACCCTCTTCGTGCGCGTGGCGGACGGCTGCGACAGAGGTTGCCGATTCTGCTCCATCCCGTCTATTAAGGGTCCATTCATAAGCAGACCGCCCGAGGATATCTGCGAGGAGGTCAAGCGTCTTTCAAACGGCAGAGACCGAGAGGTTATTCTGCTGGCACAAGATCTTACTTCGTACGGACTCGACAATGGGTCAAGTGTGACAGAGCTAGCGAAGCGACTCACGGACATCCCCGAAGTCCGCTGGCTGCGGCTTTTGTACCTGCAGCCCGAGGGAGTAACTCCCCGACTGATCGAGGAGATCGCCGGAAACCCCAGGATCTGCGACTACTTCGACATACCGTTTCAGCATGCGAGCGTTCCGGTATTACGTGCCATGGGCAGGCCCGGCGGCGCGGAGGCGTTCATGGACCTTGTCGGCTCGATACGTGAGCGCATACCCGATGCCGCGATCCGCTCCACAGTAATGGTCGGGTATCCCGGGGAAACGGAAGAGGATTTTGAAACTCTCCTGGAGTTCATCACAGAGGCGAGGTTTGACTGGCTTGGAGCTTTTATATTCTCTCCGGAGGAGGGAACGACATCTATCTCGTTGCCTGGAGCCATCGATTTTGATGTGGCCGTTTCGCGCTATAATATGGTGGCGGAGGCGCAGGACAGGATAGAAGAGTCGGGGCTCGCGAAGTTCGAAGGACACAGGCTCGAGGTCGTCATAGACAGCTTCTCGGAAATAGGTCCTTATGAGTACGTCGGGCGTTCATATCGCGAGGCGCCAGTTGTTGACGGTATCATCAACCTCTGCAAGGACGGCGACAGGTTGGTTCCGGTTGAGCCAGGCCGTTTCCTTGAAGCGCTCATTACCGGACGGGAAGGACTCGACCTTGTTGGAGAAATCTGAAGACACCGCTGTTGTCGGCCGGGTTGCAGCGCAAGCCGGGTGGCTGAATCCCGCAAACCTCATGTCTGTCCTCCGCGTCGTGCTCGCACCACCGATCATACTTCTCCTCGTGTACCAGCCCTCTCACTGGAGCTTCGCGGCCGGCATGGTCTTCGTCGTGGCCGCACTGACCGACAAGGCTGACGGTTACTACGCCAGGAAGTACGACGCCATAACAAGGGTGGGAGAGTTCCTAGACCCCCTGGCTGACAAACTGCTCATGATCCCCGTGATGTTAACAATGTCGTTCGTAAAGGTCGGAGGCCAGGTCCTTCTTCCTTTGTGGGTGACCGTGATCGTTATTGCCAGAGAGTTGCTCATCTCGTCTTTCAGGTTAATAGGAGCCCGCAAGGGAATATCGTTCCCGGCGTCATGGTCCGGGAAGATAAAGATGTTCTCGCAGGTCATCGTCGTCGGCGTGATACTCTTTTTCCCATCTGGCGCGAACGACCTGGCTGTCCGCGTCCTCGTATACCTCATGGCCGCGATAACCGTTTACTCCGGTATCGACTACCTGTTCCGTGCGAGGCGAGAGATCTTCAAGCCGTCCGGCAACAGAGAGCCGTCCCGTGACGCCGGGACTTCCGAGGCTTGAGCACCCCGATGGCTGACATATCCACGCGCATCTCGGTTCTGACTGTCGGCGACGAGCTACTGTCGGGAGAGGTCGTTGACACAAACATGCAGTCGATCGCAAAGTCACTCGGGGAGGTCGGCTTTTTCGTATCCAGGCACCTCACTGTCGGAGACGATATCGACGAGATAGTCGGTGCTGTCCGCGCGCTGTCCGCGGAGAGCGACGTCCTGGTAGTGACGGGTGGACTGGGCCCGACCAACGACGACCTGACCAACGAGGCCGTCGCAAAAGCCGTCGAGCGCCCGCTTGAGTTCCACGGACATCTAGCGGCCAATCTACGCGCTTTTTTCGAATCAATGGGCAGGCCGATGCCGGATGAAAACCTCAAACAGGCGCATCTTCCCGAGGGCGCAAGAGAGATACCACCCGCCGGCGGGACCGCCGCCGGCTTTATGCTCGAATACGACGGTGCGCTGATCGCGGTGCTACCCGGAGTCCCGCGAGAGATGCAGGATATGCTCGCCTCCGACGTGATCCCCGAGGTTTCAAGCCGCTTCGCGGCCACGCACGCCCGCGTCACCAGGAGAATCATGACTTTCGGGCTCGGCGAGTCCGAGCTTGCGTCTCTCGTAACGGACCGCATCGGGGTTGGCCCGGTACAGTACGGGTTCCTCGTCATGGGCGGGCCCGTCGTGGTAAAGCTGACCGCTACAGGCAAGACAATGTCCGAAGCTCTCGAGATAATCGAGAGTGAGCAGCTGGAGGTTGAAAAACGACTCGGGCCGCTGATGTACGGTGTGGACGACGAGCCGATGGAGGAGATCGTCGGAAATCTCCTGCGCGAGAAAGGGCTTACCGTTGCCGTAGCCGAATCTCTGACCGCCGGGATGGTCGGAGCACGTATCGCAAACGTACCAGGGGCCTCCGATTATCTTCGAGGCGGCGTTATCGCCTATGCAAACGATATCAAGAGAGAAGTCCTCGGCCTTCCCGGGAAACTCCTTGCCGACGGCGCTGTCCAAACCGAGGTCGCCGAGGCGATGGCCGCTTCGGTCCGAAAGATGTTTCTCGCTGACATCGGGATCGCCACGAGCGGCATCGCCGGCCCAGGAACCGGCGGTGAGAAGAAGCCCCCGGGCACCGCCTGCGTAGCGTTAGCATACGAAGGAGGCGTCTTTTCTCTCGAGCGCCGCCTCCCTGGCTATCGCCAGATGGTCCGCAATATCGCCACCCTTGCCTCCCTCAACCTACTCCGCCTCCACCTCCTTGGCCTCAATAACCCCTCATCTCAATAATCAAATCTGACCATAGTCTTCCTATTCTCCTAAAGTGCAGGGCGAGGGGTACTTTTTTCCGTCAAACTCCGCAGCGGACCTGCATCTGCCTGGTATCGCTCTTTCCGCGAGGACCTCGAGGAAAAAACGCACCCCGAGCCCCTCGAGCCCCTCATTGACACTCAAATATAGGAATGTCAAACTGTCCTCAGTGCCGAAGAATGCCCGTTTAAAGGGCATTGTTGCTTAATGAGCGGCGATTTTCGCCGCTATATTTGCGGAGTAAAAATGGATTACAAGGACACGCTCAACCTTCCCC
>DATCGY010000186.1:0-4791 GCA_036508635.1 Candidatus Anoxymicrobiaceae bacterium
CACGACCCTGATGAGCGGCACGCCGCGCTCCATCTCTCTGCCGAAGTCCTCCATCAGGTACTTGTACCAGAGGGGCGCGAGCCGGCGCTTGAACTCAGTGTCCTCCCCCGACAGGAACGGCGCCTCGGAGAAACCGACGACGATGGGGAGCAGCCTGTAGATCCTCTCTTTGCCGGGCTTCTGCTCCGTGAGGACCGTGCCGCGATGGGCCATGCGGTCGAGGATGACGGCGAGGTCGTCGGCCTTCTCGGGGATGGCTTCTTTCCACTGCTCGATCGTCTTGTTCTCGTAGATGCTGAGCTTGAGCGCGACCTCGGCCTCCTCGCCCGGATAGAGCATCTTCAGTATCTCGATCAGGGTCGGGGCCATCGGGACGCCCGCCAGGGCCTTGTCGAGGTGCTCCGCAAGTTGAACGTAGATATCGTCCGCCATCTCAAACCTCCAGGTAGAACGCCAATATTATGAGCGTAATATTATGGTCATAATACGGGGATGTCAAGAGAAGGTGCGGGCATCATCTTTATGTTTTCTTTATGCGTTCGACGCCTCTTGCCAATGGATGGCTTACGTCTGCGGAGTTAACTTTGAAGTAGGTAAAAGCCTACACGCGAGGGGAGGCGCAGGAATGGCCAACTTCATCATCGGTGGCGCAGTCACAGCACTTCTGCTGGTCTATCTGGTCTACGCCCTGTTCCGCGCAGAGGACCTCTGATGACCGGAAACGGAATCGTCCAGATAATCATCTACATCGTCGTGCTCATTGCGGGCGCGATCCCGCTGGGCATCTACATGGCCAAAGTCTTCAACGGCGAGAAGACGATTCCCGACAAGGTGCTCAAGCCCTTGGAGAGAGGGATCTATCGCATCACGCGCGTAAAAGCAGAATGCGAGATGAACTGGAAGCAGTACGCGGTCGCTCTGCTGCTCTTCAACCTGGTGGGCCTCGTCTTCCTTTACCTGCTCCTCAGGCTGCAGGGCCACCTGCCGGGCAACCCCATGGCGTTCAAAGGCCTGCCCAGGCCGCTCGCCTTCAACACTGCCGCGAGCTTCGTAACAAACACCAACTGGCAGGCTTACGCGGGCGAGACGACCATGAGTTACCTCTCCCAGATGCTCGGCATGACAGTTCAGAACTTCCTGTCCGCCGCAACGGGTCTCACGGTGGTCATCGCCTTGATCAGGGGCTTCTCGCGCAAGAGGACGAACAAGGTCGGCAACTTCTGGGTCGACCTAACCCGCGCCATGCTGTGGATACTCATCCCGCTCTCTATCGTGCTATCAATCATATTCATGTGGCAGGGGACAGCCCAGAACCTGAGCCCTTACAAAACAGTGAAGACGGTTCAAGGCTCGGAGCAGACCATCCCCATGGGCCCGGTCGCATCGCAGGAGGCGATCAAGGAGCTTGGCACGAACGGCGGCGGCTTCTTCAACGCGAACTCGGCGCACCCATTCGAGAACCCCACTCCCCTTTCCAACGGGATCCAGATATTCTCGCTGCTGCTGATAGGAGCGGCCCTCTGCATCACCTTCGGGAGGATGGTAGGGAACTGGAAGCAGGGCGCCGCAATACTCGTTGCCATGCTCATCCTGTTTACGCTCTCCCTGGGAGTCTGCCTGGCCGCGGAGAGCGCGGGCAACCCGCGCATCGCAAAGCTCGGCGTGACCTCGCCCAATACGATGGAGGGCAAGGAAGTCCGGTTCGGGGTGCCTCCAACGATGATGTACCTGAACTCAACCACGTCGACAAGCTCCGGAACGGTTGATGGCTCGCTGGACAGCCTCACCCCGCTCGCCGGGATGCTCCCGATGGTCAACATAATGTTGGGCGAGGTGGTTTTTGGCGGCGTCGGTGTCGGACTGGCGGGCATGTTGATCTTTGCGATCTTCACCGTCTTCATCATCGGGCTGATGGTCGGCAGGACGCCCGAATACCTAGGTAAAAAGATCGAGAGCTGGGAGATGAAGATGGCGGTGATCGTCATCCTGATCCCATCCGCTTGCATTCTCATCGGGGCGGGCGTTGCCGTGGTGACGCACGCCGGAGTGTCGTCCACGCTCAACCACGGGCCGCACGGTCTCTCCGAGATCCTGTACTCGTTCACGTCGGCAGCCGGCAATAACGGCAGTGCCTTCGCGGGACTCAACGCGAACACGGCATTCTACAACATCACACTAGGCGTGATCATGCTGCTGGCGAGACTTGGCATACTGGTCCCCGTGCTCGCAATAGCGGGGAGCCTCGCGGCCAAGCAACCAGCGCCTGTGACAGCCGGCACGTTCAGGACCGACAAGCCGCTGTTCCCGGTGCTGCTCGCGGCAATCGTCCTGATCGTCGGCGCATTGACTTTCTTTGCGGCCCTGGCGCTCGGACCCATAGTCGAACAGCTCATGATGTGAGGGGAAGATGACTGTATCTGAGGAGAAGAAAAGCAAGTCAGCGTTCAGCCGCAGCCTCGTTCTGCCCGCAATACGGGACTCATTTCTCAAGCTCAACCCGCGGGACCTCGTGCGCAACCCGGTGATGTTCGTCGTCGGAGTGGGCGCCCTGCTGACCACCTACTACGTCATCAGCGACGCCGCCAAGGGAAACGTGAAGTTCTTCGGGTTGAACTTTCAGATCGCGTTCTGGCTGTGGGTGACCGTGCTGTTCGCCAACTTCGCCGAAGCGCTCGCCGAGGGCCGGGGGAAGGCCCAGGCCGAGTCGCTGCGCAAGGCGCGAAAAGAGACTACGGCCAGGAAGCTGGTGAAGGGCGAGATCGTCATGGTCAACGCCTCAGACCTGCGCAAGGGAGATGTGGTCCTTGTCGAGGCCGGCGACATGGTGCCCGGGGACGGCGAGGTTATCGAGGGCATTGCCTCTGTAGATGAGAGCGTCATCACCGGCGAGTCCGCTCCGGTCATCAGGGAGTCGGGCGGCGACAGGAGTTCGGTCACCGGGGGTAGCACCGTCCTCTCCGACCAGATAAAGGTGCGCATCTCGGCCGACCCCGGAGAGAGTTTCCTGGACCACATGATCAAGCTGGTCGAGGGCGCTAAGCGCCAGAAGACGCCCAACGAGATCGCGCTGACTATCCTGCTGGTGGCGCTCACTATTATCTTCGTGCTTGTCTGCGCCACGCTCGAGGCATTCGCGAAGTACTCAAAAGCGACCGCCCCGGTGCCGACCTTGATCGCGCTCGCGGTCTGTCTGATCCCCACGACGATCGGCGGCCTCCTGAGCGCCATCGGCATCGCCGGCATGGACCGCGTCCTGCGCGACAACGTGCTCGCGATGTCTGGCAAAGCCGTGGAGGCGGCCGGGGACGTGAACGTCCTTCTCCTCGACAAGACAGGCACCATCACCCTCGGCAACCGCATGGCGGTCGAGTTCGCGCCTGCGCCCGGGGTGACCAGAGAGAGGCTGGCCGATGTCGCCCAGCTCGCCTCCCTGGCCGACGAGACCCCCGAAGGCCGCAGCATTGTGGTGCTGGCCAAAGAGGAGTTCGGCATACGCGAGCGCGACATCGCGTCCATGGGCGCGGAGTTCGTCCCGTTCAGCGCGCAGACCCGTATGAGCGGCGTCGACCTGGAGGGCAGGCAGGTCCGGAAGGGCGCAGCCGATTCTGTAGAGGGATTCGTTACCGGTAGTGGGGGCTCCATGCCCCACGAGGTCACGGCTGATGTCGAGCGTATCGCCAGAGAAGGAGGGACCCCGCTGGTCGTCTCCGAAGGCTCCCAGGTCCTTGGCACCATCTACCTCAAGGACGTCGTCAAGGGCGGGATGAAAGAGCGCTTCGCCCAGCTGCGCAAGATGGGCATCAAGACCGTGATGATAACCGGTGACAACCCCCTGACGGCGGCCGCCATCGCGGCGGAGGCGGGCGTCGATGATTTCCTCGCCGAGGCGACCCCCGAGGAGAAGCTGCGCCTCATCCGCGAGTACCAAGGAAAGGGAAGCCTGGTGGCGATGACCGGTGACGGCACGAACGACGCCCCCGCGCTGGCGCAGGCCGACGTAGGCATGGCGATGAACAGCGGCACCCAGGCTGCCAAGGAAGCCGGCAACATGGTCGACCTCGACAGCAACCCTACGAAGCTCATCGAGACCGTCGAGATAGGCAAGCAGCTCCTGATGACACGCGGCGCTCTGACCACCTTCAGCGTGGCGAACGACGTCGCCAAATACTTCGCGATCATCCCGGCCCTCTTCATCGTCACGTACCCGGTGCTGAAGAACCTGAACATCATGCGTCTGGCGACGCCGGAAAGCGCGATCCTGTCCGCGGTCATCTTCAACGCACTCATCATCATCGCGCTGGTGCCACTGGCTTTGCGCGGCGTCAAGTACAAACCGATGGGGGCGAACGCGATACTTAGAAGGAACATGCTGATCTACGGGGTCGGCGGTCTGATTGCCCCGTTCATCGGAATTAAGCTCATCGACATCATCCTTCACGCGATGCGGCTCGCGTGAGGCCTGGAGGCACAGATGCTCGCAAAGGCAAGAGGGTTCGCAAAGAGATACCTGGTGACCTGCCTGCTCATTTTCGTGGTGTTCGCGGTTCTCACGGGCATCGCCTACCCCCTCTTCATGACCGGCGTCGCCCAGGTGGCGTTCAACGGCAAGGCCAACGGCTCGCTGGTACAGAGGAACGGGAAGACGGTGGGCTCGAAGCTCATCGGACAGTCTTTCGACAGCCCGCGGTACTTCCATGGACGACCCTCGGCGGCCGGGGCAAAAGGATACGACGCGACGGCATCGGGCGCCTCGAACCTGGGACCGACCAACCCGAACCTCTTGAAAGACAT
>DATCGY010000187.1:0-4882 GCA_036508635.1 Candidatus Anoxymicrobiaceae bacterium
GGTGACATACGGGTCGCTCGGAAGAGGCATGCTATTTGTTATCATTCTGAGGAACGGTTCATATAACTCGAGCGAGCCGTTCCACAGGGCACCGGGTCCACTACAGAAAGGCGCGACGCATGAACATACTCTTTGTAGTGAAGGAGTTCCCGCACAGCAAAGTGATAGGCGGACCGATTATCATCTACAACCGTGTCAAGTACCTGGCGGAAAAGCACACGGTATCGCTGGTCGCTTTCGACCCCCAGCAAGTCACGGAAGAGCAGGCCGAGACAACGCGCCGTTACTGCCATGACATGCGCCTCGTTCCCGGTACGGAGCGTCACGGGCTCCCCGGCAGGGCGATGAACTGGCTCGCGGGCCCCGTTCCGCCTTACTTCATGCTGAACTACTCGACCCTGATGTACGCGGCCATCAGGGACATGGTCCGCGATTTCTCATACGACGTGGCCATATCTGAATATTCGATGGTCGCGCAATACCTCTACCGCAACCCCGACCTGGAAGGTATCAAGCGCGTGATGTCCGTCCACGAGTGCTATTACCTCGCCCGGCGCAAGGTCTTCGAGTTTGAAGGGTACAATCGCGAGGGCATAGCCGCCCTCATGCAGATGAAAGGACTCAAGCGGTTCGAGTTCGATATGTACGCGGACGCCAACCGGGTTCTCACGCTTACCCCGGAGGGCAGAGACGAGTTGCTCAAGATACGTCCCGACCTCGATATCTCCGTCGTTCCACATGGCGTCGACGTCGAAGAGTTCAGGCCATCCAGGCGCGAAGAGGGCGCGCGACCCACGGTCATGTTCCTCGGAAACTACCCGCATGATCCCAACAGGGACGCGGTCGTATTCTACGCGACCCAGGTGTGGCCCGCGGTAAAGAAGCAGGTCCCCGATTGCAGGTTCCTCGTGGTCGGACGCGGACCCACGGAAGACATGCTCGAGCTTGCGAGGCGTGACGAGTCCATAGAGATCACCGGCCAGGTCGACGACGTAAGGCCGTACCTGCAGCAGAGCGACGTCTTCGTCTGCCCCGTGAGGTTGGGAGGCGGATTCAGGGGCAAGGTCCTGGAGGCCATGGCGTGCGGGGTCCCTGTCATCTCCACCGCCCTGGGCGCCGAGGGGTTGCCCGCCAAAGACGGCGAGAACATCATCCTCGCCGACTCGCCGGAGAAGCTAGCCGAAACAACCATCAAGATGCTTCAAGATCCGGACCAGCGAGACAAGATCGCGATGAGCGCGCGAGAGCTCATGGTCGAGCATTATTCCTGGCAGCTAGGCGTCCAAATCCTGGACGAGGTCCTCGAGCAGGTGGTCACTTCCCGTTGACCGTGACCTTTTCGGCCGAGAGCGTGATGGTGACGACGGCGTTGTGCCTGACGCCGGCGGAAATGTAGCGGGCCAGGTCGACAGGCAGAAGCGCAAACCTGACCACGTCGCCGCTTTTCACTGGCAGGCCGCCCCTGTATATGACGAAATATTTCACGTTGTATTCCTTGCCGCCGTACCGCGGCAACATCTCCATGAAGGTGGTCTTTGAACCGTCAACGCCTTTTATCACCTCGAGCGAGGCGACCTTGCCGGTAACGCTCACGGGCTTCCCCATGTATGAGGAGAAGTCGCGCTCGACGAGCTTGGGATCGGCCTCGTCCGCGAAGCCGGTGACCGCCCGCGGGTCGGCCGCCGGGAAGAAACCCGGGTGTGAGGCGATATACGCCGCCGAAGCGTCCTCCACGTCGATCATGAAACCGTGGAAATAGCCTTCATGGGACAGCCACTCGAAGAGGATCTGTACCTTTCCAGCGTCCGCCCCGTACTTGCAGTTGTAGCACAATCCATCCACCGTCTCGACTTCGTAATTGCCACTCTCGGACTTCTTTACGTTCAGCTTGAAGACGCGGTCCTTGTATATCTTTCCGCACCTGGCGCATCTCCATATCGTGCCGGCTTCCACGGTGATCAGCTTGCCGTTCTCGATCGCTCTCGAGACGAAGTAACTCACGAGGCCCGCGCTCGTGCCAACGACGAGCACCACCAGGAGGACGGCGGTGACCACCCGGCGCTGGCTCCAATTCTCGCTACGCTTCTGGCGAGGAGGGGCTTGTGCGTTTTGCTCGTCGATGAAGCTGTGCCCGCACAGGGGGCAGAAAAGGTTGGTAGGCTGGTTGCTCGCGTCGCAATCCGGGCATTCTTTCATTACCCGATCACCCTCCGTGTCATCCGCGTATGCCCCCACACTGCGTCGCATCACACGGGCAACACGCCCGTGCGTTCGCCAGGGGCTCCCCGGCCTGACTGCTATTTCTTCTTTCGGCTTCCCGCCATGAATACTTCAGTGGCAAACGACCAATCCAAGCCGGGCGCAAAGGCGGCGGCTGCTATCCATACGGCCCGGGACCACCTCCACTTGACGAGTGCTCCTTAAGATATGACCTTGACAAAATCAGCTTCGCCCGCCATATTTATTTAGCATTGCGAAGTATATTGTAGGGAGCACGCACTGCGCGCGTGCTTCGAAGGGAAAAAGTAAGTTTGACAGGGAAAGACAGCAGACACACGGAGCTGGCGAATGAGTTTATGGCCGACGTCGGCAGGATCATGCGCGGCATGCGTTTCAACTTCCGCAAGCAGATGGAGAGGTACGAGGTCACCTGGCCCCAGTTCCACCTCCTGAAACTGGTGAAACATAACGATGGCATCACCGTGACGGAGCTCGCGCACTACATGATGATCTCCGCGCCCACAACGAGCAGGATGGTTGACGCGCTGTGCTCCAAGGGGCTGCTGGAAAAAGCGAAAGACAGCGAAGACCACAGGGTTACACGTCTGAAACTCGGAGAGCGTAGCGAAGCACTGATGGACGAGCTCACCGAACTGCAGGACAAGGTCATGCTCCTCGTGTTCCGCGAGGAAGACGAGAGTGAACTCGAGCGTACGGTGCAACACCTTGGAAAGCTTACCAACAGATGGCTCGAGATCAGCGAGTCCGAGGCAAAGAAGGAGTAACTGTGGACGGTACCAATGGAAACATCATCCAGGTAAACGACCTGGTCAAGAACTTCGGCAACCTCGTCGCGGTCAACTCCGTGAACTTCGACGTCGAGGCTGGAGAGATATTCGGTTTCCTCGGCCCGAACGGGGCCGGCAAGACCACTACGATCAACATGCTCTGCACTCTGTTGAAACCGACCGCTGGCACCGCCACGGTAGACGGCTTCGACATCATCAGGAACAAGAACGAGGTGCGGGAGTCGATAGGCCTGGTGTTCCAGGACCCGAGCCTCGACGACCGCCTGACCGCCCGGGAAAACCTCGAGTTCCACGCCGTTGTATATCACGTGCCGCGTAGCGTACGCGGCCAGCGGATCAAAGAGGTCCTTGACATGGTCACGCTCATGGACAGAGCCGATGACCGTGTAGAGACTTTTTCCGGCGGCATGAAGAGACGGCTCGAGATCGCACGAGGCCTCCTGCACTATCCCAAGGTGCTCTTCCTGGACGAGCCGACCATCGGCCTCGACCCGCAGACCAGGAACTACATCTGGGAGTACATCGAGGACCTGAAGAAGCGCGAGGGCATCACGATCTTCCTCACAACGCATTACATGGAGGAGGCGGAGCACTGCGACCGTATAGCGATCATCGACCTCGGCAATATCATCGCGTTGGATACCCCGGCCGACCTGAAAGACCAGGTCGGTGGCGATGTTATCAAGATAAAGACCGCCGATGACGAGGCGGGCGAGAGGCGTTTGCGAGAGATGTACCCGGATCTCGAAATGCTCAACGACCCCGAGTGCAAACTATGTTTCGAGATGGAGAAGGGCGAGGAATTCATACCGGAACTCATCCGCAATTTCGGAACTAAGATCATTTCAGTCAGCGTTCACCGGCCGACCCTGGACGACGTATTCCTCAAGCTCACGGGCAAGGAGATACGCGACGAGGGCTCGGACGACAAAGCCAACCTGCGGCTCGGCATGACCATGATGGGTGCCCGCGGCGGCAGGCGATAGACAGGGGGATACGTCAAGTGGCAGAAACAGCACAGAGCACTCGGGACATCCCCGAGGGCGAGTCGGTACACGAGTACCTCCACAGGACCAATGCGAGGCGCGCCCTTACCGGAACGTACATCGTCTGGTATCGCGACCTGAAGAGGTTCTGGCGCGACACCCCGAGAAGGGTCGGGGCGTTTGTCCAACCGCTGGTCTACCTGTTCCTGCTTGGAACCGGTCTGCAGGCCGCCTTCAAGGTCTTCGGCGGAAGCAACGTCAAGTACATAAAGTTCATGTTCCCCGGTATCCTCGGGATGACCGTGCTTTTCACGTCCGTCTTCTCAGCGATATCGATCCTGTGGGACAGGGAGTTCGGTTTCCTCAAGGAGGTGCTGGTCTCACCAGTGCCCCGCACGAGCGTCGCCATAGGCAAGATACTCGGTGGCGCGTCCCAGGCGATGATCCAGGGGATAATCCTGCTTATCCTGATGTTCTTCCCGTTCATGTACGGGTTCAGCCTCGACACACTGGGCAAGGCTCTACTGCTGATACCCCTGACGCTCCTCCTGGCGACCGGCATGACGGCCATCGGGGTCGCGATCGCGGCGAACATGAAGTCAATGGAAGGGTTCCCGATGGTCATGAACCTGTTCCTGCTGCCTCTGTTCTTCCTGTCGGGAGCGATGTTCCCGTTGCAGGGGCTTCCCGGATGGATGACTTTCCTGACCAGGATAAACCCGCTCGCCTACGGCGTTGACATGCTGAGAGGCGTAGCGCTCAAGGGCGTGACCCTTGCCAGTAACACGAATGTAATCTCGAAGATCCCGCAAAGTTTCCTGAACAGCATTCCGGCGGGGATCAAGCAGCAGATTGCGAAGCTGATCC
>DATCGY010000188.1:0-8184 GCA_036508635.1 Candidatus Anoxymicrobiaceae bacterium
ATAAATACCTCATCGAAAGCATATTTGTTGAATATCTTGGCGATCTCAGCGCTCGTTCCGAGGACGCGAACGCCCTGGATCACTAGATTTTGCTTCCTCGGGTCATCATCGATGAAACCGACAGGAGTATAGTCGTGCTCCGGGTGGCGCAGGATATCTCTGACTACCATCTCACCGGCTTCCCCTGCTCCCACCAGAAGCACTTTTGTGCCTCCCTGCATGCCCTTCCTCATCTGCCTCTCGCTAAGGAGGCGGAACTGCAGGCGGACGAAAGCCATGGAGAACAGAGACAGGACACCGCCGATCAGCACCACCGAGACAGGTACATATTTCCTGACGCCTGGTATTGCCACGACCACGATCAGCACGATTACCGTCGACAGGACGGAGGCGCTCACGAGAGCGGCAAGCTCGTCGAAGCTCGCATACTTCCAGCGGCGCGCATACAACCGTATCGCGTAGTTGACGACGAGGTAAATCAGCACTATGGCCGGAACGAGGGGCATGAAGTGGCTGAGGTAAATATCCGGGATCGCGAACTCGAATCTGAGGGCCAACGCCAGAATGAAACTAAAGAAGATGGCGATGGCATCCAGCGCCATTTTGATAGCGAGCTTGTTCGAAACCGTCCCCCGCAACCGTTGCATCAATCCATCTCCAACCACACGATGCAGTCAGGGGGCTCCACGCATGGATTGACTGACCAGAGCAAACCACCAGCCATTGCGTTCAAGCGACCCCCCCAAGTGAGCAGCCCAAAGGTGAGAACCTGATAGCTGCTTCGTTGCCTTGCACACCCTAAGGCATTATATATTGCGTGAGAACGACTGGCAACATGGTCTGACCGGGGATGCAATACAGGTGGAAATGATCGGAATTAAAGCTGGTCACAGCGGAATGAGAGCACGGAAGCCGGGTACGAGGTAAAATACCAGTGAAATTGTGATGGATACTTGGGGGTACTTGGGGGATATTGAATTCGGCTGTAACTTCGTTTCGCGTAATCTTGGCTGGAGTTTCAAATTCGGGAGTCGGCGGATGGAGACTGTGATTTCTGTTGAGCGCAACAGCGGCGGCGAGGTTGCGCCTGCGGTCACGATCGTCGTCCCCTGCTACAACTATGCCGACTACCTGCCAGGCGCCGTGCAGTCTATCGCGGATCAGACCTTCAAGGACCTGGAAGTGATCGTCGTCAACGACGGCAGCACGGACAACACGCTCGATGTTGCACGGGGGCTCCTCGAGAAGTACAAGGGCAGGCTGTCCATCACGCTGGTAGACCAGGAGAACAAGGGCCACCCGTCTGTGACAAAGAACACCGGGTATTCCTACGCTCGGGGGGATTACTACTTCACGCTCGACAGTGATGACATGATAAGGCCCGAGTACGTGGCAAAGGTCATGGAGGCTTTCGAGGCGTCACCTGAGGTCGACATCGTCTATCCTGGCTACCAGACATTCGGCGCGACGGACTGGTTCCACATCCCTCCCGATTTCGACTTTGACAGCTTGAAATACTGGGACTACATCCCGTACTCCGCGGTTTTCAGGAAAGCGGTATACGAGCGGACAGGGGGATACAACGAGAGCCCGTCTCTCAGGATCATGGAAGATTGGGACTACTGGCTCAGGGCTTACGGGGAAGGCTTCAAGTTCCTGCCGGTCAAGGAAGCGCTGCTCCTGCACAGGACTCACCGCGAGAGCCTCTTCAGCTCGACCGGCGGAAAACCTTACTACGCCGCGAACGTCAGGCTGGACAACAGGTCCCTCTTCGACGAGTTCGACATGGACTGGGCCAGGAGGATCCTGGACAGCGACCTGATCGAGCCGTTCGACGGCACAAAGGTGCTCTTCATTATCGACCATTTCCCCCCCGACGTCGGCGGGGCCGAGAGGTTTGCCGAAGAGCTGGGGCTGGAGTTCGCGAAGCTCGGATTCCTGGTCGACGTCGCCACGCTCGGCGCGAACAGGCAGTTCTACTACTACAACGGGCTCAACGTGTTCGAGTTTGATTACGAGATAGGCCCTTACGAGCCAAGCGACCCGCCGAGGTTCGCCGAGCTGAACGAGTTTGTCAGGAAGGGCGGCTACGACCTGGTCCTGGTGAAGGGCGGCATCCGCAACTGGGCGATCTGGTCCCTCGAGGAGCCCGAGAAATACCCGACGGTGTTCGTTCCGGTGATAAACAAGGATTCGATTGACTTCCTCAACGGCGAGGAAGAGATGAGAAACAAGCTGGCCGAGCGATTGAAGAGAGCCGGGACGGTCATCAGCCTGACGAATACGGGCCACGACTGCGAGTTCTACTGTGAGAACGACATCCCGTTCAGCGTGATCCCCAACGCGGTCGACTTCGTGTCCCCCACGATCGACTTCAAAAGGGAGATGGGCATACCCACCGATACGAAGCTGCTGCTTTGTGTTGGCAGCTACTACAGGGTCAAGAACCAGGCATGGCTGATCGAGAGCCTGAGGCACATGCCCGGCAACTGGGTGCTGGTGATGATGGGAAGCGTGATCAACGAGCCCTACTACCACCACATCGTGAGCGAGGCCAGAGGAGACCACAGGTTCCTGATACTCGCTCCTCAGGACAAGGGTGTGGTCGCTTCAGCCATGGAGCAAGCGGACCTTCTGCTGCTTCCGTCGCAAGCCGAGGTGTTCGGGAGGGTGGTCCTGGAGGCGATGAGCCACAGGCTGCCGTGGATAGCCTCGACCAATTGCACGGGCCTGAAGGAGCTCAGGGGCGGCAAACTGGTCCAACTGGAGCGCCAGCGCAGCAGAGGCGTGATACCGCCCGAGAAGAGAGGCGCGCTGGTCAAGGATCCCGAACCCGTACGAAGCCCGTTCGTGGACGAGGTCCGCAGCCTTCTGTCCGATCCGGTGGAACGCGAGAGGTTGGGGGAAGAAGGCTACCAGGAGTGGAAAGACAACTTTCGCTGGCGGAATTTCTTTGCGAGGTATCTGGAAGTAGCCGGGCTGGAGCCGGAGTCGGGGCGCGCGGTCTCGTTCAGAAGGAACAGCATCGAGCCGAAGCCGGCGAGGCCCGACTATATTGACCTGGTACGAACACATAACGGCGATTCTCCCCTGGTGAGCGTCGTCCTGATCACGTACAACCGTCCAGAGCTCCTGAGGAACGCGCTCGGCAGCGTGCTCGAACAGACGTATGAGGACATCGAGGTCATCGTGGTCAACGATGGCGGCCAGGACGTCTCTGGGATAGTGAAGCAATTCGACGATCCGAGGATCAACTACATCGAGAGCCCGAAGAACCTGGGGGCGGCAGGCGCGCGCAACGTCGGAATCGGTTCCGCCAGGGGAAAGTACATCGCGTACCTCGACGATGACGACAGGTACTATCCCACGCACCTGGAGACCCTGGTCAGCACCATCGAGCTGTCGAAGGCGCGCTTTGCCTACACGGACTCTTACTGGAGGGCCGTGGCAAGGCAAGGCGATCGCTGGTGCAGGAGGAGCAAAGACGTCCTGTACTCGGAGGATTTTGACAGGGACACCCTCTTCGCGGACAACTACATTCCCATCATATGTGTGATGCACGACGCTGAGCTGTTTGAGGAGGCCGGGAGCTTCGACGAGGACCTCCGATGCCTGGAGGACTGGGACCTCTGGATCCGCATGGCCATGAAGTACGATTTCGAGCACGTCAAAGCGATCACGTGCGAGGTGAGCAACAGGATCGAGGATGGCAACGACACGAACGGCCGAATGAATAACGTCAAGGCCGTCACGAAGGTCATCAACGGCAAGTACGACGGTCTGGTGTTCAAGGCCAGAGACCTCGTCAACGTGGAGACGCAATCGCTGCTCAGAAGGTACGAGATAAGGCAACAGCATTCGGAGACGGACGCGCTGGATTACCTGGAGTGGTGGCTCGAATCCTACATAGACAGTCCCGGGCTCGAGTACGTTTGCGCCCTCGGGTACTACGACCGGGGCGACCTGATCACGACAAAGCACCACCTCAAGAGATGCCTTGCGCTGGACCCGAGCTGCAGCCAGGCGGCCAGGGATCTGGTTCGGGTGGACAAGGAGCTCGAGGATGGCGGCCGTGGGAAATCTTCCGGCGGGCTTTCCGGTCGGGGAATTGAAGGACCGGTGAGTGGGAAAGCCAAGGTTGCCCGTGTCACGCCGATCATCGTGCCAGTTGCCAGAACCGGAAGAGGCGCGACTGACGCGGTGGAGCAGCTCGCCTCTGTCACGGACAACTACACCGTAAAGATCGTGAACAACGGCAGCGGCGACGGCCGCGGGACCGAGTCCGTGGACGGCGCGGGGCTGACCCGTTCCATAAATGACGCCGTGGGGCTCCTGAGCGAGGAATATATCGCCGTCTTGAGAAGCGACGTTCTGCTCTACGACGCGGGGTGGCTCGACAACATAGTGGCCTTCATGGACCGCAGGGAAGATATCGGTCTCGTGGGCATCGGCGGCTGGCACAGCCTGACCGAGCAGGGCGTTCCCGACCTCACGACTTCAGTCTTCAAGCTGCGAGGGCACCCGGACAGCAACAGGCCGACCTGGAGGTTCACCGAGGTCGCCGCGATAGATGACGCCGGTTGGGTCATGAGGAACAACGGGGTCCGGCTTTCTGAGGCTTATCGCGACGAAAGCCTGTTTGCTCTCGATCTTTCCCTTTCCTACATCAAGGCAGGATTCCGCGTCTACGTCGCCGCCGTAGAGCATGCCTACTCCGAGGAGCGGGAGGATGTCGCCGAGCGGTTCGCGCTCATCAAGACCGGCAGGCGCGAAGATCTGTACGGCATGCGGGAAGACGCACGCCTCGCGATGCAGACAAAGTGGGCGGAGCTTCTGCCGCTGACCCGAGGCTTCTACGACGAGTCTTACGTGATGAACAGGGTGGAGGAGCTCGCTAATTACGCGAGGAGCCTCGAGGCGATAGTGGCAACCAAAGACGACGCGCTCAAGCATCTTTCCGAGCATGAGGCTCAGCTCGAGCAGGCGCTGGCGACGAGGCGCACCTCGAGAATCAGAAAACTCTTTTCACACCAGCGGAAGGGCAGACTCGCTCGCTGAGCTGCCCGTAGCTGAGCATGCACGTCCTCCCGAATGATGGTATAACGGTGGACGAGTTTGTAGAGTGTTTGTGGCTCCCGCAACCAGGGGTAATCAAGATACAAAGGTGTTGGTCGTCATGCGCATGAGCAGGAGAGGGCCGTTGAGGGCCTGGCTCATTACTGGCTGCGTAGTACTGTTCCTTGCGATAACCCTCGTTCCCAGGGGAACAGGCCAGGCCTCGCGGGGAGTCTTCAGCCCCCAGGAGGCACTTGACGGAGAGCTCGCCCCTGGTGGCAGCGGGTTCACGGACCGCCAGCTCCTCGGCCTCTTCAGCGAGAGTGTCACAGACAACCTGAAGAAGAAGATCCCTTCGTCGGAATGGGGCGCGGTGCGCAACCTCAGGCTGTTCTGCCGCTGGTACGAGATACAACCAACTGGGAAGACAGGCTATTCTTGGGGCAAGATGGACCAGGAGGTCAACAGCGCGCTCAGCCTGGGGGTCAACAGCATCCTGCTGACCATCGTCCCGCCGGTTCCGGACTGGGCCCAGGACGCTGCCGCCCCGTATCCCCAGTGGATGGCCTCGCCAAAGCGCGTGGACGACTGGGGCGATTTCTGCGGCGCCGTCGCGAACCGCTACAAGGGCATCGTCGATTACTACCAGGTGTGGACGGAGCCCGGCTGGGACAGCAACGAGGAGCCTGCGTCCAGAGGCGTCATCTACTATTCCGGCGACTGCGAGTACGGCTACCTGGGGCTCCTGCGCTCCGGGTACCAGAAGATCAAAGAGGCCGATCCGCAGGCCTACGTGATAGCGGCCTCTCTGCTCCAGGGGCTTACGCGCAGCGCGGACGACTTCACCCCGTACAACACCTTGATGGCGGGCGCCAACCAGGATGTCTCGATGAAGATCACCGCGAACCGGAACATAGTCGCCGAGCGCCCGATGTATTTCAATTATCACGGGCAGGACAAGGGCGGGACCGTTGAGTTGGGGGTCACTACGCCGGGCAAGACCTGGTACCTCGCCGAAGGGGCGACGCACCCGGGGTTCGACGAGTGGATATGCATACAGAACCCGAATGCAAGAACCGCCCAGGTTAACATCACCTATATGTTCCCGGGCGGACAGACATCTGAAAAGTGGATATCTGTCGGGCCGAACACCCGCTTCACCGAGAGCGTCAACGCGGACGTCGGGCCCGACAAGAATGTCTCGGCGAAGGTGACCGCCAGCCTGCCCGTCTGTGTCGAGCGCCCGATGTACTTCAATTATCACGGCTCCCTCGCCGGGGGGTCGATCGCCGCGGGCGTGCCGCAACTCTCCAACATCTGGTACCTTGCCGAAGGGGCGACCCAGCCGGGCTTCGAGGAGTGGATATCCCTGATGAACCCTGGGAGCAAGTCCTCCGAGGTCACTATCACCTACATGTTCAAGGGAGGCGGAACCCAGGTACAGAAGCTGAGGATGCCGCCGACCTCGCGCGAGACAGTGATGGTTAACAACGTGGTGGGGCCGAACAAGGACGTTTCCGCGAAAATAGAGGCAAGCTCGCCGGTAATCGCCGAGCGCCCGATGTATTTCAACTACCACGGCGCCTGGACCGGCGGCGACAGCCAGTTTGGCGCGATCGCGCCGGCGAAGTCATGGTTCCTTTCCGAAGGCACCACCCGGAGCAACAGCACGGACGGAGCGTTCGAGGAGTGGATCTCCATCCAGAACCCAGGCGACAGCAAGGCCAACGTCAAGTTCAAATACATGTTCACAGGCGGCGGCGTGAAGGATGTTTGGAAGACCATTCCGGCTCACGCCCGTGAGACCGTCCTTGTTAATGACGTGATCGGCAAGGACCAGGACGTCTCCGTGCAGATCGACTCGGACAAGGATGTGGTCGTGGAACGGCCGCAGTATTTCCAGTACCACAACTGGTGTGACGGGGGCGACGTCGAGCTGGGGTGCACGGCTTCATCGCCGGTGTGGTACTTCGCGGAGGGCACGACCCGCAGCGGATTCGAGGAGTGGGTGACCCTTCAGAACCCGAACTCCAAGGCGGCCGACACCGAGATAACATTCATGTTCTCCGACGGCACGAGCCAGGAGAAATCTATTACTCTGCCGCCCCAGAGCCGGACCACCGTCAGCGTCAACGAAGCCCTGAGCATGGGCAACGTGTGCGACGCGTTCTCGATACATCCCTACGATTACCCGGACTCGTGGGCCTGGTATACGCAGGTGGCGAGGGATATCTGCGCAAGGTACCCGTCAGGGTACAAGGAGATGACGGTCACCGAGATAGGCTGGCCCCATTCCGGGCGGGCCGAGTTCTCGGCCGAGGGGCAGCGACAGGCCATCAACGGCGTGGGCATCGGCAGCCTCTGGGGCATCGGCGTCAAGAAGATATGGGTGTTCGAGGACGTTGATCCGCAGACATCGTGGGACAGTGCCTACAACGGCCTGTTCGACTTCAACGGCAATGCGATGCCGGCCTGGAACGAATACAAGATCTGGCAGACCCAGTTGCCGGACTACGGCAACAAGCCGAACCACATGCCGTAGAACGGGTGGAATTCTTGCTCAGGGCCTGACCCCGGAAGGTGAAGGGCTGTCACGAGGGCTGTCACGAGTATCGCGGCGAAAGAGGCTGCGGAAAGAGATGACGAAGACGGGATACGGGTCAAGTGAGCAAGAAAGTGAACGCTATTCGCTTTTCTCTCTCTCTTCGTAGTCTTTCCATTCCTGGATGCGTTCCTCAAAGAGTTCCCACTCTCGTCGCGCCCTCGGCGCTACGGCGTTTATCAGTGCTTCCATCGTCTCAACGGGTATTCCGTTCTCGCTCGGTTCTTCAATGGGAGAAACGTCGTACCCCTCCACCATTGCCATTGCAGGGAACCAGTTGTCCCCGAATTCTTCTCCTGCAGGATGGCAGACTATGAGGTAGAAAGCTCGACCCTCGGACTCCAACAGTTAATGTAGCTACACTTGTAGCAACATCAAAGGAGGGCGCGACCATGGTAACTGCCGGAGTGAGAGAGCTAAAGAACAAGACGTCTGAGGTTCTGAGAAAGGTCAGAGATGAAGGGCCGGTTATTGTCACCAGCCACGGGAGACCTATTGCAGCAGTGATTCCTCTTACCGAAGAGGAA
>DATCGY010000189.1:0-7167 GCA_036508635.1 Candidatus Anoxymicrobiaceae bacterium
GAAGGAGCAGGTCGAACATGCCGTATCCCGGGCGCTGGCCTGGGTCGGCCTGGAAGGATTTGAAGACAGGTCGCCGTTCCACATGAGCTTCGGCGAGAAAAAGCGCGCATCCCTTGCGACCGTCCTCTCCATGGACCCGGATATCCTCGTCCTGGACGAGCCGGTCTCCAACATGGACCCGAGGGGCAGGCGGGAGTTCATCGAGCTGATCGGTGTCCTTGAGGCCACCAAGGTAATCGTAACGCACGACCTGGACATGGCACGTGCCGTGTGCGACCGCATAGTCCTCATGGACGGTGGCGAAGTTGTCGCCGAAGGCCGGCCCGAAAAACTCCTCTCCGACAGCACGCTCCTCGAGCGCCACGGGCTCGTCTGAGCGGTCTGCGGCACCACCGATTGTGATACAATCTTCAAATGCCAATCCGCTATTAGCCGGTGAGGACATGCCAGATATCAAAAAGAGAAAGATACTCCTGATCGATGATGAAGTGACCCTTCTCGAGGTAATGAAAACCAACCTCGAGATCGAGGGATATGAAGTCGTCACCGAGATGAGCGGCGAAACCGGCCTCGTCTCAGCCGTGGTCGACCAGCCCGACGTAGTGATCCTCGACGTGATGATGCCGGGCGTCGATGGCTGGGAGATCTGCCAGAGGATGCGCGCCGACTCCCGGACCAAGTACATTCCGATAATCATGCTCACCGCGCTTGACCAGACGGAGCACGTTGTCAAAGGCTTCGAGGTCGGGGCGGACGACTACCTGGCCAAACCTTTCGAGAACGCGGAGCTTTTCGCGAGGATCAAGGCGGTGCTCAGCAAAGCCAGCAAAGGCCTGGTCGTCGACCCGCTGACGAATCTTCCGGGCAAACACCAGATATACGAAGAGACCCGCAAACGCCTCGAGCAGAGGGGCAAGTTCTTCGCATTCCTCTACGTGGACATCAGTAACCTCCGAATAATCAACGACCGCTACGGCATCCAGAGGGGCGACGACCTCATTAAGAGCGTCGCTCATGCCTTGCGCGACATAGTCATCTCCGAGGAGGAGTTCCTCGGGTACATGGGTGAAGACGATTTCGTGGTGCTGTCCGTCCCCCTTCGGGTCCTGCAGATCTTCGGCAGCCTCACCGCCAGGTTCGACGAGATGCTCCCCAGGTTGTGCCCCGAGTATTCCGCGGCCGATTGCCGCCAGGACGAGGTGGTAAAGCTTGCGGTGGCCGTTGTGACCAACGAGAAAAGGCAGTTCGGCGACCCCCTCCAGGTCAAGAACGTCGCGCTCGAAGTGCTCAAGCAGGCTCGAAACCAGTCTCAACATTACTGCGCGGACCTCAAAAACCACCCCATCTAACCAAAGAAGAAAGCCCCCGGTTTAGTAAAAGCAAAAGAAAGCAAAAGGGCTCAAGTCTTGGGATGTGGGGTGTCTTCCGACTTTATGCACTATGGTTGCTACCCCACATCCCAAGACTTGAGCCAAGAAAAAGCCCCCCGGTTTAGGGAGGGCAGGTGGGGCAGAAGATGGGTAGGCGGTTTGCTTGAGGTCTGACGCAGGTGCACTCCCTCCTACCCCACCTGAGGGCGAACTCTATTGGTGCTACTAGAGGTCACGACCCCGGCTTCCGTCATTGGTTGCTTTGCAGTTTTTCGCCGAGGATTTGACCTCGCTCTATGCTTCGGGTCTACAGGGGAATACCTTTATCCCCCATTGGAACGATTATGGCGACGATCCTGATTCCGATGCGGATTGATGAACTTCAGTCAGATTGGGGCGCCCTCGCTCCAGGCGACAACACATTTATTCCCGGGCCTTGAACGCGAAAAACCGCCGACCTGGGCCGACGGTCTCTTCGCAAGGGTACGAGGAAGTGCTTCGTCGTACTCAAGCAAGCTAAAAAAATAGGCGCTTCTTGCGCCCGTGTAAATATTCTATCACGATTCCCTCGAGCGTCCAACAATACAAGCACTAGCCAGGAAGCCACATCCAGGCACAAGATGACGGGTTACCTGAAGGTTAATATCTGCCCGATACTCAATATATGGGATGCGTTCATGTTGCGAAGAAAAGACCGGTTGTCCATGAGAAGGATCACAGCCAGGAGGACCGGACGCTCATCTTGTCCAAAATGAGACAAAAAAAAGAGGCCTTTCGGCCTTTCTCTCAATCATTAAACAATATTATACCACAGAATCCCAAATCGTCAAACAACACAAGCAAATTGGACTGTTCTTTCGAAAAACGCCGGTTTGATGCGGATATTTAAAGTTGGCAGGGTTGAAAGTCGGGTCTGTCTCGAAACTTTTTTTGATGCGGCAGAGCCGTATCGGGCTCCCGGTCATAAGACTTTATATCGGAGCCATACGATATCGCGCGCCAGCGTTTGCGCTCCTGTCAGCTCGAGCTCCATGACGTCATCGCTCGATTCCAGGTCCGGAGCGCGGAAGAACGATCGAGAGGTCATCCCTCCCACCAGGCTGGGATGAACCAGCAGGCTGATCTCGCTCACAAGTCCCGCACGAAGGAGGGCGCCGTTCAGCGTGCCGCCGCTATCCACCCTTACGACTTCGACACCATGCCAAATGTTGAGCTGCTCGAGCGCCTGCCTCAGGTCGACGCGGTCCTCGCCGGCAACTATGAATTCTATGTCCCTGGCCCTGAGGTATTCGCGGTATTCCACCGGGGTGGACTGGGAGCACAGCGCGATCCCGTCCCTCCAGAACGGCATATCCAGGAGCTGTGACCAGTTTCGGACCCTGCCCTGGCTGTCTGGAATGACGAGTAGCGGGCGAGTGTCACCGATCTGTCTCTGCCGTGACGCGGGAGGCTCGTCATCAGGGTCGGGGTTGTACTCCGGCGCGGCGAGGATGGTATCGCTGCCTGCCAGCGTCGCGTCTTCTTTCCATCGCTCGACAAGCTCGTAGAACGGGCCGACATCCGGAGAGAACCAGTCGATGCGACCGTCGACGCTTACCGCATTGTGGATCAACACTTTGGGCAACATGGTGCTGGCTCCTTTTGCGTTACTACAGTGAATTACTTTAGCACGCCGGAGTCTCCCTTGGCAGTGGTGCCTCAACCACGAATGCTTCTACGCTGCAATCCGCCGCTTGCCCACCTGTATAATTCTTCCTGGTCGAATTATCGTGGGTGGAAGAGCCACCGCGCTTTCTTACAGGAGCAATCGCTTGGAACGGACTATTCTCAGTGGCGGGGTGCTGTCGGCTTTCGGGCACAGGGACTACCGCATCCTCTGGTCGGGAGCTTTCGCATCGAATATCGGTACCTGGATCCAGACTGCGGCGCTACTCTGGTATATGAAGCTGCACGCCGGCTCGAACACCTGGGTCGCACTGGTGAACCTCGCGAGCTTCGCACCCGTCCTTTTCCTGTCGGTGTTCGCCGGCTCCATCGCCGACCACAAGGATCGCAAACAGCTCATCCTGGCCGGCCAGACCGTCATGATGTTCGATGCGCTCGCACTCGGGATAGTAATGTCGCTCGGCGTAGCGGGAAACGCCGTGATAATCGTCATCTCGGTGATAATGGGGGTCGCCACCGCGTTGCTGCTACCGGCCTGGCAGTCAATAATGCCCGACCTGGTGCCCGCGTCCGACCTGCTGAACGCAGTCGCCTTAAACTCAGCTCAGTTCAACCTGGCTCGCTGTATCGGACCCGCGCTGGGAGCGGTCATCGTCGTATGGTCGATAAGCGCGGCATTCTATATCAACGCGATCAGCTTTCTGTTCGTCATCGCCGCCGTTCTTCTCGTACGCACCGCGACCCCCGGTTCTCCTCCCCCTCCGGAGGGGACGCTCCGTCACATCGGCGCCGGATTTCGGCATGTCTGGGCGAACAGGTACATGTCCTGGCTGCTCGCTCTCATAACGATCGCATCGTTTTTCGGTTTCTCAAACCTGGTGCTTATGCCCGCGATGACAAAGGACGTGTTTCACAGAGGAGCCGCTGGATACGGCCTTATGCTGGGGATGTTCGGCCTGGGCGCCGCGGTCGGCGCCCCACTCGTTACGTATCTGGACCGCGAATTCAACGAGCGCGGAGTCATCAAGGCAAGTTCCATCATGTTGGGTCTGTTTCTCATCGGCTTTTCGCTCTCCAGGACGTACTCGCTCACGCTCGTCCTGGTCTTTGGCTTCGGAGCATCTTTCATGATGATGAGCTCAGCCACCAATGCGGTGCTCCAGGGTAACTCGGAACGAATCATGCGCGGTAGGGTGACCAGCATCTATGTCATGCTGCTTGTCGGGGCCTACCCGGTGGGCGGGCAACTGATGGGATATCTCTCGGACGTCAGATCGGCGCCGTTCGCGATCTGCATCGGCGGATGTGCATGTCTTGCCGCGGGTCTTTTCCTGCTGGTAGTCCCGGTTGTTATCAGCGGAGCCGTGTCCATCCCACCGCTCGCCGCGGACTAGGTTTCGTGCCTTCCCACGGTCCCTGTTAAGCAGTCCAACTCACGGTATGGTTAATAAAGATCATGGAGTTTTGAGATCCGGCCATATACACTTTCACGCGATATTGCAGGGTACGGACTGCTGACGAAAGAAGGAGTTCTCATGACCATATTGTCTAATCCAGACCGTTTCGACGGAAGCATCCGGCGGCGTGGACCCTCCGGACGAAAGGGGGTCGCTGTTGCAAGGAGAGCGCGCCTCATGCCGCTCGCGCTATTCCTCGCAGCCGTCCTTGTTGCCGCATTCATTCCTTCAATTGCCATCGCCGCGGGCATCACCGAGTACAAAATCCCCACGGCCGGCAGCCAGCCCGGCGGAATCACCAAGGGGCCCGACGGGGCGCTCTGGTTCACGGAGAAACATGCAGGGATGATCGGGCGGATGACCATGAACGGCAAGTTCACCGAGTACCACATCCCCTACAACAACTGGAACCCCGATCACATCGCCGCCGGTCGCGACGGAAAGCTCTGGTTCACGGGAGAGGTCGGAGGAGGAGGCAAGATCGGAGCTGTGGACATGTTCGACCAGTTCTGGGAATTCGCTATCCCCTCCGGCAATAACGCATACGGGATAACCAGCGGCCCCGACGGCAACCTCTGGTTCACCGAGTACGACGGGAACAAGATCGGGCGAGTGACCACAGATGGTGACGTCACCGAGTGGAGCACCCCGACCGGCTCTATCGGCATAGGCGGCAGCCATCCCTACGGGATAACCAGCGGCCCAGACGGGGCACTCTGGTTCACGGAAAACTACGGAAACAAGATCGGGCGTGTCACCACGGGTGGCCACTTCACCGAGTACGATATCCCAACCGCCGCCAGCGGCCCCACCGATATCACAACGGGTCCCGACGGGGCGCTCTGGTTCACCGAGACGCAGAAGGCCCAGATAGGAAGGATAACGACGGGCGGCAGTTTCACCGAGTATTCTTTTTATAATGACTTGATAACGTCGGGCTCCTGCGACGGTATCACCGCGGGTTCCGACGGGGCGCTCTGGTTCACTATTCCCGCCGATATCTACAGTGACCCGGGTGAGATGAACAAGATCGGGCGGATGACCACCGGCGGCGAGTTTTCCCAGTACGATACCCCGACACCGAGAAGCAATTCCATGAACATGACTAGCGGCCCCTACGGCACCCTCTGGTTCACAGAGACGGATGGAAACAAGATAGGCCGGGTCCCTCTGGGGCGGGCCGCAAATACATCCCGCACATGGGGGCACGACTCTATCGGCTCTTCGGAGATGTCCACTACCTGGTACCTGGCTGAGGGCTCCACCAATGGGGGCTTCGAGACCTGGATACTGGTGCAGAACCCCGGATATGTCACCGCGCACGTTCATCTCACCTATATGACACCTCAAGGGAAGAAGACCGGACCAACGGTCAATCTGCAGCCTGGGTCGCGCAAGAGCTTCAACGTGGCGGATACGGTACCCAACACCTGGGAGGTTTCTACAACGGTTACCTCTAATGAGGGCGTAGTGGCCGAGAGGGCCATGTACGGCCCCTCCCGTGCCTGGGGTCATAACTCAATAGGCTCATCGAGCTCGTCCAAATCCTGGTACCTGGCTGAGGGCTGCACCAATGGCGGCTTCGAGACCTGGGTGCTAGTTCAGAACCCCAGGGCCAGCGCCGCTGACGTAAGTCTGACCTATATGACACCCCAAGGTCAGAAGGCAGGACCGTCGCTCAGGCTGCCCCCCTACTCGCGCAAGAGCTTCAACGTGGCGGACACGGTACCCAACACCTGGGAGGTTTCGACAACGGTGACCTCAAAGCAGCCCGTAATCGCCGAGCGCTCGGTCTACTGGAACAACAGAAAAGGGGGCCACGAGTCTCTGGGGGTCAGTAACCCTTCGAAGAACTGGTACCTGGCGGAGGGGAGCACAGCCGGGGGTTTCGAGACCTGGATACTGGTGCAGAACCCCGGTGGCTCTTCGGCCTCGGTGAACCTGTCCTACATGACTGAGAAGGGACAGGTCGCGGGTCCCCACCTGAACCTCCCCCCCCACAGCAGGCAGACCGTCAACGTAGCAAGCGTTGTGCCCAACACGTGGAGCGTATCCACCAGGGTCACCTCAAAACAGCCCGTTATCGCCGAGAGAGCTGTCTACTGGAATAACCGGATAGAGGGCCACGACTCCATCGGCACTACCGCGCCCGCTACAGAATGGTTCCTGGCCGAAGGATCAACTGGGGCCGGTTTCGAGACCTGGGTGCTGGTGCAAAACCCCAACGGCTCAGCGGCCACTGTAAATCTCCTCTACATGACTCCGGACGGCCTGATCCCCGGACCCTCCGTAGACATTGCCGCCCACTCCCGAGTGACATTCAACGTCGCCGACCAGGTTGCCGATGTCTACGAGGTCTCGACAGACGTCATCAGCAACATCCCCGTGATAGCCGAGAGAGCCATGTACGGGAACATGAAATAAGAAGGGATAACGGGGCGGAGGGAGGCGTACGCCGTATCGACTGGAGGGGGGCGACCTGCCCGGACGCTCTCCAGGCGTGCGCCCCGGTTCAACCGGCCGCGCACATAGAGGATCTCTACAATAGGCACGGGATTTGAACCCGCCCCACGTTCCCTTTGGGAACGCGGTGACCCCAAACGTGGATGATTCAGATTCTTCGCATCTTCACTAGGCTCCGTGGGTTCGAATCCCACAAAGAGTATTTGTTGAGT
>DATCGY010000190.1:0-7642 GCA_036508635.1 Candidatus Anoxymicrobiaceae bacterium
TCAGCGGCGTGATCGAACCCTGGACCGGGGTCGGGTCCATTAAAACCAGCTCGCTTATTACGCTCGTCATGATGCTGCCGGACCGAAGGACATCGATCGTCACCGGATAGACGCCCGCGGAATAGTTGTAGGATTTGAGCACGATCTTGAACGTGAACTTGTTGTTGCCCGGCCCGAGGGTGAGGGGGCTGAAGGTCTCGGTCTGCCGGTACGATCTGCGAGGCTTGCCCTCGAAGCTCAGGTCGAGGTCGGCTCGCGACGTGTTGGACACGTGGATTCGCGCGCGAACCGAAACGGCGTTCATCGTACGTCTTGTGCCGTTATCGAGCGTCACCGCGAGCTTGACGGTATCGCCCGGTTTGTACCAGTAGGAGTCGGTCGATATGGCCATTGAAACCGCGGGGGAAGACTGTTGGGGCGCCGCGGCCGCGGCCGGCAGGGTTTCGGCCCGTACACTTCCGACGCCCAGCGGCAGGACGCAATACGCCGCCAGCAGGATCATGACCGACCAGGCTGCCCTCTTTTTTCTTTCGCTTGTCTTCATCATCATCTTTGTCGCCCGCAACCGGCTGGCGGTTCCGGCGACCCGGGCGCCAGCCGAGAGCTTCGCATGTGCCGAAGCCCGATGAATGCCGGCCACCGATATTACTTACTCCTATACGTTTGAGTGCGCTCGTTTTGCCCTAACGCACCATGCTTATTATCTCATTAACGATAAAGACGACGCCGAACGCCGCTAGCAGCAGGCCGAACAGGACGTACAGCAATCGCTCGCCCGCCCTGATGCTCAGTCGGGCCCCGAGGTACGCTCCCGGGATCGAACCGATCACGAGGTAAAAGGCGAGCGACCACGATATATGGTGTAGAAACGCGTGCACTATGGTTCCGGGGATCGCGATAACGGTTATGACGGAAAGGGATGTTCCAAACGTCTTCTTGAGCGGCATGTGCAGGACGTAGAGGAAGCTCGGGATCAGCACGATACCTCCCCCAACGCCCAGCAGGCCCGAGAAGAGCCCGGCTACCAGGCCGATGCCGAGCAGAAGCGGGGCTGGATGGGGCTCCTCCACGACGGGCTCCGTTTCGACCGACAGAGGTGCGCCCGGGTGCTCACTGGGAAGAGCGGCCTCGGGATCGGGTTCGGCGCCGCGGCCGGTCAGACCACGTCGGATCGTAAGGCCGGCCGTGTAGAGGACTATGGCTCCCGTGAGGAGCATCAGGTAGTGCAGGCCGATGACCTTGGTCAACAGGGCTCCGCCCACCGCGCCCACCAGTCCGCTGAGACAGCAGAAGCCCGCGACCCGCCTGTCGACCAGGCCTCTCCTCATGTAGGTAATAGCACCGGATGCGGCGGTGGGGATCGTGACGGGCAGAGTGGTGCCGAGCGCGATCGCCGGTGACGCATCCAGGAACACCCTGATGGCGGGCGTGGTTACTCCCGCACCGCCGATGCCGAACATTCCCGCCAGCACGGCCGCGACAAACCCTATGAGAATTGCTCCAAATACGTACAATGCAGCCCACGTTTCTCTGATGCCTGTTCCTGCGTTCCGTTCTTCCTTTCTGCGCCCGTGGGCGCCCATCCTTTGCGGGTTTCCGCGCCCGGAAGTTTTGGCCGAGCCGCCTGGTTGGTATGAGCGTCGGACGGTCTTTGGAGCTGCCCAGCCGCGGGGCAATCACATATCATAAGAAGGGCGCTTCGAGAGGACGGGAGAGTAGATGATGCCAGGGCACCTTTTGCGCGGCTCTATTTACCGCGTGTTGACAGCGAAACCTTTCTCACGCCCGGTCGCGCTCGTTCTGGAGACGGGGTTCCGGCGGTTCGGAGGGTCGCTCCTGCCGCGGGAGCTCATAGACGGGATCGACCGGTATTTCGTCCGCGACATGACAGGGAACGTCGATGCCGACGGGGACGGCGCACCCGACTCGTTCAGATTCACCATCACGAACGCATGGTACGACCAGCGCATCACCGGAGTGGAGCTCGGGCTCGACGGCCGCCGCGTGCCGTCACATTCGATACTGTTGCGCTCGGGCCAGGAAGAAGTGCTCGCCAGCGACATGAGGGCGCTTGAGTTTCCTCCAGGGAAACCGGTTGAGATCATCGCGATCGGGCGGGCACTGGGTGACGGACTCCATCTGCTCGACATGGTCATCGACATGGAACTGGGGCCGCTCATCATACCCGTGTTGCCTGTTTCGCTTCGTGGCGGCATCGGCGACGTACCGATACTCGAGGATTGCTTCAGGCCTCTACCCGAATGGCCGCCCACGGAGCTCCGGCAGGGCCGGGTACACGTCGTACCGCATATCCATTACGACGTGGAATGGCTGCAGACGCGTGACGTATTCGAGAGGGTCGGGCTGGGCAACTTGCGTGAAGCCTTGCGGTTGATGGAGCTCGACGAAGAGATGACGTTCGTGGTCGACCAGGTCCCGCATCTCGAGCCTTTCCGCCGCCGCGACCCCTCCGGTTTCGAAAGGCTGGTCGAGCTGGTGCGCGAGGGGCGCATCGAGCCGGTCAACGGGATGTACTGCGAACCTGACGTGAACATCCTGTCGGGCGAGTCCCTGGTAAGGCAGTCAATCGGCTGGCAGAGCTATGCGCTCGAGAGGTTCGGGTCTTACTCGCGTTGCGGGTGGTTGATCGACTCCTTCGGCATGTGCTCTCAGCTCCCCCAGATATTCAAGAAATCGGGCACGGATTATTTCGTATACTCGCGCACCCTTCTCGAGGAGGGCGCGGCAAGTGAGTTCATCTGGGAAGGACTGGACGGCTCCGCGGTGATAGCGCACAACATGCCGCTCATGTATAGCGCCGGGCACCCGGTGTCGACAGAACGTTCGCGTGCTCTGCGAAAGATGCTAAAGACCTATCGCCACCTGCGAGGGAGGTCGGCCGGCGATCAGGTGTTTTACCCGTGTGGCGTGGATCATGGCCGTCCGCAGAAAGAGTATGGGGAGATGTCCCGGGCCTGGAACGAAGAGGTCGAAGGTGTAAAGTTCGAGTTCTCACTACCGACCAGGTTTTTCGAGTCGCTGGAAGGCGAATCGCTGGATGTCATCAGGGGCGAGTTTCAGCGAGAGCTGTGGGGGACCTGGAGCTCGAGAATGGGCCTCAAACAGCTCAACCGGGCCTGCGAGTTCGCCCTCCTGGATGCGGGTAAGCTCTCTGCGGTGGCGTCAATGTTCGGCAAGGCGTTTCACGGCCGCGAGCTGGAGTGGGCGTGGACGGGCCTTATGGACAACCAGTTTCACGACCAGATATGCGGATGCAGCATCGATGCGGTTGCCGATGGGATGCGCGAACGCATGAACGAACTCCTGGTTTCCACCGGAGCGCTCATGCGGGAATCGGCCTGGCACCTCGCGGGAAGGCCGCGGGGAACGGGGAGGGACGCCTTTACCATGCTGGTGTTCAACCCGCTCTCCGTGCCCGTCACGTCGTGGGTCGAATTTGAGGTGGACATCCCTCCCGGCTGGAGCGGTCTCGAGGTCTCGCACGGCGGCGTGCGGGTCCCCGTGCAGGTTCTTGATGACGCCAGGTACGGCGACGGCACGCTCAAGCATATTCGGGCGGGGTTCGTCCCCGAACTGCCCGCAACCGGATTCCGGGTCTTCGATGTAAGACAGGCGTCTGATGAGGGTCCGGGGCCCGAGAACCCGGTTCGCGCGGCCGGAGGCACCCTTGAGAACGGCGTTCTGTCTGTGGGGGTCGATTGCGGGACGGGCTTGCTCGAGAGCGCGGTCGTCTCGGGCGGTGAGAGTTTCGACCTGGCGGGAGGCAATCGCCTTGCTCTGGACCGTGACCTCGGAAACCTGTACGTGTCGGGCGGCATCCGCAACACCTGGATGTACCCCAGGAGGGTGGCCTCGGTCAGGTTGAAAGAGGAAGGGCCGCTGCGCGGCAGGATCGAGGTACGCGGGACTGTCGGTCATTCTGAGTTCATCCAGCACATATCGCTTGCCGCCGGGTCCGCCAGCGTGGGTTTTGAGACGTTCGTCGACTTCAAGGATGCGAGGCATCGGCTCCAGTGCGTGTTTCCGACCGGGATCAAGGAGGGCACTTGGGTGCACGAGGTTCCATACGGGGTGATGGAGAGGCCCGGGCACGAGCTCGCCGCCCAGAACTTCGTTGACCTGTCGCGGCGAGAGCGTGGCATCACGCTCGTCAACTACGGCATTCCCCCCAACGAACGGCGCGGAGAGAAGCTCTATCTCACCCTGCTCCGAAGCAGTGACATGATTCACACGAGGTACGCCGGCCCCGGCGGCCTGGAGATCGGTGAGCACAAGTTCAACTATTCACTGTATCCGCACAAAGGAGACCATCTACAAGCCGGCTCCGCCATCGAATCCTACCGGTGCAACAACCCTCCGCGCGCTTTCGTCTTCAAGGGGATTGCAGCATCGGTTGGAACGATACGGTTCTCGGGCCTCAGATGCACACCTGACGACGTGCTTGTCTCCATGCTCGAGCGAAACGCCGCGGGCGAAACCGTTATCAGGTTCTGGGATACGACGGGAAAGGCACGCGAGGCCGTGCTCGAGTTGGGCTGGGAAGCCTCTCAAGCTTTCAAGTCAGACCTCCTCGGGCGCCGCGAGCAAGAGCTTGCCGTCAACGGGAACACCGTGACTATACCCGTCAACCCCTTCGAGATCGCCACAACCATCATCCCCTGACCATCTCATTCTCGAGCCGGGCGGCATTCCACGCCATCTGATGATGCGGGGCTGGAAGCTCCGAAAGAGCCGGGTTAGCTCTGGTCTTGCTCCCGGGGATAGTCACGCAGCGTGAAATCGAAGCAGGCTCCGTTGTCGTTGTGGGCGGTGACCCTGCCACCATAAAGCCTGACTATCTTGGCGACCGTCGCGAGCCCTATGCCCGTGCCGTTCTGCTTGCCCCCCTTGTAGAACGGCGCAAAGATCCTCTCGAGGTCTTCCGGTGGTATCCCGGAACCGTTGTCACGGATGCGGTAATGTCGAATCCCGTCCGTGCCATCATCCAGCCGCAGGACTCTGACCAGCGGCTGCTCGCTGTCGCAGTGCTTGATGCAGTTGCCGATGAGATTGGCGAACAACTGGTAGAAGTGGGTTGACGAGCCTCGGACTCTGCCCAGGGGTCCTTCTGTCTCAACGTGCATCTTTCTCTTCTCGAGCGCACCCGAATTCTCCTCCAACACCAGATCGACGACTTCACCGATGTCGACATTTTCGAGCTTCTCGGGTGTCTGCCCCGCTTCCGCGAGCGCGAGCAGGTCATCGATGAGCGCAGCCGACTTCCAAACGTTGTTTTCTATAACGCGCAGCAATTGCCGGAAATCGGGATTCGAGGCGTTCGCGCCCAGGCCCACCATCCGTTGCAGAGTCGAGGTCGCGAGCACGGTCGATGTCAGCGGGCCCTTGAGGTCATGGGACACGGTGTGCGCGTAGCCTTCGAGTTCCTCGTTTATCCTCATCAGGTCCTGTTCGGTCTGCTTCCGCTCGGAGATATCGGTCAGGATTCCGCGGATACCGGCGGGGTTGCCGTCACCGTCTGTGATAAGGGATGAATAGACTACACACGGGAACGTGCTCCCGTCTCTCCGCTTCGCGAGGTACTCTCGCACCGCGCCCGTGGATGTGCCGTCCATCATCTTTCTGATGGCGCCGCTTGCCTTTTCCCTGTCGACCTCCTCGATTATCTGCAGAGCGCTGACGCCCGCTTCGAGATCGACCGGTGAATAGCCGAACATTTCGAAGCCGCCATCGTTGACATACGTAACCAGGCCCCCGGAATTGAGCTCGAAGACAGCCTGGGGCAGCGTGTCCGCCAGCTCCCTGTACTTCCGTTCGCTGGCCCGGAGATCCACCTCGGCCCTCTCGCGCTCTTCCATCTGGGCTCGCAGCTCTTCGTTCATGTCCGCGAGCTCGCGGGTTCGTCGCGCAACGCGATCTTCGAGTTCATCCCTGGATTTCATGAGTTCGGCCTCCGCCGACGCACGCGCCGCGGCCATCTCGTTGAAACTCGAAGCAAGCTCGCCCAGCTCGTCGTGCGACCTGACCTTCACCACGACACCCGAGCCGCCCTCTCCGAATCTCCGCGCCGCGTCCCGGAGCTTGACCACGGGCCCTACCACCATGCGCGAGACCATGAAGGTACCGCCGACGGCCACTATGATCAGGAGCAAGGCGACAAAAGAGATGCCCCAGGAAGCGCTGTTGCTGCTGGAGGAGATAGAGCCGGCGACTTCCTGAAGGGCTGTCTTCTGGTTCTCCACTTCCTTGTCGATCGCGGCGGTCAGCGAGCTCTGAACGTTAGGGCTTGTGACGCTCTCAATGTTGCCGAGAGCGCCGGCGCTGTCGCCGGCATTGATCAGGGTCCAGGCATCGTCCGCGGCTTTGTTGAACCTGGCGTACCGGTCCTTCATCATCGAGACCGTCTGGACCGATGTTGCGCGGTCCGCGGAGTCGTCGATAAGCTCGACCTGCTGACCCCATTCCTCCAGCGCGTCGCTGGCTTTATTGCGAGCCTCGATCTCCATTTCCCTGTCCCGCACGCTCCCGGTTACGGAAAAGGCCAGCGCATCGCCGACCTGCGCGTTGTAGTACCTCACGAAGCGTTCCGCGAGTATCGCGTTCGCGACACGAGCCGTCATGTTCCGGACCCTGGGTTCGCCACCGAGGAGCCGGAGCACCGGTTGACTCTTTATCGCACCCGCAAGGTTATCCAGGTACCTGTTGAGCTGCGCTTCTTCATCGGCCAGTTGCGCGTCCGTTCCCGTTGCGACAGCCGCGCCTTCAGAGCCATTCGCCGCATCCAGGAGAAGCGTTATCGCCTCGGGCCGATGGCCGGACAGCGCAAGTGCTATCGCCGAATCACACTGCTTCGAGACATCCCGATACGCCTGTCTCAGCTCGTTGTGTTCCTTGATCTCGGTGGCATGTTCGATGGGTGTGTCGCCCGTGTGGTACGCTTCCGCCTTGATCCAGCCATCGATATCGGTCAAGGCTTGCCGGCGTGCCTCCTGGTATACCTTGAAGTGCTCTGTCGAGCTTGTTGCGATCATATCGGCGCATTCCCGCAACTGGCGCTCGTAATGCCTTGCGAACCCCTCGGCGGGCAGGACTTCGGCAAGGCTCTGGTTGATCTGCTCAACGTCGTTCTGGACCTGCCGTTCGGGTAGAATCAGAAAAGCCATTCCAGCGATCAATACTATGATGACCGGAACCACCAGGATGTAGAACTTCGATTTAAGCGAGAGCTTCATCTGTCAAACCCATTACACCATTGCGCCAATCAATACCCATTAATTTATGACGGCACGTCGCGCTCAAAACTTTACTTTTAGACCTCTTATTCTCTTTCACCCGTTAGATGGTCTTACCCTCTATCAGGGTGCTGGTTACATATATCTCGTTACACCCCCAATCGAGGGGCGCTCGAGGGGGGCTCAGGGTACGTTTTTTCCTCGAGGGGGGCTCGCGGTACGTTTTTTCCTCGAGGTCCTCGTGGAAAGAGCGATATGTTTCAGATTTAAGTCCACTGCGGAGTTCTACGGAAAAAAGTACCCCTCGCCCTGCGGTTAAGGACAACAAGAAGACTTCTATCGCGCAAACAAAGGTCAAACACACTTGTGCGTCTTCACTACTTGACGCGGGA
>DATCGY010000191.1:0-13491 GCA_036508635.1 Candidatus Anoxymicrobiaceae bacterium
TACCTGCTCCCGTGGTTCAGGTGGTACATGAGGCTGGGCATCGTGGTCTACCTGTCGCTCATCGTCATCGCGTGCTACGGGCTGTCGGTGATACTCAAGTCGTTTAAAGGCCGGCGCAAGGAGATGCTGCTCATACCGATCGCGCTCATCATGGCGCTGGAGCTTCTTATCGTTCCGCCGATGAAGAGCTACGACTTCGCGACCATCCCGCCGATCTTCAACGCCGTCGAGCAGCTGCCCAGGAACTCGGGGACGGTCTTCTACCCGATCTTCGAGAACGGCCCTTACGTGACCGCGCGCCTGATGTTCTACCAGCGCTGGTTCAAGCAGCCGATGCTGAACGGGGCGCTGAACGACTCCGACGGGGAGGCGCTGCGAAGGACCATCTACAGCCCGTTCAACGCGGCCACCCCGGGCATCCTGAGGCGCTTCGGCATCAATTACATGGTCTACGGAATGGACACTAAGGGCGATACTTCCGCATCACTGCTGCCGCCCGGGCTCCAGGAGATCAAGGCTTACGACGGGGACGGCTGGTACGGGAACGCCCACCTTTATAAGATTACTGCCCCAAAGGCCGACATCGTGCCGATGTACCTCGGCGACATCTCGGTGCCGAACCCCTCAGAGGACGGCAGCACGGTGCGCATCGTGGGCACCGGGGGTACTATCAAGCTGCTGGACTTCGCCGGGAGCGACGTCCGGGTCTCCATGAATCTGCCGATGACGAGCGAGACCCACGCTCACCAAGTCTCCATCATGAAGGGCAGCAAGGAGCTGTGGAGAGGTTACCTCTCGGCCGGGGAAGAGACTGTCGCGGTCATGAAGGACGTCCTGATCCCGAAGGCGGGGGCCGACCTGAAGTTCGTCATAAAGGGCGGGACGTGGCCGGTCACTCCCAAGGATACCAGCATATTCGGCATGCTCAGGTCTTCCTTGAAGATCGGCGACCTCGAGATATTGCCTGCCGCCGTCCTGTAGCGGCCTTGATTCGAAGGCCAATCCTGTTCAAGCTGGTACTGCATCGTATTGAACGTCGTCGGGAGGGAGGCTGGGACGTTGGTCCCCGAGCTGTCTATCGTCATCACCACCAAGGACCGCTGCGCGGAGCTGCTGCGCTGCTTGGAGTCGATCTCCCGGGCCGAAGGTGATGTACCCTCAGAGGTGATAATCGTCGACGACTGTTCGTCCGACGGGACCCGGGACCTCGAAAGCGGGGACGTCCGAGAAAGATTTGGACTGGCGGACGTGTCCGTCTTTCACTCCGAGGTGAGCCTGAAGATGGTCAAGGCCAGGAACACCGGAGCGCGGCTGGCTCGGGGCCGGCTGGTGCTGTTCGTCGATGACGACAACGTGATCGACCCGCGCATGATCACCGAGCTCGTGCGGTGCGCCGACAGCGACAAAGACCTGGGGATTCTCGGCCCGTCGATGTATATGCTCAAGAGCCGCGTGAAGTACCTCGACAACCAGACGATAAACCTCTACACGATGAGGACGAAGCTGCGTGTCGACGGGGGGCGGGAAGTCCACGAGAGCGACGGGATACCCAACGTCTTCATGGTGAAGAAGGAAGTGTTCGAGCAGGCCGGGTACTTCGATCACCGGCTAGTGCAATCGTTCACCGAGCCGGACTTCTCGTACAACGCGCGCAGGTTCGGGTTCCGCACCGCCATGTGCTCGCGGGCTGTCACTTACCACGACATCGACCTCGCCGAGCGCGGGCGGCACATGGGCTCGATCCCGGCAAAGGCCTATTGCCTCATGCGCAACCGGTTCGTCATCAACACCCGGTACGGGCTGCCCCGGCAGCGCCTTACGTTCCTCGTGCTCTTCTCGTGGGTGTGGCCTGTGCTTTACTCGCTCATCGCGCTCAGGGACGGCAACCCCGGAAGGATACCTTACTATTTTGCCGGCTTCTTCGACGGCTTTTATTACGCGCTCACCGGCAAGTTCAGGGAGAGGAAAGGGATAACTTGTTGATCGGAAAGTCCGTACAGCCCGTCTGCCTGCCGCTTCAGACCGCTTCGGTCCGGGGTGGATGACGATGTGCGGGATCCTCGGATACGTCACGAGAGGCGCGATCGACATGGCGGCGTTCGACCGGGCGCTTTCCCTCCTGGCCTGCAGGGGGCCTGACGCAAGCCGCACCACGACCCGCACGATCGGGGATGCGACCGTTGTCCTCGGCCACACGCGCCTAGCGGTCATCGACCCGGGGCCCGAGGGAAACCAGCCCATGGAGCGCGGCTCGAGCGTGGTCGTCTACAACGGCGAGATATACAACTTCCGCGACCTGGCCTCCGAGCTCGGGCGCGAGAACGTCACGCTCCGCACAAGGTCGGACACTGAGGTGTTGCTGGCGGGCTACGAGAGATGGGGCGAGCGCCTCGTGGACCGGCTCGACGGGATGTTCGCCTTCGCGCTGCTCGACGAGGGGCGGGGGAGAGTCTTCTGCGCACGCGACCACTTCGGCAAGAAGCCTTTCTTCTATTTCCTGGACGGGGAGCGGTTCGTCTTCGCTTCGGAGCTGAAGGCGCTCGTGGCATTTCCAGAGGTGCGCGCGAGCCTCGACATCGACAAGCGTTCGCTCGCGAAGTTCCTGGTGTATGGGTATGTGCCCTCACCGCACACGATCTTCGACAAGGCCTCCAAGCTGGAGCCGGCTACGAGCATGGCCTTCGACATCGCGTCGTGGAGCATCGCTGACAAGGAGCGGTTCTGGAAGCTGGAGGACGTCGCGGGCGATAGACGCATCGGCGATGAGGAAGCGCTCGAGGGAGTCGAAGACCTGCTTATCCGGTCGGTCCGCAAGCGGCTTGTGGCGGACGTCCCGCTCGGGGTGTTCCTGAGCGGCGGAGTGGACAGCAGCCTCATCGCGGCCATGGTTGCGCGTGAATCGCACGACGTCGAGAGCTTCACTGTCACGTATAAAGACTTTGCAGATGACGAAGGCGCCTACGCCTCGCGCGTGGCGTCGGAGCTCGGCATCCGGCAGCACTGCACGGATTTTCACGAGGGAGACGCGAGGGAGAATTTTCTCGAGATCACGGACTACCTCGACGAGCCTATCGCGGACGCGGCGCTCGTGCCGCTGTTCTTCATCGCAAAGACTTCGCGCCCGCTCATCACGGTGGCGCTCGGCGGAGACGGCGGAGACGAGGTCTTCGGCGGCTATTCCAAGTACAGGGCGCAACTGTTGGCGGAGCGGCTCGGCAAGGCGGCTCCGCTGCTGTCGCGCCTGAAAGGCCTCGCGCCCGGCGCGGACAGCTACCGGCTTCTCGAGGGCATGGGGCTGCCGTTCCACGAGCGCCAGTTTCTCTATGGAAGCGGGGGCTTCACGCCTAATGAAGCGGCGCGGATCATGCGCCTTGAGGGCGGGGCGCAGTGGCTGTTCGAGGACGCCGCCGCGGCCGCCGCCAGGTTCGCGCAGACGGATCACCTCAACGAATCGCTCTACCTGGACTGCATGCTGCAGCTGCCGGACTGGTACCTGGTCAAGGCGGACAGGGCGACGATGGCGGCTTCGCTGGAGCTGCGGAGCCCGCTTCTCGATCGCGAGCTCGCGGAGTTCGCGTTCAGCCTGCCGGGGTCGATGAAAGTCAGGGAGGGTGAGACGAAGTTCCTGTTGAAGAAGCTTGCGAGCAAGTACGTGCCGCCCGATGTCGTCTACAGGCGCAAGCAAGGTTTCGCCGTGCCGCTCGGGCGCTGGATAGACACGGTGCTTCGTGAGGACTTCGAGCGCGTCCTCGGCATGGACTTCGGGTTGTTCGACCCGAGCATACCGAGGAGCCTGTTCGATGACCCGGCCGGCAGGCTTGCTTATGGACGCGAGTTCAAACTACTGCGAATATTCGTTGTGAACAATTACCTGGACCGGATCGGGTGGGGGAAAGGCTCATAGATGTCAGGAGTTGAGGCGCGGGGGACGGGCAGTTGCCTGCTGACGGGGTGCGCCGGGTTCATCGGGAGCCACGTCGCCGAGGCGCTGCTCGAGCGCGGCGATTCGGTCATCGGCGTCGACAACCTCGGCGGGGATCTCGGCTTGAGCCGCGTCTCTCAGGCGCGGACTGCCGAGACAGCAAAAGAGAAGAACCTGGCCCTCTTGAGCGGCCGTCCAGGGTTTGATTTTCAAAAGCTCGATATCAGGGACATGGCACAGCTCAAAGCCCTGTCGGGCAAGGACGTCAAGTCCGTGATCCACCTGGCGGCCCTGGTCGGCGTGCGCGCGTCCATCGAAGACCCGCGCTCTTACTTCGACACCAATGTCATGGGGACGCTCAACATGCTCGAGCTCGCGCGGCGGCTGGGGCCACGCGCGTTCGTGCTCGGGTCGAGCTCCAGCGTCTACGGCGACAGCGACAAGGTTCCGTTTAGCGAGACGGACCGGACCGATTCGCCGATCTCCCCCTACGCCGCGTCGAAGAAAGCCTGCGAGGTAGCCTGCTACACGTACTCCCGAAGCTATCGCTTGCCGGTCACGTGCCTCCGTTTTTTCACGGTCTACGGGCCGAGAGGGCGCCGTGACATGGCGCCCTTCAAGTTCATGGACGCGATCTCAAAGGGCCGCAGCATCGATGTTTACGGCGACGGCACGAGCGAGCGCGACTACACCTTTGTGGGGGACATCGTGGCCGGGGTGCTCGCCGCGTCCGACAAGCTGTTCGACTTCGAGATCATCAACCTGGGAAACTCGGATCCAATCTCCCTGGACGGGTTCATCAAGGTCATCGAAGAGGTCGTGGGTAACAAGGCGACGAGAGTCGGAAAGCCGCGTCAGCCCGGGGACGTCATGCGCACGTGCGCGGACGTATCCAAGGGAAAGAGACTGATCGGATACTCGCCCCGCACGGGCCTGCGCGAGGGGCTCGAGGCGATGTACAGTTGGTACGTGTCAGAAGCCGATCCCAGGTAGGCTTCGCGGGCACAGCGAAACAACGGATGGTTCAGGGGACACGGGGCATGAAAAAGCCATACTCGAATTTCTTCTACGACGAGTTCCACGAGCAAACGCTAGCCTCGGCTCGAGTCGTGGTTCCTACAGTCATGGAGCTGCTTCAGCCGGCTTCGGTGGTCGACCTGGGTTGCGGCCGCGGGGTCATGCTTTCCGTGTTCATGAAGTGCGGGGTGGATGATGTCGTCGGTATCGACGGCCCCTGGGTCGACAAAGACACCTTGATGATCGCGGAGAGCAGCTTCGTCACAGCGGAGCTGGCAGCGCCCGTCGAGCTCGGCAGGACCTTTGACCTCGCGGTATCACTCGAGGTCGCCGAGCACCTGCCTCAAGATTCCGCCGACAGTTTCGTGGAGACTCTGACAAACCTGGCCCCGGCAGTGCTGTTCTCCGCTGCCATTCCATATCAGGGAGGCAAGAACCACGTGAACGAGCAGTGGCCCGATTATTGGGCTGAGCGCTTCGAGAAGCGCAGCTTCCTGACCATAGACTGTATCCGCAAACGGGTCTGGGACGACGACAGGGTCGTATTTTGGTACTCGCAGAACATGTTGCTCTTCGCGCGCGAGGACCTGGTTGCCGGCAGCCGTACTCTTCAGGACGAGCTCGCTCTTACCAACAGGTCGATGCTTTCGTTCGTCCATCCGAAGAAATACCTGCCGTCCGCCAGGGTCGTGGCGAAGATCAGGGACATCCTGCCCGAGCGTGCCCAGCGGGCGGTCTATAAACGGCTGGGGAAGTCCTGATGCTTGAGTGGGGGAGTGATTGAGGTTGCCGAATTTTGGATGCGCCGTGTTCGTGGCGCGCAGCCTTATGACCGTGGGTGAAAGTGAAGGCCTCCGTGCGATCGAGGTTGGCGCGAATGGAATATACGGCGACTACAGGTCGATAGTCGATCTGCATGGCGGCTTCGATGAGTACGTTGGTGTGGATATCAGCGCGGGGCCCGGAGTCGACGTCGTATGCGACGTCGCGGACCTCGTGGACAAGTTCGGGGCGGATTCGTTTGACGTGGTGATCGCAACCGAGCTCATCGAGCATGTTCAGGATTGGAGGAAGGCCGTCTCGCAGCTCAAGCGCGTTTGCAGACCGGGAGGCGTTGTCGTTGTCACGACGCGGTCCATGGGATACGGCTACCACGCCGCCCCTTTCGACTTCTGGCGCTTCGAGCTCGGCGACATGCGCCGCATCTTCGCGGACTGCGAGCTGCTGCTGCTCGATACAGACCTCGAGGAGCCCGGTGTCTTCGCCGCGGCTCGAAAGCCCCCGGGTTTGCTCGAGGGTGATCTGTCAGGGCTGGACCTTTACAGCATCGTCGAAGGGCGAAGGGTCGCGCAAGCCGACTCCTGCGGGGTGAACCGCGCGAGGTTCACGCTCCTGATCCTGCGCGCGAAATTCTGGCAGCTCGGGCGCTGGCTTTTCACTTACGGTGAGAAGGACTACGGACAGATTTTCGGCAGTCAGATAAAGGAGATCAAGGCCCTTTTCTCATTGATGCGCGGTGGCCCGCGCTGAGGCGCTCACTCCTTGTACAGGTGGACCAGCCAGAAGTTCGCAAACCTCCGGAAACGCTCAGGCACCCGTTCGAGGTAGACAAAGACCGGGCCTCCGTGGATTCCCAGGACAACCGGATGGATCTCCCACCTTTCGAACTTTGAAGCCTCCAGCAAGGCGAGGAAGTCTTCCTCGGTGTACTCTCTGACATGCTCCCACCATGGGAACTCCCGCTCGGGACGAAAGGTCTCCACTAACGCCCTGACCAGCCTCTTCCGGTTAGGCGTACTGATCAGAGCCATTCCGCCAGGTTTGAGAACCTCGTACAGCTCGTTCAGCGCTTTGAGGTCATCAGTAACGTGCTCGATGACCTGGTTGGCAACCGCTATGTCAACGCTGCCGGGTTCAATAATCCCAGAGAGCCTCTGCCAGTCACCGGCGACGTACTTGACGTTGAAAGTGGGGTCGGGAACCCTCTCCGGCATGAGCTCGACCCCGATGACTCGATCGCAACGGGAGGCCAGGTCCATCGTGCGCTCAGTGTTCGAAGCGCCGATTTCGAGAACGATGTCACACGGCCGCACCCGGTCTCCGTATGAGCGGAAAATCGAGATCCAGTCGTACCATGTCTTGTCGGACGGCCTACCAATCTTCATCGTGATATCCGGCTATAAATGCCAACAACGTAACACCCGCTCGTCTGTTTCTCGCGTGGAACAGGGCATATCTGTGAGTATAATGGTTAATGTCCATTTGGCTAGAACTCTTCCCCGTGGAGTCGTATTGAACAGGTCGCAGTTCAACAGGTTGATTCGAGAGTATCGCGCATCGATGGAGACGCTTACCCCCCGGAACGCGTGGATGGACTGGCGGTCCGACGTCTACGTGAACGGGACCTGGCAGTGCGTGAAGATCGCGGACAGATACCTTCCTCCCGGCGCGCGCATCCTTGATTTCGGCTGCGGGATGGGGCTTGTGGCGACGCTTCTGTCTCGGGACGGCTACAAGGTGACCGGGATCGACATCGATGTGGGGAATCAGCCGTTCGAGGCGGAGGATTCTTACAAATATACCTGGGGGTCGTATCAGGACGAGATCAATAATCCTTCCATGATAAAGGACTGCTGGGCCGACCTTCACACGGCTTTCGGCGCCGATTTCTCGGTCTACGACGGGCGGCACATCCCGTTTGACGATGGCTCTTTCGACGGCGTGGTCGCCCACGCGGTGTTGGAGCATCTCGACCCCACATGGCTCTACAGCCTGCTTGAAGAGATACACAGGGTCTGCGCGCCGCGCGGACATTTCCTGGTCTTCAGGACGCCGAGGCCGCAGGCCTACCTCGAGAGGCTGGCGGCATGGCTCGGGCTTCCCGTACACGATGCAACGTACACCGAAGACACGGTCATCGACGTTGTCCAGGGATATGGGTTCAGGCTGGTCGAAAGCGACGTGACCGACATGGTCCCATCGTTCCCACCGGTCGGCCTGCGGGCGTACAACGTTCTGTCACCGGTACTGGTCGGGTTGGACAGCCTGTTGTTGAGGAGTCCCCTGAGAAAGTACGCCCATCACATGGCGCTGACGTTCCAGCGCCTCGATTGAGAAATAACCGGCGGGCTGTTCTGCGCGGCATCATTTCGAGCGGCTGGCTACCGCGAACAGGGTGACGAAGCCCCTCCTCGAGTAACTCTTGAGAAAGGCTCTGGTAAACGAGTCGCGTTCAGGCATCGGTCTGCGCAGTATCCACTTCCAGATGTACAGGCACATGTAGTCAGCAACGACGGCGAGGCTGCCGCGCGACTCCATCCGCTCGACAGCCAGACCTGCCCCGGTCAGTAGACTCGTGACATCCGGCGCGCTGTAGTGCCGGTGCCCGGCGACGAACCAGGCGGGGTCGAGCAAACGCGACAGCAGGTGGGCGCTCGGGGTGCTGAGGGCGAAACGCCCTCCTGGTTTCAGCACTCGCGCAATCTCCGTCAGGGCTTTGGGCTCGCTCCCTTCCGGCAGGTGCTCGAGAGTCTCCCACATCGTGACGAGATCGAAAGAAGAGTCCTCGAAGGGCAGGCTGAGCACCGAGGCTTCCTCGAACCTGGCGCCCGGCACGTTCCGGCTCGCTACCTCCAGCGCGCATGGCTCGATGTCCACCGCGGTCACGCGGGCCGCACTGTCCGCGACGAGCGACTCGAAAGCCCCGGTCCAGCAACCGATGTTGAGTACGTCTGCGCCGTCCACATACTCGCGAACGAACTCGAACTTGGGCGTGTTACGCATCCGGTCGAGCTTGCCGCCCGTGTCGGTTACGGTGTCGAAAGTCATCCGTTTTCGTCGCTTGATCATCCGACCCTCCCGGCATGCAGGTTCACCGGTCGCTCCTGCGCGCAAAGTCTCTGAGGTGGCCGGCCACGGCCCTGGCAGCCCTGGTGATGAACTTGAGGTCGTCGAGACTGCGGAGGCCCGCCAGGGTCCGCAAGATGAACCTGGGAGACAGGAAAGCACGGTAAAGCCCTTGCGTCAGGCTTTTGAGCTCGTCGTCGGGGATAGGGCATTCCATCACGGGTGCGCGCATGTCGTACAGGTCCCAGTCCGTCGTGCGCAGCCAGCCCTTTTCCTCCGTTTCAGCGAACAGGGGCGTGCCGGGATACGGGATCGTGATGGTTGCCTGAAGCATGTCCGCGTTCCCCCGCGCGAGGAGAGACCGGCAAAGGTCCAGGGTGCGCTCGGCGTCGTCGCGCGATTCCCACGGGTAGCCGACCATAGTCGTAAGGTGGACAGTCAGACCCGCGGCTTTCGCCATGTGGCAACTGTCGATTATCTGCTTTACCGTCGTGCCTTTGTGCAGCCTGTCCAGCGTCTCCTGGTTCGCCGACTCGAGCCCGAACTTGAGCAGCCTGAACCCCGCCAACGCCATGAGCTCATACCCTTTCGCGTCGAGCGAGCCGACGCGCATGTTGCACGAGATCTTGAGCTTCCGGCTGTAGCCACGGTCGATCATGCCGGCGCAGAAGCGTTCCAGCCAGCCGCCGACCGGGAACGTTCCCGTGTCGTCGAATATCTCTTTAACGCCATAGCGATCCACCAGGCGGCCTATCTCATCCAGCACCAGCCCGTGCGACCTGACGCGAAAGCCGGGGTAGAGAGTCGTCCACGAACAGAAGGCGCACTTGCCGTACCAGCAGTCCCTGCCGGCCATGGTGTACGTGTTCGGCTTCTCGATGAAAAGGTGCTCGCCGTAGAGGTCCCACCGGGTGAGCTCCCGGTCGATCTCGGGGAGTGAGTCGAGGTCGTGCTCGAGGACGAACCTGCCGGTGTTGCGGACCTCGCCGCGGTCGCGGAACCAGATGCCGGGCTCCAGGTCGGTCCCCCTCTCGATGTGTGAGGCGAGGTTTTCCAGGAGGAAGTCGTAGTCGCCACCGGTCAAGACGTAGTCGACTGGGCAGCTCTCCATCGTCTCGTCAGGCAGCGCGGTCACGTGGTCGCCGAACATGACGACTCGCGCGTCCGGCAGCTCCGTCTTGAGGCGCTCCACTATCTTCCAGTGGAGCTTGACCACGGGTGTCTTCGTCTCGATGGCGATAAGGCCGGGGCGCTCGCGCGTGATGTATTCCCAGAACCGCGCCTGCGTCCACTTCAGGGCGATCGCGTCGTTCCACAAGACATCGTGCCCCTGGCTCGCAAGCAGCGTCGCTGCCGAGGCGGGCACCATGGGATAAATGAACGAGGGGTTGTGGAACCACTGGAACTGCCGGTTCTGGCCCAGGGTCGGGTGCCGTGTGTCGTCCAGCGGCGGATAGGAGATGGAGATCTTCATCAGTTCACCATCTTTCTCGCAGTGAGGCCGCGCAGGAACCCCCACCCGTAAGTGACGTTCGTGGTCACGATGCCCGCGAACACGAGCAGGTTCTGCAGCGGCTTGAGCGTCTTCACCGAAGAGAGCAGGGCGACCAGCAGGTACAGGCCCAGGACCGATATGTAGATGAGAAGGAAGTATGTCGAGAAGAAGCTGGCCGCGAGGCCCGCCACGAGCCAGGCAAGGAACAGGCTTGGAACGAAGAACTGGAACCGGCGCGACGTCTCGGGGAACTTTCGCACGAAGTATCCGCGGTGCCTGGCATACGCATAGACCTGGCGGAGGTGCCCCCTGAAAAGAGAGCGCCGGTGGTGGTAGACCACAACGTTGGGCACGTACAGGATCCTCTTACCGAGGTCTTTGGTGAGCCTGAGGCTCAGCACGGTATCTTCGCCCGGCCAGAACTCCTCGGGGTACTCGCCCGCCTCCTCGAAGCAGTCGCGCTTTATCAGCAGGTTGCAGGACGGGTAATCGTCGACCTCCCGCATGGCGTGATACGCGTAGCGGAACGTGGTGCTCCCGGATACCAGCGACGAGGAGTAGGTCAGCCCGCTGGCCTGCTGCCTTGGCGAGTCCGTCATCGGCGTGACCGCGGGGCCGCACACGGCGCATACGTCCGGGTCCTCGAAGTACGGGGCCGCGTTCTTCAGCCAGTCGGCTTCGGGGAACGCGTCGGCGTCTATGAACGCGAGCACGTCGGCCCGGCTGTCCCTCGACCCGATGTTCCTCTTGACCGACGGCCCGACCGCCCCGCTCGGCATCACCTTCACACTGGCCGACGGCAGCCGGCCCCCGTACGGCTCGTCCGGGATCAGCTTGATGTCGAACGAGGAGTAGTTGAGCTGACAGCACCTCTCGAGGCACTCGATGGCCATCTTGTCCACCTTCGCGGTCGGCACGATTATCGACACGAACGGTTCATGCTCGATCACCGGCTTGAGGTCGCTGTCGTAGTACTTCAGGAAGAAGACCCGATAGAAGATGCTCATCGTGTCGACGATGATGTTGCGGATGTCCGCGTACTTTATGCTGCCGTACTCCTGGTGGAAGCTGAGATCTATCGGGGCTTCCGCTATCCTGTAGCCCATGCGGTTGGCGATCACCAGGAGCTCCAGGTCGAGGGTATACGCCTTGCAGATGAGGCGCGGGAACGTCCTGGTAAGCACCTCGCGCCTGAAGAGCTTGATGCCGGTCTGGGTGTCCTTCACCGGCAGCCGGAACAGGGCCAGTATCAGGATGTAGTAGATGGTGCTGTAGAGCTTCCGGAACCACGGGTAGCTCAGGCGCGACTCCGGGTGCCTCTTGCTCCCGATCACGATGTCCGAGTCAGAACCGCCCATCTCGCCGATGAGGTTGTCCAGGAGCGAAGGGTGCAGGTCGAGGTCGGCGTCGAGAAAACAGACCAGTTCGTACTTGGACGCGTAGAACCCGGACCGCAGCGCGTTGCCCTTGCCGACGTTCTCGTACAGGGTCACCACCGTCACCCGGCCGAACCGGGCGATGGCGCGGTTGACCTCGGCGGCGGTGTTGTCCGTGCTGCCGTCGTCGACCACGATCACCTCGTAGTCGCGGCCGGATTCCTCCAGGTAGCGCACCGTCTCCGCGACCATCTCGAAGATCGTGTTCTCCTCGTTGAACACCGGCAATATAAGGGAGATCCCTTTTTCGCTGACATCAGTCTGCATGAGAACCGTCTGTTTCGAATCGCAACGCCGGGCAATGCCGGCAATGGGTACGGCCGGCAAAGAGGTACGGATCTTCTGCCCTCGCTCCTAATTGTATCCAATCTGCAGGGCGCGCTCTAATGATTATTTGCGGCGCGCTTCAGCGGCAACGCCACTCTCCACCCGACGTGGTGGCCGAGGTCCGGGACAGCCGGAAAACGGTACTTAAAGAGATGTGGTGGATCGAAATCCGGTAGATATTTGATGAAGTATGGGACAGCGTTGGCACTCAGGGCAATTATCTGCTCTGGATAGTCTAGGAAGCTGGGCTTTTCTTATGTACCTTGATAAGCTTACGTGCCTTCAGTTTCTTGAGTGCTCTAGACACAGCCGTCTGATCCGAACCGGTAATCTTCTGCAGCAGAAACGGGGTACTGTAACCCAGCTCTTCAATGGTCGGCAGAAGGAAGTCTTCCTCCAGTTTTCTAAAGTAGGCCCATCATTCTCTTAGTCTCTCTCTTTTTTCTCACCACACTCTTCACCTACTCTTCACCAGCTTAGTCACTTGCGGTGAAGACAAATGCTGCAAACGCCGCCAAACGCCGCCACTTGACTGCCCCCCCCCGACACCCCCTCCCTCGACCATGTCTTCTCTAGGGGGTGTCGGGGGGCGCGGGGCTGTGGCGGAGAATAAGACCAGACTGGGGACCAGACCAGTATGAGTCAAGAGAGAAAAAAGGATTGCGGTAGCGTCTCCCTATCGTGATAATGAAGAATAATGTGATAGTGGTAATGGGAGGAATAATACTGAACCGTTCTGACTTCAGGTCATTAGTTCGATCTTATCGTTTATGTGTTGAGGATAGTAAAATACCGTCTGTAGTGCAAAAAGATATTTGTGCGGCAGTCTGGGGATCTAAGGGTCATCTTTGGGATATGTATTATATCCAAGAATTCATTAGTAATTATCTAGACCCGAACTCGAAGATACTTGATGTCGGTTGTGGTTACGGGTTTATTTCAGCGCTCATGACCAAGAGTGGCTACAACGTTCACGGCTTGGACATCAACACTGATACACATCCACAAATGAGCAAAAAGGGACCGATTCCATTACCTCATCCAGGAATAGACAATCGAGAGCGGCTGCTTCCAGTGTGGCCCGTGGTTCAGGGTATTTGGGATATAGAATTTACATTGTACGATGGTGGCAGGATTCCATATCCGAATGATTCCTTTGATGGTGTAGTAACAATTGGCGTGCTGGAGCATATACAGCCCGAGAATTTGGATTTCAGTCTTATGGAGATAAAAAGGGTACTCATTCCCGGTGGCAAGTTCATGGTATTCTATACCCCTCGTAGACGTAGCTACGCTGAATGGCTCGCGAGACTACTCCGGATAGGTCACCACGATGTTCTCTTTGATGACAGAGAGTTTGAAAGAACTCTTATTGGCTCTGGGTTTGAGATCGAATTCATGGGCGTTCATGACATGCTAATCCGTGGTGGCCTTGGCTTGCAATGGTT
>DATCGY010000192.1:0-11984 GCA_036508635.1 Candidatus Anoxymicrobiaceae bacterium
ACTTTTATTCAGATACCGGCATGCTCCATATGCCTGTCTTACTTTTGTTTTACCCAGGTGGCGCCGTCCTGGGTGACGAGGTTACCGTTGTCGATGGTGAAGGTGATGCTCTGGTCCGTCTGGTTGGGATCGTACACTTTGACAGTTCCGCTCTGGACCTTGTAAGCCGCGGCAAGGGTCTGCGTCTGCTTGTCAACAGTAACGATCAGGGTCGCGACCCCTTTCTTCTCGAGCTTCAAGATCCTGCCGTCGGTGCTCTTGTAAGTACCCTGGACCGACTGGCCACCTGAGAGCAGCACAGCGATGGTCGTGGCGATGCTGCCCAGCACGAGCGCCAGGACGAGGAAGAGGGCGATCATCTTTATCAATCTGTTACGTTTTAGCAAGGCGACTTCCTTATCGGTTTGTCGGGGCGCGCCACGGCAAAAGACCCGGGTCCGTCTACCAGGCTCGTGCTGCCGCCGGCGCTAGTTTCCCGCCTTCGAATCGACAAATGAATAATAACATTCGTGATATGCTTTTGTACCGCGTCATGCTTTGCTATGGAGCGCACCGGAGGTAGGAGATGGAAGGCAGGCAGCCCCAGCGGGATGACCAGGTCACCTTCGCTGACCTTTTAGCGACCGACGACCTCATCGAGCGCGAGCGCCTTATCGCGGGGCTCGTGGCCAGGATGTCGCTCAAGGAAAAGATCGAGGAGATGACGGGCAACTCCGGCTGGCCCAAGCTCGCCGTTATGGCCGTGCGTTACGGGCTCTGGACGTTCGACTCCGGCAAGGTTGCGCGTCTCGGTATTCCCGCCCTTCGATTCACCGACGGCCCGCGAGGTGTATGCCTCAACCACTCGACGTGTTTCCCGGTAACGATAGCACGCGGGGCCACCTGGGACGCGGACCTCAGCAGGCGGGTGGGCTCGGCCGTGGGATATGAGGCCAGGGCCCAGGGTGCTAACTTCTACGGCGGCGTGTGCATCAACGTGCTACGGCACCCGGGCTGGGGGCGAGCCCAGGAGACTTTCGGGGAAGACCCGTTTCACCTCGGGGTGCTGGGGGTCGCATTGGTCGAAGGGGCACAGCAGCACCTCATGGCTTGCGCCAAGCACTTCGCGTGCAACAGCATCGAGGAGGCGCGATTCTTCGTCGACGTCAAGGTCGACGAACGCACCTTGCGGGAAGTTTACCTCCCCCACTTCAAGAAATGCGTCGACGCGGGTGTCGCATCCATCATGAGCGCCTACAACAAGGTCAACGGCACTTACTGCGGGCATAACGAGCGCCTGCTGAAAGACATGCTCAAGAACGAATGGGGCTTTGACGGCCTGGTAATGTCCGACTTCGTCTGGGGCGTGAGGGACGGCGTCGCCGCGGCGAAAGGCGGCATGGATATCGAGATGCCCAAACGCTGGCGTTTCGGGCGTAAATTCAAGAAGTCCGTCAAGCGTGGTGACGTTCCCGAGAAGCTGCTGGATGAGTCGGTGACCCGCATCCTTCGACAGAAGGCGCGGTTCGCCGGCGTGGGCTCGCCCTCCGATTACGACCGCGGTCGCGTCGCCGGCCGCGAGCATACCGAGCTCGCTCTCGAGGTGGCTCGGAAGAGTATCGTTCTTCTCAAGAACGAGGGGGGGGCGCTTCCGCTCGATCGCGAGGAGCTCAAGAGTATCGCGGTCATCGGTCTCCTGGGCGCCCTGCCGAATATCGGGGACAAGGGCAGCAGCCGGGTGAGTCCCCCATACGTCATCACTGCCCTGCAGGGACTGAGGAACAAGGCGGGCGCGGTCGATGTCCTGTACGACAACGCAAAGGACATGTCCACGGCCCTTCCCAAGGCGGCCAGAGCTGATGCGGCAATTGTTATAGCCGGTCTCAACTACAAGCAGGAGGGCGAGTTCCTCTCCTCCATCGCGAGAGTCGGGGGTGACCGCGAGGATCTGTCATTGCCTGACGCGCAGGTAGAGATGATAAAAGCGGTCGCCGGCGTCAACGACCGGTGTGTCGTGGTTCTGGAGGGAGGCTCGGCCGTCACCCTGGGCGAATGGATCGACTACGTCCAGGCGGTTGTCATGCTGTGGTACCCGGGAATGGAAGGCGGGCACGCCATTGCGGAGGTCCTCTATGGCGATATCAACCCGAGCGGCAAGCTGCCGTTTACATGGCCCAGGTCGGTCGACCAGTTGCCGTTCTTCGATAAAAAGGCAAAGAGCATAGAGTACGGGTATTTCCATGGATACAGGCATTTCGAGCGCGAGGGGCTCGATCCACAGTTCCCGTTCGGCTTCGGGCTGAGCTATACCACGTTTGAATACGGGCCCGTCAGCGTCAATAAGGGCGGCATCGTCAAAGACGGTTCGGTAACGGTCTCGAGCTCAGTGACCAACACCGGGACACTACCCGGTGAAGAGGTCGTGCAACTCTACATCGGTTATCCGCACTCCTCCGTGGTAAGGCCCGTCAAGGAGCTCAAGGGGTTTGCCAGGGTAAGTCTCTACCCGCAAGAGACAAAGACAGTCTCGCTCAAGGTCGATGCGGCGGACCTGGCATACTTTGAAACGGAAAAGGGTGAGTGGATAATCGAAGAGATGGAATACCTCGCACAGGTCGGTCCCTCGTCCGGCGACGCGGGCCTTCAGAGGGGCGCAAGCTTCAAGGTAGAGTAACGCGTCGCGTCTAAAAGACCTTCGGTCAGTTCTTGAAGTACTGGACTATCCCGTCACACAGCCCCTTTGCTACTTTCCAGCGGTACTGCTCCTCCGCCAGCAGGCTGTCATCCCTTGGGCTGCTGAGATATCCCACCTCTACCTGTACGGCAGGGACCTTCGACCAGCCGAAGATGGGCATATCCTGCCGGGAAAGGACTCCGAGGTCCTCCACGCCACACGCTTTCACGACCTGCGCCTGAATGAAAAGCGCGGCGCCCTTGCTTTTCTCGTATATCGGGACTGCATACCCTTCCCTGGCGGGATAGAGGGTGTCGACACCCTTCATCATCTGGTCGTTCGAGCTGTTGCAGTGGATGCTGAGCAGCAGGTCTGAGGAAGCATTGTTCGCCACTTCCGCGCGCATGACGTTGGTCAGGTCGACGGTGCTGTTCTGGCGAGTCATCACCACCTTGACGCCTTCCTTTTCGAGCAGGCTCTTGACCTTGACCGCGATATCGAGATCCACGAGGTACTCGGCGTTTCCTGTGATTACCCCCTTCACGTCCTTTTCCGGGGCCACGCGCTTGGTCATGCCGGGGTCGGACCACTCCGACTTAGCCATGATGGCCTGGCTTCCAGGATCGACCGTAACTGTCTTCCCCGAGAGCGGCCCGGCTTCCACCTGGCCCTGGCCGGGCTGAGCGTTCGATTGGTGGGTAACCTGGGATGTCCCTTCGCCCCGGTCCGGCGACGGCCCCTTGCTTACCGTCAGGGAGATGCCAGCGCCTTTCCTGACTGTCTTGCCGACCGAAGGTTGCTGGGCAAGGATCACACCGTCCGCATGGTCGTCCGAGTACGCCCAGCCGGAGACCACCGGCGCGAAGCCGCGCCACCGCGCGTCCTGCATTGCCGTTACGAGGTTCTTGCCCACCAGTTTTGGGACCCGCGCGCTCGTTGAAGGCCATAGGAAGGCCACCAGAGACACTGCCGTGCCAAGCACGAGCAACACTACGAGCGCCTCGAGTAAAGGTTTGATCGAGATCTGCTTTCGCGGTGCAACGATCACTCCACCAGGCTTGTACGAGGCCACCTCTTCTGCAGGTAGGTCGAAGAAATCACCGCTCCCGGCGTGCTCCTCGCCTGGAGTCGGGCCTGCCTCGCCCCCGTAGCTCGCCGGCACTTCCTCTCGCGGGATCAGAGGGGAGTCTGATTCTGTTTCCCTGTCCTTCTTCTTGCGCAATTGCGTCTGACCCGTCCCAATGATCGGCAATGCGGACTGATGCAGCCCTTCTTAATATTCGGCGGGCGCGGCCCGACCTACATCTCGGACGTTCCAACGACCGCCTGCGTTTCGAGTGTGCTAGAATTCAGGGCGTCCTGACGGAGCCTTTGGGGGTGCAAAGAGATAGAACCCGATCGACTCCAAGCCCGCGGGCTCCCGCGGCTCTTGGTACTTATTATAACCTTGGCTCTTGCGTTGTCGTCATTTCCCGGCGGGGTTGCGTCCGGGGCGGGGAACCACGCCGCGGACATGGCGCCGGGCGAAAACGATTTCGCCTGGGTGGTTCAGTACCGGACAACCGGCGCAATAAGCGCTATGACCGCCTTGAGCCCGACGAGGGCCTGGGTGGCGTCCGGCACCGAGATATATCTCTTCAAAGGCTCCAACTGGAGGCGGCAATTCACCGTGGCGGGAACGTCGACAAAGGTCACCTCGCTGTCGGCATTCGATCCCACGCACGCATGGGCGACCGGCACGGCCGCGTCGGGGGCATCGACCAACGTATATTTCTTCAACGGAGCGGCATGGGGCAAGCCAAAGCAACTACCGCTCGAGGCGGGCGGCATTGCGGCACTGGGCCGCGGGCGAGCACTGGTCGCAGGCCGCATGGCGGACGGCAGCGGCCAGTCTCAGGGAGTGGTTTTCTATTTCAACGGTACAACCTGGGCGAAACAGCTCGCCGCCCCGGAGGCGCTTACGGCGATATCGGCGGCCGACGCGGATAAGGCATGGGCCGTCGGCAAAGCCGGTGGTATCTACTTCTTCAATGGAAAGACCTGGATCCACCAGTTCGATACTCATTGCGAGCTGACTTGCGTCTCGGCGACCGGTGGGTCTCAGGCGATGGCCGGGGGGGTGACCGGCCGTGGTGGAAAGACCGACAACGTCGTCTACGCTTTCGATGGCGCGAAGTGGAGCAAGGCAGGCGATCTCGGAGGCCTGGTCGAAGTTGAAGCGGCAAGCGACGGCTCCGCCGGCGCGCAACCACGCATCACTTCGGTCGCAACGGTCGACAGCCATCATTCCTGGGCCGCCTGTGAGGGCCTTTATTCGTACAACGGCACTTTCTGGATGATCCAGGTCAACACGCCAAGGGAGTTCCGTCCCACCTCCGTCGCCAGTGCCGATCAGTACGATGTATGGGCCGGGGACTCGCAGGGAACGATATACACAAGGGTCAACGTATCCGGCATCCGCTGGCTATTTCCGAGCGAGATACTCCGCTGAATCGCCTGCCACAGGGTTCGACCACCTCTATCGGCCGACATGCCCGCGAGGCGGATTCAACCGCGGCCATCAGTCGTCAAACGCACCGATTATCTCGAACCGGCCGACATCGACGAGCCCCCGGTCCGTGAGCTTGAGCTCCGGTATGACAGGCAAGGCGAGGAAGCTCATTGTCATGAACGGGTCTTCCAGCGAGCAACCGAGCTCGGCGGCCGCCTTGTTGAGGCCGTCGACCTGAGAAGCGACGGCGTCAGCCGGCAGCGATGACATCAAACCCCCTATCGGCAGGGGATTCTCCGCGGCGACTTTGCCGCCGGCGACAACAACCTGTCCCCCACCCATGGCCGTAACCCTCGCTACCGCCGCCGCCATGTCGGCGTCAGTGCACCCCACGACGACTATATTGTGAGAATCGTGCGCGACGCTCGAGGCCAGCGCTCCCGACTTGAGCCCGAACCCCCGCACAAACGCAAGCCCCACGTTTCCTGTGCCGGCGTGACGCTCCACGACAGCCATCTTGAGGGTGTCGGACGCGGGGTCGCTCACGGCGGCCCCGTCCCGAACGGGAACCTCGGCGCTGAGTGCTTCTGTGACGATCTGGTCCTGGACTATCCCGATCACCCGCGCCCTGGCACCATCCGAGGCCGGCATCACGAGGCGTTCGGCGCTGAAGCCGGCCACGTTGAAACTCGAACCCACTTCAGGGCTGACCCCGAGATCCCTGATGACCCTGCCCTGTTTTGCGACGATCTGTCCGGCTTTGAAGACCAGCATCGCTTCAAACGATTCGAGGTCGTCGAAGGCGACCATGTCCGCCACGAACCCGGGAGCGATCGCCCCATATTCGGCCAGCCCGAACCGTTCCGCCGTGTTTATCGTGGCCATCTGCAGCGCGGTGACAGGCGGAATGCCGGTCTCCACCACCATCCTGAGCATCGAGTCTATATGGCCTCTCGATAGCAGGTCACCCGGGTGCCGGTCATCTACGCAAAGGCAGCACCGGCGGCTGTTCGACGGGTTCATGGCCTCGAGCAGATCGAGGAGGTTTCGGGCGCCCGTCCCTTCCCTCATGAAGACATACATCCCTTTGGCGAGCTTCTCCGCGGCTTCCGCGGCGCTTGTGCACTCGTGATCGGAGTTTGCCCCCGCCGCGATATAGGCCGCGAGGTCAAGACCGCTCAGACCTGGCGCGTGCCCGTCGACCGGCATGCCCTTGAAAAGCTCGAGCTTGGCAAGCACGTCCGGCGCGCCGGCGATCGTCCCGGGGAAGTTCATGAGCTCACCCATACCGATGGCCCACGGCTCATCTAGAAGGGGCTCGAGGTCGCCCGCGGAGAGAACGGCTCCGGACGTCTCGAGCGGGGTTGCCGGCACGCAGGAAGGCAGCATGACCAGGATATCCAGCGGCGACTCCTTGGCGGAGTCAACCATGAACCTTATCCCGGCGACACCCATGACGTTGGCTATCTCGTGGCAATCTGTCACGACGAGGGTGGTCCCGCGCGGTACAACCGCGGCGGCAAACTGGGGAACAGTCAGCATCGAGCTCTCTATGTGCACGTGAGCGTCGATTAGACCGGGCGCGAGGTACCTGCCGCCCAGATCGACGATAATGGCGCCGCTGTAGCCTTTGTCGATGCCCACGACCGTTCCACCCGAAACGGCAACTTCGGCCTGGCTTACATCGCCCGAGAGCACGTTGACCAACTGGCAGTTCTTGATCACGAGGTCGACCTGTTTCTCTCCCCGGGCCATCACGATCATATGAGCGAGGTCCATTGTCCCTCCCACCGGCACACAAGCCGTTTTCACCAGTTATTGACCGACCACAAGAGTTTAAGCGGTCGGGTTGCGAAGGTCGAGACACGGCGCGCACGGATACAAGGAGATGAGAGCGGGCGCCACGTCCTCGTAGAGCGAGCCTTCGAGGGCTCCCGGCATAAGACCCGCAACAAACGGGACCGCACTGCTAACCCTGTTTCGGATAAGCTTTCCCTCGCCCAGAAACACGACGTGCTCGATAGCCCCCTCGGGCGACTCGCAAACACCCACGCCGTTTCCCTTGCGTGGCTCGAACTCCACCGGCACGCCTGGCGAGACCCCTTCGGCGGCGGCCCGGCCGACCAGGCCGGCGGAAGCGCGCACCTCGTCCAGCAGCAGGAGCGCCCTGTCATAGGCGGTGCCACCTTCGCGGACGCAAGGCCTGTAATAAGAGGCGGCATAGTACCCGTAAGCGCTCTCACCGGACCTCATGTCCCTGGCCAACCCCGACGCCCGCAGCGCAGGCGCGCATGGCGTGTCTTCATCAAAACGGTCCACCTCCAGGCGCGATCCTCGTAGCCTGGCCCGCGACATCGTGAGCTTCTTCGTCCATAAACCGCAGTCTCGCTCCAGCGGTTTTAAGACCTCTCGGAGCTCTTCCAGGGCCTTCCCGTCGCCGGGAATGGAGGCCCCGCCGGGAACGACCAACCCCCTGCCAAAAGGATTGCCGGACGCCTTCGTGAAAGCGTCGCGGATGCGCTCCGCGTATCGCCTCGGGCCTGTATAGACTACGTCATCCGAGAGCGAGCGAGCGATGTCGGACAGGACGCCGAGGTGCGAAGCGATCCTCTCGTACTCGGCGATTATCGCTCTAAACGCCAGGGCGGCGTCGTCGACCCTTTCCACAGCCACAGCTTCTTCAAGCGCCTGGCAGTAAGCGAGCGAATGAGCGATGCTCGAGCGAGCGCAGATCATCCCCGCGAGCTTCAGCCCATCCGCCAGGTCCAGGCCGTTGAACCCGAGCTGTATGTTTCTTCCGCCCTTCATGAAGTCGCTCGATGCCCCGCGCACGCGTGGGCCTTCGAGTTCGAATTGAAATAACAGGGGCTGCCTCATGCACGTATCGAACGGCCCGAGTGGCAACAGTCCGTTATGCGCTTTCAACCTTGCCACCTCCTTCCGGCGACCCGTGGCAAAAGCGGCGTGCGCGACCCGGTTGAATCGCCGTACCGTCCGGCGCAACCCCCGACGAACGGCTCGAGACTCGCTCCACCTTCCCCGTACGGCCGACCGGCCCGGGCGGCGAAGTAAAGCGTGAGTGCGATCGCGGTCGAGACCAGGAGGAATGCTGCTGCTGTCTCTGACCAGGAAATGTAATAGGTCACGGCCCTCTGGGCGGCAGCTCCGGTCCCGAGGAAAGCAACGCCGGGTCCTGTGAATCCGCTTGGGAACAGGAACACGGATCCGCCACGGATTAAGTTCCGCAGGAGCACTCCTGGAAACAATCCCAGCATGAAAGACCCGGCACACAACGCAAGGGCTGCTGTTCCCTCCATAGGCGACGGCTTCTTGAACGCGCCGGACTCGACTCCCGCGGTCAGGAAAACGCCCCCGAGCGCTCGCGCGGCCGCCACGGCCGCGACCGCGACTGCCGCAATGATGAGCCCCGAAGCCAGTACATAGAACGGGCTGGTCATGGCTCTGTCAAAACCCGCGAGCGCGACCAGCGCCTTTGAGACAAAACCATCCAGGGGCGGCAGTCCCGCGAGAGAGAACCCCGAGATGAGCAGGGCGGCAAACGCCGCGGGGGCTACGCGAGCAGATATCCCCTGCCGGAAGAACCTCCGCGTCCCCCTGAGCGAGTCAGCGGTGCCGGCTGACATCATGCAGGCTGACAGGAGCAGTGGCGCTACGAGAAGGCAGAAAAGAGCTCCCTCGAGCCCGCTACGGGAAAAAAGCCCTACCCCCGCGACGAGGACCCCGGCCTGGAACGCGTACATACCTGCGACGTACTCAGGGATCGAAGCTCCAAGCAACGCGATAAGCGGTCCGGCAACGATCGAGGCCAGGCCGGCTATGACGATGCCAATACTCCAGTTGCTCGCGACCAGCCTGCCCAGAAAGACCGACGTTATGACCAGCCGAAACCCGGCGAGCAGGAAATTGGCGGGAAGGAAGAAAGCGCTCCAGGATGAATCCGACCTGCCGAGAAGATCCCGAATCCAGAAATGGAACGGGAAAGCACCGAGCCTTATGAGCGCGCTTGCGAGGAACAGGGCCGCGATTATGATCACCTGCGTCTCGCTGCCTGAGGTAAGCGGTGGGTTGATGAGGACCGAACTTTCCTTGAGCCATGCGCCGCATAGTACGGCGCCCACCACGAACAGCACGTCGCCAAGGAGCCAGGGAATGAACGCGACAAGCTTCCTGCGGATGTCGCCTTTTCCTACGGCGAGCCCGATGATCGCGCACGCCGTGACACCCTCCCACAGCAGCAGTTGAGCGACCAGCCCGCGCGAGATCACCGCGGCCGCGGCCAAGCCTGTCGCAGCCGCTATCGACGCGGTGAGCAAGCCCTGTGACCTCTCGTCCCGCTGGCGGAAGCCCGCGTAGAGCATGCAAGGAACCGAGACGAGCTCGAGCACCAGCATCACCGGGAAGTTGAACCCCGTAAGGCGAAAGGAAGCCCATGAGGGTATGCGATTCGCCGTGAGGAAACCGTTGAGAAGCGCAAGGTTCACGCCGGCGACCGACAGGCCGTAGACGATCGAGAGCATTCCCCTCAAACGCGGAGTGACCCCCGCGACCACGAACGCAACCGCAAACCCGAAAGGCAGTATTATCGAAGCGCCTAGCAGGGCGCTCGCGTCAGCCTGGGACATTTCCCATCACCTCAAGGAAATCCGCCCTCTCCACAGGGCAACCCTCGATCTCGGCATAAACGTCATGTTCGTCGCGGATGCTGCCTGAGAGCCTGCCTCTATCAAAGACGAAGCCATACCCCATAGCGCAGTCGCCCACGACGACGAGTCGCGCGCCCGGCGGAGCCTGTGCGATGACCCGCTCCACCGACATGGCCAGGTCGCCCGTCCAACAGCCGGTGACCACGAGTGTCCCCGAATGCCGGGGAGAAGAACACTCAGCTAGCAATCGGGGCCCGTAACCGTCGCGGAGCGCGGAGTCGACCATCTCGGCACATCCGCCGCATCCGCCCATGCGCAAGTGAAAAACGCCCGGCTCACCACGGATGTCGAAGGCCCCGGGGCTCACGTCGAACCTCCGACCCAGATGAGGACAAACCCGACGAGGGCCAGCCCGCCTCCAAGCGCAAGCGACCAGGCGAGGGCCCTCCCGGAGCGGATGCGAGGCGCTACAACATCCACTATGCCGAGGACTACGATAACTCCGGCGACCTTCAGTGCCCAGAAGACAACCTCGTACCACGATGAAGATGGGCCCGCAAGAAACAGCGTCACCACCAGCAGCGGTGTCAAGAAATACAGCGCGAGCTGAGAGACGTTGAGCACAGCCAGAGGCGGACCGGAGATGTCGGAGTCGATACCTGCCGGAGGGTCCCCGAACAGCCCTCGCCCGAGCGGCCTCAACCTCGCGAGGCAACCCATCGCCACCAGCGCACCTAACAGGCCCAGGCCGGTTCCGGTCGCCGCCAGGGCACCCCCCGCCGGCGACCCGACGAGCACTCCATTGGCGACTTGCCACCTTATGACCGCGGACACCTGCGTCTCTCCCGTTCGCAAAGCGACTCCGGCGATCACCAGCGAAAGAGGAACGGCCCACCCGATCGCCTGTGCGCACTCGGACGTGACGTTCTGGCGAACGCGCGGGTTCGAGGAGCACGATACGAGCACCAGGTCGCATGCCGAGGCGAGCAACAGCAACGCGAGAATAAGCAGCAGGTCGCCGTCCAGGAAACCCAGAATCAGGCAAGATATCCAGGACAGGGCGACGATCTTGACAGCGGGCGCCGCCCACTGCAGCACGGCTGGCGCTCCCGTGGCGGGGGAGCTCTCGTCTGCGAAGAGTCGCACGATGCGGCGCAGTCCGGAAGCGCGACCGGGTGCCGAGCCCCCGGTCACCACGGCCGACATCCCCTCTACTATGCCCCTCGCCGCGAGGCCGGCAAGGAACACGAACAGGAGACCCGGGAAGAGAACCAGGTAAGCAAGCTTACCAACGAACGCCATCAGCCGACCTCCTCTAAAAAAAGGATGCCCTCAAAAGATTTCAGGGTCCGTTCCGGACGAGCCGACCCGTTTTCCTTAGGACTCTTGAGGGCTTGTTGAATCTATTCGATTCCCTTGGCCCAGTCAAGGGTAAGCACAACTCCGAGCCCCGAATGAGAAGGCATATCAAGCACAACGAGCCAGGCCGTTGCGCACTCGAATTGCCTACTGCTTTGCTCCTGTTATATCATTCCATATGCTGCGTCTGATGCGGATGGTGCTTATGCGGTGATATATCCATCCAGGGCGTGATAACTTCGGGACCAAAAAGTGCATGGAGGGCAGGTCATGGAAAACCGCGTTGTCCGTGTAGAAAGAGTAATAGCGCGTTACAGGCGCCTCTGGGACGACTATTTCCCCACCTCTCAGCATTCCTCTACCCCCGTAAAGCTCACGGCTTGCCTCACGGAAGCGACGACCCTCTGGAACGCGACAGGCGGAGTGATCATGACACGCTTTCAGGGCAACGAGCTCGAGATAGCCGCCGTGAGGGGAGCGGACCTTGCAAGGGACACCAAGGTCGAGATCCAGCCCGGCAGCCCAATCATGAGATGCTACTCGCGCGGCAAGCTGGAGCTCGCCGACGACCTTACCGGGCAGGAGCTCCTTCCATCGGTTAGCGTCGCCTCCGCGGTATGCCTTCCGATAGTGTCCGGCGCGGCGGTGCGCGGCGTCCTGCTACTCTGGTCGGACGAGAAAGACCAGTTCAAGGAGCCCGACCTCTCGGCGCTCCCGCTGTTCGCCCACTACACGTCCGTCCTGTTCGAAGTTGATGAGCTGAGCGAGAGGCTCGGTGAAAACCTTAGCATCGACCCCCTGACCGGCTTGCTCAACC
>DATCGY010000193.1:0-4226 GCA_036508635.1 Candidatus Anoxymicrobiaceae bacterium
CGGCGGCCTTGGTCGCCGAGAGCGCGTCCTCGATGCGGTGCTTCTTCTCCTTGAGCTCGACCTCTGTCGCGGCTCCAACCTTGATGACGGCAACGCCGCCGGAGAGCTTCGCGAGCCTCTCCTGGAGCTTCTCGCGGTCGAAATCGCTGTCGCTCTTGTCGATCTCGGCACGGATCTGGTTGATGCGCCCTTCGACAGCCTTGGAGTCGCCCTTGCCCTCTACGACGATGGTGTCTTCCTTGCTGACCTTGATCTGGCGAGCCTTGCCCAGCATGTCGAGAGTCACGTTCTCGAGCTTCATGCCGAGCTCCTCGCTGACCATCTGCCCGCCGGTCACGATTGCTATGTCCTGCATCATGGCCTTGCGGCGGTCGCCGAAACCGGGTGCCTTGACCGCGAGGCTCATGAAAGTCCCGCGGATCTTGTTGACCACCAGGGTGGCCAGGGCCTCGCCCTCGACGTCCTCGGCGATAATAAGCATCGGCTTGCCTGCCTGCATGACCTTCTCGAGGACGGGCAGCAGGTCGGCTACGGCGCTGATCTTCTGGTTTGCTATAAGGATGTACGGGTTGTCGAGTACGCCTTCCATGCGCTCGGTGTCGGTCACCATGTAAGGCGACAGGTAGCCCTTGTCGAACTGCAGGCCCTCGACGATGTCGAAGTCCATGCCGAACGTCTGCGACTCCTCGACGGTGATAACGCCGTCTTTCCCGACCTTGTCCATCGAGTCGGCGATGATGCGGCCTACCTCGTCGGAGTCGGCGGAGATCGCCGCTACACGAGCTATCTCTTCTTTGCTCTCGATTTCCTTGGAGCGCTTCTTGATCTCTTCAACGGCCTGCTCGACAGCCTTGTCGATGCCGCGGCGGATCTGCATCGGGTTCGCACCCGCCGCAACGTTGCGGAGGCCTTCCTTGACCATGGCGTGCGCGAGCACGGTCGCGGTCGTGGTGCCGTCGCCGGCAACGTCGTTGGTCTTTGTCGCGACTTCCTTGGCGAGCTGGGCGCCCATGTTCTCATACGGATCCTCGAGCTCTATCTCGCGAGCGATGGTCACGCCGTCGTTGGTGATGGTCGGCGATCCGAATTTCTTCTCGAGGACGACGTTACGTCCCTTGGGGCCGAGGGTTACCCTTACGGCGTCGGCCAGCTTGGTCACGCCGGCCTCGAGTGCCCTCCTCGCCTCCTCGTCATATTCAAGAATCTTTGGCATGTTATTTCCTCCCCTTTCTTACTTCTTGGACTTTCCGGCAGGCTTGCGCTTGGCGAGTATGTCCCTCTCACTCAGGATCAGATACTCCTTGCCGTCGACCTTGACTTCGGTTCCACCGTACTTCGAATAGATGACTGTGTCACCAGCCTTGACGTCCAGCGGAATCAGTTTGCCTTCCTCGTATCGTCCCGGGCCTACCGCGAGGATCTTGCCCTCCTGTGGCTTTTCCTTGGCGGTATCGGGGATCACGATACCGCTGGCGGTTTGCTCTTCGCTCTCTCCGGGCTCAACGATTACCCGGTCTCCCAACGGCTCCAAATCCATGTCCATCCCTCCTACTGTTCTGGTCACCTGCGTTAGCACTCTCCACGCCGGGGTGTTAGCACTCTCGGCGTTAAACTGTTAGCACTCTACTGATTAGAGTGCTAACGCGAATTATACGGGATTGGAGAAAAGAGTCAATGGGGTGGCGACATGTTCGGACGCGTATCCGGGCCGGTCTCAGGCGGGTTCCACCCAGAAGCGCGCGCGCTCCACGGCCTTTTTCCAACCGCCGTACAGCGAGCCGGCATCGTCAGCGCTCATAGACGGGTTGAACGACATCTCGGGATGCCACAGTTCCTCTATCTCCTCTATGCCTTTCCAGAACCCGACGCCCAGCCCGGCGAGGTAAGCCGCCCCCAGTGCGGTGGTCTCGGCCACCGCCGGGCGCTGCACTTCGATGCCGAGCATATCGGCCTGTATCCTGCAAAGGACGTCCATCACCGAGGCGCCCCCGTCGACGCGGAGCTTCGCCACGCGGATGCCCGAGTCCGCCTCCATCGCCTCCATGACGTCGCGTGTCTGGAACGCCATCGACTCAACCGTCGCCCTGATGAGTTGCTCGCGCGTCGTGCCGCGGGTTATCCCGAGGATGGCACCGCGAGCGTACGGGTCCCAGTAAGGCGCTCCGAGGCCGACAAACGCTGGGACGAAGAAGACGCCACCCGAATCGGAAGCCCGCTCCGCGAGCGGCCCGACCTCCGCGGCGTCGTCTATGATATGGAGCCCGTCGCGTAGCCACTGGATAGCCGCACCAGTTACAAATATCGAGCCCTCGAGAGCGTACGTGATCCTGTCGTCGAGCCCCCAGGCGATAGTGGTCAACATGCCCGTCTTCGAGAACACCGCCTCGGGCCCGGTGTTCATCAGCACGAAGCTGCCCGTCCCGTAAGTGTTCTTGGTCATGCCCTCGTGGTAACACGCCTGCCCGAAGAGAGCCGCCTGCTGGTCACCGGCGACCCCGGAGACAGGCACCGATACCCCCAGGAACGAACCCGGGTCCGTCTCACCGAAAAGGCCACTGGAGGGCTTGACCTCGGGAAGCATTGAGGCGGGAACACCCAGCAGTTCTACCAGCTTCTCGCTCCATTCGAGCTTGTTGATATCGTACATGAGCGTACGCGAAGCATTGGAGAAATCGGTTGCATGGACCCTGCCGCCCGTCAGCCTGGCGAGCAACCACGAGTCGATGGTGCCGAACGCGACCTCACCCGCGTGAGCCCGGGCCGCGAACTCCGGCTCGTTCTCCATCTTCCACGTTATCTTCGTTCCACTGAAATACGGGTCGAGCACCAGGCCGGTGCTTTCCCTGAACGAATGCTCGTGCCCGGCTTCCTTGAGTCGCTCGCACACGTTAGCGGAGCGGCGGCACTGCCATACAATGGCCCTTCCCTCCGGCTCGAGCGTCTCCTTATCCCAGAAGACGGAAGTCTCCCGCTGGTTGGTTATCCCGATAGCCGCTATATCCGTTGCCTTGATGCCGGCCCCGGCAAGCGCCCCTTCGACCGTTGTAAGCGTGCACCGCCAGATCTCCTCGGGGTCGTGCTCGACCCAGCCGCCCTGCGGGAAGTACTGGGTGAAATCCTTACTGACCTTTGAGCGCACCTTGGCCCGGCGGTCGAATACCATGGCCCTGGTCCCGGTGGTCCCCTCGTCTATCGCCAGAATGTACCTGCCGTCCAATGCTCATCGACCTCCAGTCTAAGGTCCGAATCGGTCTTACCGGGGTCCACGTCGAGAACGCTTACGATGCCGGCATCAGACTTCAGCCGGTCTTCCCCGTTCCCGCTATCGGCTCTCCTATTCCCTGGTTGGGAAAAACGTCCTGCCGGAGTCCCGACCTGTACCCGGCCTGGAATCGCATGTACCCGAGCACCGCGATCATCGCCGCGTTGTCCGTACAGAGTACCGGCGACGGGTAAACGAGGCTCAGGCCTTCTGCCTCGCATGCGTCGGCGAGCGACGCGCGCAGCGCCGTGTTGCACGCGACGCCACCCCCGAGCACCACGTCACGCAGGCCCCTCTCCTCCGCGGCCTTGACCGTCTTCTTGACTATTACCTCGAGCGCGGCCGCCTGGAACGATGCGGCGATATCCTCGACCCCGGGGGCCCGCGCTCCGGCTTTCATCATGTATCGAATCACGGCGGTTTTGAGACCGCTCAGCGAAAAGTTCAAATCGCCGCTCGAGATCATCGCGCGGGGAAACTCGACCGCGCGCGGATTCCCCAGCGCGGCCAGCCTGTCGATGATCGGACCGCCCGGATACCCAAGGTCGAGGTACTTGGCAACCTTGTCGTACGCCTCTCCGAGCGCATCGTCCAGGGTCTGCCCGAGGATCTCAATATCATCTATACCCGATATCTCCGCAAGAAGAGTATGGCCGCCAGAGACGACGAGCGCGAGGAACGGAAACTCCGGGAGCCTTCCCTCGAGGGCGGGAGCGAATGCGTGCGCCTCGACGTGGTTGACCCCGACCATCGGCACATCCCACGACCATGCCAAACCCTTCGCGATCGAGATGCCGACAACGAGCGAGCCCACGAGGCCTGGGCCGACGGTGACCGCCACAAGGTCGGGGCGCTCCGCTGCCGCTCGGAGGGCTTCCTCCAGCACCGGCACTATTGCTTCGAGGTGCGCCCTCGCCGCAACCTCCGGTACCACCCCACCGAACTCGCTGTGCAGGTCCACCTG
>DATCGY010000194.1:0-7488 GCA_036508635.1 Candidatus Anoxymicrobiaceae bacterium
CCCTTTGCAGGGGATGCGGCATGTGCGTGGCGTCGTGCCCGTATTCGGCTATAGAGCTGACCGATGAGGGCGTGGCGAAGGTGAACGAGGCCGTGTGCAAAGCCTGTGGAGTCTGTTCCGTCACGTGTCTCGGAGGCGCGGCGGTGCTCGAGCTATACGACGACGAACAGATATTGGCGAACATCGAAGGACTACTGCAATAGCCGCGGCTGGCTGTCCGACCGAGTAATCGAGGTGGTATGGATGGACGCGCAGCAAAAGAAGGAACGGGTAAAGGGATTTGCCCGCGACCTCGGCGTCGACGACGTCGGTGTGGCGGAGACCTCATCATATGAAAGCCCGAGGTCGCCCGTGCTTAAATCCATCTTTCCCGGCGTCGCGTCGCTGGTAGTGATGGCATATAAGGAGCTCGCGACGTGCGAGAGCGAGAATATGCAAATCGCCATGAACGGCCGGCTCGACCTGATGGAGTTCAGCCGTTCGTGTAACTACAAGATGGCAAGGTTCCTCGACCGTGAGTTCGGCGCGAAGGCGATGACGGTTCCGATCTCTTACCCGCTGTTGATGAGCCGTGAGACCCAGGGCTCCATCGGCGACGTATCTACCCGTCACGCGGCGCTGGCGGCCGGGCTCGGCACTTTTGGTCGGAACAACCTCATCTTGCATCCCGATTTCGGAAGCCGGGTGCTCTTCACGATCGTGCTGACCGACCTCGTGCTCCCCGGCGACCCGCCGTTGACCGATCGCCTGTGTGACGATTGCAACGAATGTGTAGAGAGCTGCCCCGGTGGAGCGCTGGACGTTGAGGGCAAAACGGACGTCATGAAGTGCCTCAAGCATTGCCAGCCGTACGGCATCGGCGGCAATATCAGGTTCTGGTGGAAGTTAGCCGATAGCTCGCCCGAAGAGCAGCAAGCGATGCTGGCCGACGAGCGCTACTGGCGACTGTACCAGGCCGGCTCGATCGGGTTTCAATACTTCTGTTTCAACTGCATCAAGAATTGCCCGGCCGGTTCGTAAAGGGTAGCGGAAGTGCCCAGGGGAGGTTTCCGGATGGTGAAGAAGAGCACCCGTTGGACAAAGCTGGCGCTGTCGGCGGCGATGGTTGCCGCCGTGGTGGTGGCGCTTTCGACTCCGCTCGGAGGCTGCGGCGGATCTACCGGTCAGACCCGGGTAGTGCGGATCGGTACACTGAAAAACGACCTCCACCAGGTCGCGTTCTATATCGCTCAGCAGAAAGGCTTTTTCGAAGACCAGGGGCTCGACGTGCGAGAGGGCGGTGTGTTCAGCGCCGGGCCGGAGGAGATGAGTGCGTTCTCGGCCGGAGACCTCGACATGGGTTACGTCGGGACCGCTCCCGCGGTGACCTTTAAAGGTCAGAACATGGCCGACGTCAAGATAGTCGCGCAGGCCAACATGGACGGCTCGGCGATAGTCGTGCGCAACGGGTTCGAGGCCAATGACGTCGCGGCGCTGAAAGGCAGCACCATCGCTATTCCCGGCAACTCCACGGTCCAGGACTTCCTTCTCAGGACGGCCCTCAAGAAGGCGGGCGTCAGTGTCAAGGACGTAAACATCATCGTGGTCAAACCGCCTGAGATGCTGCCGGCGCTCGCGAGTTCGCAGATAGACGCGGCAGTGGTCTGGGAGCCTTACCCGTCGATGGTCGTCGCCCAGAAAGCCGGCCGGGTCCTGTTGACGTCGGAGAAGATATGGCCGAATCATCCGTGCTGTATGCTGGTGGCGGACTCCACTTTCCTGAAGAAGAACCCAGATACCGTCAGGCGGGTTGTCGCGGCCCAGGTCGAGGCCACGAAGTTCATCCAGCAAAATCCGGAGGAGGCCGCCGACATGGCCCACCTCTACACGGGCCAGCCTGTTGATGTCGCGAGGGCGGCGATGAAAGATATCAAGTTCAACTATACGCCCGACGAAAAAGGCATCCAGCGATACGTGGAGTTCCTCAAGACCAACGGGGTCATCAAGACCAGCAGTGTGGGTACGTTCATGGATAACCTGATGTACACGGTATACCTGCCCGGGGGCGGTTAGTGAAGAAGTGGAAGGTTATCTCACCCCTTGTGTTCATAGTCCTGTGGCAGGTGCTCGCAAGCGCCGGGGCGCTAGGCAGGACCGTGCCTTCACCAGTGCAGGTGGTCCAGGGGCTCTACCAGTTGACGGTCACCGGGTTTCCTCAGGGCTACAAGCTGCCAGGCGATATTCTGTCGAGCCTGGCGCGAGTGCTCCTCGGGTTCGGCATCGCGGTGATGCTTGCCGTTCCTTTCGGCATACTGATGGGCTGGTCTTCATGGTTCGATGTTGCTATGGACCCGATCGTGGAGGCGCTGAGGCCGATTCCGCCCCTTGCATGGTTGCCGTTTGCGCTGGTCTGGTTCGGGCTGGGGTATCTCTCGGCCGCGTTCGTGATATTCCTCGGGGTGTTCTTCCCGGTGGTCCTGAACACGGTCGCAGGTGTGAGATCGGTAGACCCGTACATGGTGGAGGCCGCGCGCACGCTGGGGGCCGACCGCCGCACCATACTCTTGAAAGTGATCGTCCCGGGGTCGCTGCCGTCGATATTCACCGGCGTTCGAATCGGGATCGGCATAGGGTGGATGACCCTGGTCGCAGCCGAGCTTATCGGGGTCAAGAACGGATACGGTCTCGGTTACATGATCATGAATGCGCGTGATGTCGCAAGGTACGATTACGTCGTCGGCGGTATGGTCGTGATCGGGCTTATCGGGTTTCTGATGGACAGAGCGATAAAGCTTGCCGAGAAGAGGTTGCTCAGATGGAGATGAACGGCGCGCGCGCAACCGTCCTCGAGTTGCGCTCGCTTGAGAAAACGTTCACCGAGAAGAAGACCGGGCGGGAGCTCGAGGTCCTCGACGGCATCGATCTCGAGATCGGCCAGGGTCGATTCACGTGCGTCGTAGGGCCCTCCGGCTGCGGTAAGACGACCCTGTTGCGCGCGATCGGCGGGCTCGTGGAGCCCACATCGGGTGGGATACTGCTCGACGGACATCCCGTCACCGGTCCCGGTCCGGAAAGGGGCATGGTCTTCCAGGAGTACGCGCTGTTCCCATGGCGAACGGTACTCAAGAACGTTATGTTCGGCTTGACGCTCAAGGGGATGCGAGCCGAAGAAGCCCGCGGCCGGTCGGACGAATACCTCAAGACTGTGGGGCTTACCGATTACGAGAACCTGTACCCGCGCGAGCTATCCGGGGGCATGAAACAACGGGTCGCTATCGCCCGCACGCTGGCGGTCGAGCCCCGGATACTGCTGATGGACGAGCCGTTCGCTTCTCTCGACGCACAGACGAGGAACGGGATGCAGGAATTCCTCGTGGACCTATGGCAGCAGACGCCGGTGACCATAGTATTCGTCACTCACTCCGTCGACGAAGCCGTGTTCCTCGGGCAGGAGATAATCGGCCTTTCCCGGCGCCCGGCGCGCATTGTAGAGAAGTTCACGAACGAGCTGACTTACCCGAGAAATCGCACCGACGCCGCGTTTACCGACCTGAGGGCGCGCATCCTCGCTTACCTTACAAGAGAGATGGCCGATTCCTATATCTGACCTTATGAACGAAAGCAGGGCGGGTGATATGGCGAACAGCAGAGCACCGATAACGGATTACACCGGGGAGTTCTTCGACGAGCTTGTCGCGGGGCTGGAAGTTGGCGAAAAGGTACGGTCCTGCCTGCAGTGTGGGACGTGCAGCGCTTCGTGCCCTGTTTCGCGATACGCCGAGATGGGCCCGAGAGAGATAGTACGTCTGGTTCTAACCGGAGGGGCTGACGAGATACTGAGGCCGGACGTCCTCTATTACTGTTCGGCGTGCTATTCGTGCGCGGTCAGGTGCCCCATGGGGATAAGGTTGACGGAGCTCGTCAACCTGTTGCGCGACGTGATGGTCTCGCGTGGCGAAGGCCCCCTGGCGGCCCAGATGGAGCTCGTGAAGAGCGTGGAGAACTACGACAACCCGTGGCAGATGCCGCGCGCGCAGCGCGACCGCTGGGCGAAGAAGCTCAAGTCCAAGGTCAAGATACTGCCAAAACAGGATGCCGAAGCGCTTTACTACCCCGGGTGCACCGCCGCGTATCTGCCCAACATGCAGAAGGTGGCCGCGGCTACCGCTGAAGTGCTGACGGCTGGAGGAGTCGACTTCGGTATCATGGGGCGGGAGGAGATATGCTGCGGCAGCACGGCCATGAGGGTCGGCGTGCGGGAAACGTTCCTGGCCCAGGCGGCAAGGAACATCGAAAAGCTCAACGGGCTCGGGGTCGGCAAGATAATCACGGCGTGCTCGGGTTGCTACGGAATAATGAAGCACGAGTACCCAAAGGTCGCGCCGTTCGACATAGAGGTGCTTCATGTCTCGGAGGTCCTGGCCGATTTGATAGCCGAGGGAAAGCTTCAGCCCGGGCCTCTCGAGCGTACGGTGACGTATCACGATCCGTGCCACCTCGCACGCCACGGCGGCGTGGTCACTCCGCCCAGGAGGGTGCTCGAGGCCATCCCCGGGCTGACCTTCGTGGAGATGTCCCGTACCGGAACCAACGCGCGATGCTGCGGCGGAGGTGGAGGACTGAGAACGGGCCATACCGACACTGCTGTTGAGATAGCCTCGTCACGGCAATCCGAGGCGATGGAGACGTGCGCCGAGGCGCTCGTCACCTGCTGCCCTTTCTGCGAGATGAACCTCACGGATGCCGTCCAGCAGGGCGGCGGCCTGCCCGTGGTGGACCTGGTCGAACTGCTGCTCGAATCGCTTAGCCCTGCTCCATCGATGGAAGGGGAAAACAGGCAGCGGGAGAATACCGTAGAAGAGTGAGATTGGTGTGGACTACCGCGGGAGACATCCATGACGGATAACCTTAGCAAGATGTTCTATCCGGAAAGCGTCGCCGTCGTCGGCGCGTCAGCGAGCCAGAAGAACATCGGCCGCAACATTGTCCAGAACCTTATCGGCTGGGAGTACCCAGGAAAGATCTTCCCCGTGAACCCCAAAGGAGAAGAGGTCCTCGACCTGGAGGGCTACGCTTCTCTGGAAAAAGTGCCCGGAGACATCGACCTCGTTGTAGCTTTTGTACCGGCGCGGGTCGTGCCACAGGTGATGGACCAGTGCGCCAGAATTGGCGTCAAGAGAATGGCGATACCTTCCGGAGGCTTTGCGGAGCTCGGTGCGGAGGGTGAAGAGCTGACGGCCGCGATCAAGCGCAAGGCCGAGGAGTACGGCATCCGGTTCGTAGGACCGAACGGGTTGACGATCACCAACACCGAAAACGGTCTCTGCCTCTCTTTTCTTCCCATGAAGAAGAGGAATTCCGGGGGAATATCCATTGTGAGCCAGAGCGGCGGCGTGGGGCTGAGCCTCATAATGTTTCTAGACAACCAGAGCGCGCGCTTCAACAAGTTCGTCTCGGTCGGCAACAAGGTGAACATGGACGAGCTGGACTTCCTGGAGTACCTGGGAGACGACCCCGGAACCAGGGTCATATGCATGTTCCTGGAGAGCGTAGTCCGCGGGCGCGACCTGTACGAGGTAGCGAGCAGGATCGAGAAGCCGATACTCGTTTTCAAGGCGAACACAACCGAGATCGGCGCGCGCGCCGCGTCGAGCCACACCGCGGCCCTGGCGAACGACGACGAAGTGCTCGATGACGTTCTCAACCAGGCCGGGATCATGCGAGTGGACGCCATAAAGAAGCTGACCGACATGGCCAGGGCCTTCGAGCTTCCTCCCATGCGGGGAAACCGCATAGCGGTCGTCTCGCAGGCGGGCGGATACGCGGTGATGCTGAGCGACCTGGCATATAAGCGGGGGTTCGAGTTTCCGCCCCTGACCGACGAACTGGTGCAGGACTTCAAAGAGCATGTCAGGGGAGACGTCATAAGGCTCGGCAACCCTCTCGACCTCGGAGACATCCTGTCGAGCGACGCGATAGCTTATACGATCGACAGGCTGCTTTCGTGCGATTATATCGATGGTGTCGCCGTAGTGCTGATGCGCCGGGCGGACTCCCAGTACAACGGAGCTTACAGCGGGCTCTCACGCGAGGTGTATCCGGATATCGGTCTCCTCATGAGGAAGCACAAGAAGCCGGTAGCGCTTTGCCTGCTGTCACTATGCCATTATCTCCGGCACGTCCAGAATCGCATGGACTATCCCGTATTCGAGAATCCCGAAGACGCAATAGAGGCGCTTCAGGTCTCGCGCGATTATTACAGGCGGCGCCCGGCGGGATAGCGCCGGACCGTGATGGTCGTATATTACCGGCTTCCTCGATCTCGTCGTTCCCGGGGCGGCTCATGGACCTACAAGAACTCATAGACCTTGCGGACCCTGGAGTGACCGTTGGAATAGGCCTGACCTCCGGTGACCCGAGAGAGCGTGAGTTGTCCGATACCGCGACGTTTTGTTCGGTGCGGGCCTACAGTGACGCGGCAACGATGCTGCGAGACCTCGAGGCCGGGGCCATCAGCGCGGCCGCCAGGGGCTCTCTACCATCCAGCCCGTTCCTGCATGCGCTTCATTCCCGCTTGCCCGGTGTAATCTCGCGGCGCATAGCGTTGCTGCGCCTTCCTGAAGGAAAGCCCTTTCTTCTCGGCCCCGTCGGCGTCGATGAGGGTGGGACGCTCGACGCTATGCGCGCGCTGGTACGCGACTGCCGCGATTTTTGCTCGCTGCTCGGCTGGGACCCGAAGATCGCCGTACTTTCCGCCGGAAGGCCGGATGATGCCGTAAGGAGCGCTCGCATTGCAGGCAGCATAAAGAGGGGAGAGCGGCTGGCTTCGGCCGAGCCTGATGTCAGGCACTACCACATACTCATTGAGGAAGCCGCCGAATGGTCGAACTGCATCATCGCCCCCGACGGTGTGACCGGTAATCTTATCTACCGGACCCTGACGCACCTCGGTTCCGGAACTTCTCTGGGCGCCCTCTACTTCCCCCTGAGCCTCCACCTCGCCGATACTTCCCGCGCCGGCACCCTCGAGGAATACCTCGGCGCCATCGCCCTCGCCAACCTCACCACCACCAAATCATAAATTCTTGAAGATAGCGTCACGTCTGTTCTTTCAAGTGAGACCTGACCCCATCAGCTCGATTCCACGCTAATAACTTGAAAAAACAGACCTGACCCCGACGAGTGTTACTTGTAAATATAGACCGGGGTGCCGACTTTTACGCGGTTGAAGATGTACTGGGCGGACCACTCGGAGAGCCTCACGCAACCATGCGAGGCTGAGTAGCCGAGAGACTTCTCGTTCGGTGTCGAGTGTATGCCGACGCCGTTGCCTATCTCCATCCAGTATGGACCGAGTGGGTTGCTGGGACCAGGGGGGATCGGCTTCATGTCCTTGGCCCAGTCGCTCTTGGGCGGGTACCAGGTGGGATTCTTCTCTTTCTTCTCGATTGAGAACTGGCCGGTCGGCGTCGGGTACTGGGGCTGCCCGACCGCGCAGGCGAAAGTATC
>DATCGY010000195.1:0-8283 GCA_036508635.1 Candidatus Anoxymicrobiaceae bacterium
CCCGTCTTCGAAGAACGGGACGGCATTGATCTCGAGAAGGATGTTCTCACCCCTCGGGGTTCTCACCTGTACCTCAAGCCCCCGGACCAATTCGTTTGCCTGAAGCTTCGTCATCGCCTCGATGACCACGTCTTTGTTATCGCCAGAGTAGAATGACATGAAGTGCAGGGAGCCGAGCTCCTCGAGGCTGAGCCCGTACCGGTCGAGCAGGGCCTTGTTTGCATCTATGACCACGCCGCCCTGGCCCACCAGGTAGATATAATCGGGACTCAGGTCGAATACACCCCGGTAGCGCTCCTCGCTTATTCGGATCTCCTCGTCGACAAGCTTGCTCTCGGTTATGTCGCGGCACGTGATCACGCCGCCCTGGGATTCGCCCTCCTCGCTGATAAGCCGAGTGCCCAGTGTCTCGATCCATATCTGTCTTCCGTCAGCGCGCACCACCCGGAAAGCGGCCCTTCTCGATACGTGATCGTTGAGCGATATGGTCATGCGTTCCCTAAGCCGTTCGCGGTCGTCCTCGTGTACCCATTTCAAGACCTCAAAGACGGATTCTCCGACCAGCTCTTCCCCGTCGTATCCCACCAGTTTCTTGAACGAGGGGCTTACGTAAGTGACGATTCCCTTCTCGGTCCGGATGATGACGTCCTCCATGGCGTTAGTGATCATCCTCAGCTGCTGCTCGCGCTCGCGAAGATGCATCTCCGCGAGTTGCCTGTCGGTAATGTCACGTGCGTTTACAACAATAAAGGTCTGGCCATCCTTGTCTTCGTAGCTCTGCCCCACACACTCGAGGGTACGCAAATCACCGTTCTTGTGTTTGAACTTAAGCTCTATGGTCCGTGTGGCTCCGGTTTCGCCGACGACCTGGTTGTGAGACTCGAGCAGTTCCTCAAGGTCGTCCTGTTGCACGAAATCGAAGACGCTCCTGCCCAGGAATTCCTCGTTCGTGTAGCCCAATATGGATTCGCACGCCGGGTTGCAGTTGATGAATCTCGCGTTGGAATCGAACGTGCCGATAAGATCGAGTGAGTTGTCCAGCACGGCACTAGCCTGCTGGTTGCTCATCCTGAGGGCCTCGCGGGCGCTCTCGAGCTCGAGGGTGCGCTCTTCCAGTAGACGCGCCGTCTTGTCGTCGGCAACCGTAACGATGCTATCGGCTGACGCACCTTCCATTACCGCCCTGCCGGTTCCAGTAAACCCGATGGGAACACCGTCGTGGTTACGGAGCACACGACCGGAGAGTTCGTATCGCTCTCTCTCTCCCGACTTGCCGAGGAGGGTCACCCGGTCGGTGGAAACGACATCGCCCTTCATCGTCTTCATGGCAGCGGTGAGAGTGGCCGCGTCGCCGGCGCTGAAAAGGTCGATAATGTTCATCGTCGAAAGCTCCGAGTCGCTGAAGCCCGTGACCTCGCTGACCCGACGGTTCCATTTGAAGAAGTTGCCCTCTATATCGAGTACCGCGAAGAGATCCGGTATTGTGTTCAGCGCGTCCTCGATGAACGCTTTTTCATCCAGCAGCTCTTTCTCGATTCGCTTGAGCGAGATCTCGGCGAGCGCCTTTTCAACTGCTTCTGTGAGAACGGTGGGAAGCTTTGCGTCTTTTGGAACGTAGCCGGAAGCTCGGGACTGGAATGACCTGGCGGCAGTCTCTTCGTCACCATGCCCGGTAACCATGATCACCGGAGGATGTTCGACACTCTCGGTGATCTCATCGAGGAGGTCCAGGCCCGCGCCGTCAGGCAGACGGTAGTCGAGCGTGATGATGTCATAGTCGCGCTCCGTAAGCATCCGGCGTGCCGAAGCGCAATCGGGCGCTATGTCTCCGTCAATGCCGAAACGCCTTCGAAGAAGGCTCCGCACCAGGTCGGCCATCTCCGGGTCGTCCTCTATGACGAGTGCCTTCGGCTTCTGGTTTGGATCCATGCTTTTTAGTCCCGCTCTCCGTAGATTCGAACAGCGGCACGCAGAAAGCCAGATATTATTCCGCCGACGCCGCCGCTTCCGGTACATATTCTAACATTACGTTGACCGCAACGCCAAAGGCATAAATCAACCGCCAGCGCCCGTTTCAAGGCGCCCAGACCCAGAAAACAGACCGCTCACCCGCAACCGGTTCAACCCGGCGATTACGATGTGGCCAGGACCTGCTCGCCCGACTTGACTCCGAAGTGGAGCGCCGCTTCCATCGAGGGGAGTCCCATGTACTCGCCAGTCAGGTGGAGGCCTTCGTACTCGCGGAGAGCGACCTTAAGCTTCTGCACGGCGCCGATCTGACCGGGCATGCTCAGGCATACGGCCTCGGGCCAGCGGAAAATCTCCGTGAAGAGCGGCTCGGGGAACGACGGGTTGAAGATCCTGATGTCGCGAAGGACGCGCTTCTTGATATCCTCGTCTGTCCAGCCGAGCATATCGCGAGCATAGTCCGCGTATGTGTAAGCATGAATTATCCCCTGGTCCGCAGGAGCATACCCGGGGGCCTTAACCGCATTCTCGGTGATGCCGGAGAAGCAAAGGCCCAGGCTGCGTGGTGTCGCCACCGCGTATATCTTTCCGAGCGGCCTTCCGGGCACTCCGAACATCACGTGAGTGCACGCGCTGTACTTGATGCTCGCGAGAACATCGATCATGGACTTGGGGAGAGCATCTTCCAGCATCACAGCCGCCTGGGGGGCCAGGGCGGAACAGATAACGTTATCCGCCTCGATGGATTCGCTCTTGTCGCCGTTGGCGATCTCGACACCGACGACCTTTTTGCCCTCGAGGATGATCTTCTTGACGGTTGTGTTGAGCTTGAGATTGTCCTTGACCTCCTCGGACAGCCTCTCAGCCAGATAGCCGATTCCGCTCTTGAACGTCAGGAGCCCCGGAACCATGTACCACGCAAGTGCCATCCCGTAAGCGGCGGAGATGTCTTCGGGTACGCCGAGCGAGAGGGTGCTGGCCACCGGCTGGCTTACGTATTCCAGGATCTCGCTGCCGAAATATTTGCGCGTGTAGTCGGCGTAAGTGATGTTGTCGAGCTCGATGGCCTTCAGCGGGTCGTCGAAGTCCAGTTTCTTGGCAAGCGCCAGGAATTTGGCGCCCATTATTGGTGCCCTGAGACGACCGCTCCAACCCAGCAGGTTCAGAGCGCCCTTCGCACCCTCGATGGGGTGCGAGAGGTTGTCGAGTATGTTCATGCTGAACGTACTCATGTAGTCGTTGCGATAGATTCCCATCCAGGGCCTGAACTTGACCAGCTGGTCTTTAGCGTTGAGTTTATCGACGAGGTCGAACGTTGTTACGTAGCGAGTGAACATAAACTGGGCGCCGAGGTCGAGCGCGGAGTTCTGGACTACTTTTCCGTAGATGCGGCCGCCGGAGAAGTCTCTTTTCTCCAAGACCGAGTAGTCGGCGCCAGCCCTGTCCAGCGTGTAAGCCGCGGCCAGCCCGGCTGTGCCTCCACCAACGATCACGGTCTTTCCCATCGGTACCTCCTCAGCAGTCCAGCGCCTCTCGGACGGGCGCATCAAGATGGCGGCCAACGGGCGCAATTCCCGCTGCCCAACGGTCAAACAGAAGGAGTATACCAGAAACCTTCCACGACGGGTCACAGGTTTTCCACAATTCGCTTGAGGTGGGGTATGACCCGTGTGGGACCGGAACGGGTACGATGCAGACAGACATGAATGACGGTCTGGGAAACGTGAATTGGATGAGCGCGCCCACCCCGGATCAGGCGCCAGGGTGTCGCGCGGCCGCGCCGCTCATCACGGCGCATAGCCGATCGACTCGTCCGCCCAGGTCCTGCCGTTTCCGTACATCGCCCGTTCACAGACAACCTGTCCCGAGGTGGCGGTGACCATCGTTGAGACGCTGTAGCTGTTCACGTAATCGCGGACGCTATAAGTCTTGCGGGTGTGTGCGGGGATAGTCGGCCGCGGCCCCTGGACCTGCCCGTTCTCCGTCTGGAAGACGATGTTGATATCCGCCGGCGTGTCGCCGGGGTTCTGCACGAGCACCCACGTCTCGAAATCGCCGGCGGTGCAGCCCTCGGCCATGTACCACGAAGAAGCGGGAGCGGTGGCGCCGATCGAATCGTGCGCCCACTTCCTGCCGCCTCCGTACATCGCTCGCTCGCATACGACCTGTCCCGATACAGCGGTGACCTTCGTCGACACGTTGAAGCTGTTCACCCAGTTCCTGACGTTGTATGTAGAGCGCGTATGTGCGGGAATTGACTGCCGCGGCCCCTGTACCTGCCCGTTCCCAGTCTGGAACACGACGTCGATGTTCGCCTGGGTATCCGTCGGGTTCTGAACCAGGAGCCACGTCTCGAAATCGCCGGCGGTGCAACCCTCCGCGAGGTACCATTTGGAAGCCGGGGCCTTCGCTCCTATAGAATCGTGCGCCCACTGACGACTGTTACCGTACATCGCGCGCTCGGCTATCACGGGGACGTCGCTGTGGACCTTTGTCGAGACCGACCACTGGTTGGGCGCCGAGTCCGCCGCAAAGAACGTCTTGCGCGAGTTAGCGGGTATGCTCGCGAGAGGCCCCGGGACAGGACCGGAGGCAGTCATATAGGTAAGCTGTACTTTCGCCACCGTCGAACCCGGGTTCTGCACGAGAACCCACGTCTCGAACCCGGCCTGGGTACAACCTTCGGCGAGATACCAGTCGCTGGCTGGCGCCGTCGTCCCAATCGAGTCGTGCGCCCAGGTACGGTTGTTACCGTACATCGCCCGCTCGCAGACCACATCGCCGTCCGCGTTGACCCTTGTCGAGACGTTAAACGAGGTCACGTAGTCGTTGACCCGGTATGACTTACGCGTCCGGGCAGGCACGAGCTCTTCCGGTCCGTGGACCTGACCCGTATCGGTCTGGAATATAAGGTCGACGTACCTGGGCGAAGCCGACGGGTTCTGTACGAGTATCCACGTCTCGAACGACCCGGAGGAATTACTCCCGGTGCATCCTTCGGCCAGGTACCATGACTGGTTTGCCACGGTAAAGAGGACCGAGCTGCTGGTTCCATCCGAGGTCGTCACGGTCACAGGCCCCGAGGGAGTCCCGGCGGGGGCCACGCATCTGATGCTGGTGTCGCTCCAGGAGTTGTAAGTTGAGGGATGAGCGCCGTTGAACGACACGAACGACGACCCTCGAGAGGAGCCGAACCTGCTCCCGGTTATGGTGACCGCACACGGGGGCCTACCCGAAGTTGGGGAGATTGACGCTATCGTGGGCTTGTTTGCGGCCGCCTGCCACCGGTGATAGGCGATATTCAGAAGCGGCAGGTACTCTCCGGTTGCCTTCTGGCCACCCGCCGACGATGGATGGTCGTCCCCGGTGGGGTACGCGAGCGTGTTGCCGCCGCCGTTTGTCTTGTGCTGGATGGCTCCGCCCCACCACCGGTGGTGGTTTCCACCGGCCTGCCCCAGGTCGTTTGTGTTAGCGTTACCGCCGTTGCTCGTGAGCACGTTGTAGAAGTCAAAGACGAAGACGTTACCGTTGGCGTATCCGTCGAGCCAGTCGTTGACGAGCCAGTTGTTGAACGCCCTTGCGTTGGAGGCGTACGTCCCGTCGCTGAGCGGCGGTGCCGTTATGGCTATGAAGAGCTTGTCCTGTCTCGTCTTGAAGTACCGCAAAAGGTCGACATAGATGCCCTTGGCGTTTGCGACGGTCAACGTGCCCGGGTCAGTAGTATCTGAGCCGCGCAGCGGGTTGCTGCCGATGGGGGGCACCGGGTCGGAGGGGCTGCCTCCAAACCCGGAGTTGGGGAAGCAGGACTTGAACATGACTACGGTGTTCTGCCCGCCGGGGTCGCTTCCCATCCGCGAGTAATCGCAGTTCTGGCCGCTCTCGGCGTATAGCGCGCCGGTGTACGTCGAACTGCTGGGGCCGCGGAACCATCTCCACCAGGAGCCCGTATACGTGTTGTCCCCGATGGCATCCGGCCCCCAGCCGTAATTGGTGTCGCTCACGAAATAATTGTTGTCGCGCAGCGCGATGCCAAGCTTGCCGTTATCGTCGTTCAGCCAGTTCTCTCCGGTGGAGTGGTGGATGAAGACGAGTTTCGTGGGGTTCGTCGGCGGGGTGGGGTCATCGGCCACCGCTGTCCGTTCGGTCCCTGCGCGTGGCGCGGCGAACGCCGTCAGGGGAGCCAGGAGCAACAGGGTAATGGCGATCGACATAGCCGGCACGAGCAGCTTCTTTGACATGACGGACTCTCCCAGGTCTTGTTCTTATATACGCTAATGGTATCGGATGGGCCCCGACCCCTGTTGAGTAATAAGACGCGGGCGGTCGGGTAAACCTTACGAGCGGCAGGAACGAATATCTTCTGAACAATGGGAGAGCGCCCTCAGTACTTTATCCATTCGGGTTGCCAGCGCCCGTCGGCCCAACGAGCGAACGCGCCAAACGCCCTGCGCCTGACACCGGATGGCAGCACCTTTGAAGTCAGAAGCGAGTCCAGGCCGCGCTCCGCCAACCCCGAAAGCCGCTCGCTCTCGAACTGGTCGATGCGGCCATACGTGTAAGCAAGCGTGTGGAAGTTGGATTTGATCGCGCCTGGCTCCCACCCGGACTCCGTGGACTTGAGCGGCGATTGTACGCCGAAGATTGAGTCGACCCTCCCGCCCTCGATAAGGCCTTTTTCTTTGCACAACGCATGAAGCTCGGTGCCCGGGTAGGGGATGAAAGTCGAGACCTGTATGGTGTCCGGATGGCAGAGGGCGTTGACCTTGATCGTGTCGAGCACCATTGCCGCTTCCTCGAGTGGGAGCCCGAACATGTTGGTGGAGACCGTCTTCATGCCTGCATCGCGGCAAGCGGCGAACGCTTCTGTTATCTGGCGGTTGCTCATGTGACGGTTGAGGACTTTCTCTCGCAGCCACCGATTGCCGCTCTCGATCCCCATGCACACGACCGTGCATCCCATCTCGGCGAGGGCTCCGGCCATCGCGCGGTCCATGAAGTTGACCCTCGAGTTGCATATGAACGGCATCGCGACCCGCGCGCGGTACAGCCCGGACAAGCGCCCGAACCACTCCCGATCGGTAGTCAGGATGTCGTCATCGAAGCGGATGTACTCGATACCCGGGTCGGACGCCAGCATGTGCTCGATCTCCGCGACGACATTTTCGGGGCTCCTGAAGCGAACGTAATCTTTTGGGTTGGGGTAGGCGCTCTTCTGAGCGTGGTTGGAACAGTAGGTGCAGTTGAACGGACAACCGCGCGAGGCCATGAGCGTTCCCCTCGGGTGCTGGTCAGCGCAGAAGAGCCCGGGGTCGAAGATCGTCCGGTCGGGGAAGGGCAGAGAGTCGAGGTCCGTACGTAAAGGCCGGGTTGGATTCTCGACGAGTGTGTTACCCGAGCGTGCCCAGATACCCTGGATCGCTGTCGGGTCGCGTCCTTTCTCGAGCGCGTCGCAGAGCTCGAGCAACGTGTCTTCGGCTTCGCCCCGGACCGCGAAATCGATGCCAGCCGTGGACGCTACCTCTTCGGGTGCGATCGTCGGATGCACGCCTCCGCAGACCGTGGGGGTTTGCAGCTCTTCGCGCAGCCATCCCGCCCACCTGGCTACGTGGCGATACATGTGCGTCGTGCTCGAGAAACCTATGAGATCCGGCATCTCGGAGCGCACCCTTTCGACCAGCCATTCGCGCGACGGTGGCTCTACAACGTGGACCAGGGACACCTGGTGTCCGGCCTCTTTGAGGACGGCGGCAAGGTATGCTATCCCGAGGTATATCCTGCCCTCGGGCATGAAAGAGCCGTCCGCGTACTGAAAAAAGTCGGGGTAGATGAACGTGACTTTCAAGGCGGCCCGCCTAGTGTCTCAAGTACATGAGCGCCCTGATAAGATCCTCGCGATACTTCCGGTTCTTCGCAACCACGGCGAGCATCGGCCGCATGAAGTAGCTCCTGTTACCCCACTTGATGCTCATGGTCCCCATGTTGAAATAATGCTGGTAGCGGTCGACCAGCTTCTCGCGGAAAGAGTCCTGGGCGGGGTCGATGTGGAAGCCGCGGCCTTCCATCCTCGTGCCAAGGATGTGTTCCGCCGCCATCTCGCCGGTCTCGAGCGCGTAGGTAATGCCCTCGCCGCTGACAGGGTTGATCATGCTCGCCGCGTCGCCGACCAGTATCAAGCCCGGGCACTCGACCTTGCTCCCACCGAGCCCGACACGTAGCAGCGCTCCCCGAAGGGGAGATATGGGCTTCGCGTTCTTGAGCTTTGGCGCGACGTGGGGGGTGTCGTGTATCAACGTCTCAAAGAACTTGTGGAGGTTT
>DATCGY010000196.1:0-17008 GCA_036508635.1 Candidatus Anoxymicrobiaceae bacterium
CCATTCCGCGACCCTGCCCCAGAAACCGGGCATCTAAACGACCTCCTTAACTAACCTGTCTTCGCTCGCGGACCGAAAAGGGCGGTCCCTACGCGGACGCACGTCGAGCCTTCCTCCACAGCGACCTCGTAGTCGTTGGTCATTCCCATCGACAGAACTTCGCAAACGAAGCCACCATCCTCCCCACCCAACTCGCGTCCCAACTCCGCGAGCCGCCTGAAGACCCATCTGACTTCCTCGGGGTCTTCGGCCATAGGCGCAATCGTCGACAGGCCCCTGATCCTCACGTTCCGCAACCGGTCTGATTCTTCCAGTGCGCCTCGAAGCTCCCCGGGTTCAAAGCCCGACTTTGCTTCTTCGCCGGCCACGTTCACTTGAAGCAGGACCGATTGAATTATCCCACATTGCCGTGCGCGCTCATCGATCTCACTCGCCAGCCTGACGCTATCCAGCGAATGGACGAGTTCCACCGAGCCCACAACCTGCTTCACTTTATTCCTCTGGAGATGCCCGATAAAGTGCCATTTCACCGGTTGTAAGACCCGAGGGATCTTCTCCAGCAACTCCTGCACCCGGTTCTCTCCAGCAATCTTCACCCCACAGGATACAGCCGCATCAACCTCCTCGGGGCTCCTGTTCTTTGTCGCAGCGAGAAGATCGACTTCACCCGGACTCCTTCCGGCACGCGCAGCCGCACCTTCAATCCTGGACAAAACCTCTTTTACATTTTCTCGAATGTTTTCGTCCATATTTTTCGCTTCCGTAAAACGTTTTTCCTTTGAACCGGGAGAGGCATCGAAGGTCTTACGCTCAACTCTATCCCTCATTCGTAACGCACCTGGAACCCCGTTTCTCCAAGAGGCTCCTCCCAGGTAACGTCCACAGACTCCACTTGTGCAGCCGGAGGCCCGGTTCTGCACCACTCGATAGCTTCCCGTATCGACTCTCTATCACCCTCAAAAACGGCCTCGACCGAGCCGTCACGAGCGTTGCGCACCCAGCCTGAAACACCGATCGAACGGGCTTCACGCTGGGTCTCAGCCCTGTAAAAAACCCCCTGAACCCTTCCAGCCACCCTAACTCTCGCCCTCGCAGTCAAAAATCCCCCCCCCCGGGCTCAATCAATGATCGCAGCGAGGCATCCCTGTCGTCCGCACACGCCCCCCGCCGCTCTGAATGAAAAATACCCTTCGTTGCAAGCAGTGCATATCCCCGCACTGTGGATATTCTTCATTGATACCCCGACACCCGCAAGCTGGATACGGCACGCGGCGTCAAGGTCGATCCGCTCTTTCTTTCCCTCTTCTCTTAGCAATACGCTATCGCCGAAAGTCCGCGAGAACTTTCCGGCAAAAGCCGGATCCGCCTCCATGCAGCAAGCACCGATGTGAGGGCCGATGAAGGCAGTAGCCTCCGCCGCGGAACACCCAGCTATGGAAGCTACCTTCCGGACGGCGACGGGAACCACGCCGGCCATGACTCCACGCCACCCCGCGTGGACGACCGCGACGACCGGACCGGGAGCGACCATCGCGACGGGGACGCAGTCCGCCGTCAGCACTGCGAGCGCCACGCCGGGGATGTCAGTGACGAGCCCGTCCGTCCGCGGAATGCCCGATTCGTGGTCCTGGCTTCCTCGCCCGATCTCGAGAGGCCCTACAGTCGCGATCACGCGCCCGTGGACTTGCCTTCCCACCACCCACCGGGTGGTGGGGACGCCTACGGCGGACTGTACAATGCTCCTGTTCGCCTCGACCGCGTTCCGATCGTCACCAACATTGAAAGAAAGGTTGAGGCTTGAGAAAACGTCCTTGCTCGCGCCGCCGGCCCTGCCGGTAAACGCGACCAGAACACCCGTATCGAGTAATTCTGGAACCACAAGCAGGCCAAGCCCGTTCTTTTGAATGAGCTGAAGCATCGCCCTTACTCGCCGTCTTGTGCGGTTTTCGACTCTAGCAGCTGGAGGATGACTTTCGTTATCCTGTTGCTCCGAAGCTTTTCGACCCTGATCGAGATACCGTTATAGTCGAATTTCTCACCGGTTGCCGGCAGGTGCCCGAGCACCTTGAGCACCAGGCCGCCGACGGAGTCCACGTCGGAGGCGCCAGGAATATCGACCTGCAATATCTCGGAGAGATCCTCCAGGTTCATCCGGGCATCCACCCTGTAGTGCCTCTCATCTATCTTCTCGACGAGGCTGACCTCCCTGTCGTACTCGTCGAAAATCTCCCCCACTATCTCTTCGAGAAGGTCCTCGATGGTAACGAGCCCTACCACGGTGCCGTACTCGTCCACGACGATGGACATATGGACCTTTCTCTTCTTCAGGTCCTTGAGAAGCTCGCTCAAGACTTGTGTCTCGGGGATTATTATCGCTTTTCGGAGGATCTCACTGATCGGATGATCCAGTTTTCCCTCCTGGAGGTGCGCCATCAGGTCTTTCGCGTACAGCACGCCCACGATGTTATCAAGCTCCCCCATGTAGACGGGTATGCGCGAGTATCCATACTCCATCACAGTGATGAGGGCGTCCTGCATGCTGGTCTCAGACCTCAAGGCGACCATGTCAGGCCGGGGGACCATGACCTCCCGGACCAGGGTGTCGGAGAATTCGAAGACGGAGTGTATCATCTCCTTCTCTTCTTCCTCGATGACGTCCTGTTCCTCCGCCGCGCTGACTAGCGCTTTTATCTCGCCCTCCTCGGTTATTATGCCCTCGTTCAGATCTATCTTGTGCCCGATAAACATGAGCAATCCCCTGGCAATCCATTCCAACAGCCAGGTGAGCGGGCTGAATATTCGACTGAGAAGAGTAACCGGTCTCGTCACCCGCAACGCTATTCCCTCAGAGTTGTGGCTTGCCGCGGCCTTTGGGACCAGCTCGCCGAATATAAACATCAGTGCGGTTATGATGATAGTGCCAATAGCGACGCCGAGTCCGCTGTTGTGCGTGATCCTTATCGTAAGCCATGTCGCGAGTGATGCCGCCGTCAACTGCACCGCGAGGCCCAGCAGCAGAACCGTAGGATAGAAGAAGTCCGGTTTTTCTATAAGCTTCTCGAGCTTGTCGGCTTTCTTGACCCTCTTCTCGACGAGATACCGGACGCGGATGCGGCTGACCCTCATCAACGCGGTCTCGCAAGCAGCGAAATATGCAGCAAGCGCGATGAGCGCCACCAAGGCCAAAAATCCAAAAACGTTTGCTGTCAAGACAGGCTCCCTATCGTTTACTCTATTATACTTCGACCGACCATCCGACGTTCAGCGGCTGCCATCTCCGCCGCCCGTTCGTTCGTGTCATGGTCGTAACCCGCGAGGTGGAGCAGGCCGTGCGCTGCCAGGAGCACCATCTCTTCTGGAAGTGTCTCTCCTCTTTCAGCAGCCTGTCCCCTGGCTACCGGCACGCAAATCACGATGTCTCCAAGAGTTTCGGCAGAGCGCAAGTCACCGTGCCTGAGCTGGTCAATCTCTTCCGTGGATAGTTGAGGGAATGATATGACGTCAGTCGGACCCTCGCGGTGCAGATAGGTGGCGTTGAGGCGCTCTATCTCTCGCTCGCAGACCAACAGGACCGACACTTCCAGGTCGAGTCCGGGGTACAACCCTGACAGCATGCGCTTAAGGGCGCGTTTGAGCCGGCGCGTATGGCGAACCGAAAGCTGGTCCTCAGACCGTATTCTTACGACCATTCCTCTTCTCGATTGCAAGCGGCGCAGGGTAGTCGACCCTTGGGTGATAAGCGGCTATGAGCATCCTGGCGAATACTTTCTTGATCTTTACGATGTCGCTGAAGGTGAGATCACACTCGTCGAGCTGCCCATCCTCGAGCTTCGAGTTTACTACACGCTCGACCGTCTGTCCGATCAGCGCGGCGGACGGTTTCTGCTGTGCCCGGGCGGCGGCTTCGACGGAGTCGGCAAGCATTAGTATCCCCGATGTCCGGCGACGAGGCTTCTCGAAGTGATAGCGGAAGCGGTTCTCGTCAACCGGCTCTCCGTCTGCTTCCTCGAGAGCCTTTTCATAAAAATACCTGACGAGGCTTGTCCCGTGGTGTTGCCTGACGATATCGACCAGGTCCGGTGGGATATGGTTCTCCTCAAGCATCTCGACTCCATCCCTGATGTGGGAGGTGATGATTATAGCGCTGAGATTTGGCCGTATGTTCGAGTGCAGGCTGGCACCTTCCGGCTGGTTCTCAATGAAGAACTGGGGCCGGAGCATCTTTCCCACATCGTGATAATAAGCGCTGACCCTTGCCAGCATCTGGTCGCTGCCGATCTCGTTCGCCGCGGCCTCCGCCAGGTTCGCGACCATGATGCTGTGCGAGTATGTCCCCGGCGCCTTGAGCGAAAGCTCCTTGAGGAGTTTTTGGTCAGGCGAAGCGAGCTCGAGCAACCACGTGTTTGTCGTGACCCTGAACGTCGTCTCCAAGAACGGGAGCGTTCCGAGCGTGATAATAGTACAGACCGCGCCGTTCAGGAGGCCAGCCCCGGTGTTTGCCAGGAGACCCTGGTTCAGGCCGGTGATGGCGGATGCGCCGAAAGCAACGAGTGCTACCCAGAAAGCGGTGTAAAGGCCTGCGCGGCGTAGCTCGTGCCTCGTGGAGAACCTGGTGACGATCAACACCGGGAGAAAGGCTCCGAGCAGCGCGAAAGCGACCAGCGAGAAGTTACCGGCGGTCACTATCCCGGTTATCAGCGCGCATGCAACCGCAAGTACGATCGCCACCCCCGGGTCAAACAGGATGGCGGCCATCATGGTCACGGCGGCCGCCGGCATCAGGTAACCCCAGAAAGGCGACCAGCTCCTGGATGCGACAGTGAGGACCTTGGCTACGACAGTGTACGCGATGACCATGCTTCCCATTAGTGTGAGCAGCCCCGGGCTGTCCCAGTACACGCGGTTGTACCTGGCAAGGAACATCCCGAGGGTAGCGAACAGGAGGATGGCGAAGATGGCGGTATACAGGACGTTCACGGGGTTGAGCGTAGACCTGGTAAAGCCAAGGCTCTTAAGTAGCTCGACCTCGTCTTTAGTAACCACCTCACCTTTGCTGACAACGACCTCGCCCTGCAACCTGGTGGTGATGACCTCCTTCACCCCGTCACGGGCGGCCTGCTTTCTGCGCTCCGTCTCCAGCTTGTCAAACTGGGTGTTCGGAATAACATATGCGGCCGTTATCGCGGCGGTAATGCCCTGGACGACCGCGTCCGTCAAAGGCTCGACTGCAAGGTTTTTGGCCTTTTCGCGGGCTTTGGCGAGCACGTCGGGAGTTATCACGCCGTCCATCACGACAGCCGCAATATGCTTGGCGCCTGCCTGTACGGATGCCCGCTGGTCAGGTGTCAGCGAAAGCAACGCGACGATCTCGGATGCGGGTAGCGTGGTCTTCGTCCTGTTGATGATCTCCGCGGCTTTCTGGTCGGGGGGCAATGCCACGGCTTCCACCTCACCGACCGCCTTGAAGAAATCAGAGATATTATTCTGGGCCCTGTCTGAGGCCTGCTTGTTGGTGATATAGACGTTCTCGATGGTGGCTGCCGCCGCGTCTCGCTGCTCGGCCGTCCTTGCCTTGTCGATATACTGGACGGTCTTCGGCGCGATTATGGTCCTGGGACTGGGCTTTCCGGTTTCGACCAGGTAACCGAAAGGTGCTATTCCCACCGACATGATGACTACGAGAAATACAAAGACATATGCCGCGACCAGGACCCTCCTCCGTTCGAGGGACATCCTGCGGAATCTTGCCCGAACGTGGTCGAGCATCTCCAGGTATCTTTCGCGGATACTCATCTCAACCGTCACGCGCCCCCGGCCCACGGCCCTGAGACTCGTAAGCCTTGTACGCCTCGACGATCTGTTGCACGATCTTGTGCCGGACGACGTCCCTCGCATCCAGGTAAGCGAAAAAGACATCGTCGATCTCTGAGAGTATGTCCCGGACGAGCATCAGCCCGGATGACACCTCCTTGGGAAGGTCTATCTGCGTGACGTCGCCGGTGATGACCGCCCTGCTCCCGAGCCCCAATCTCGTGAGGAACATCTTCATCTGTTCTGGGCTGGTGTTCTGTGCTTCGTCGAGGATTATGAATGAATCGTTCAGGGTGCGCCCTCGCATGTAAGCGAGTGGCGCGACCTCGATGGTGCCCTGTTCGATCATGCGACCGAACTTCTCCACGCCCAGCATCTCATAGAGAGCGTCATAGAGAGGCCTCAGATATGGGTCCACTTTCTGGTAGAGATCTCCGGGCAGGAAGCCGAGTTTTTCGCCGGCCTCGACCGCCGGACGCGTCAGTATGAGCCGGCCTACCTTTCGATCCATGAGACACTGGACCGCATAGGCCAGCGCGAGATACGTCTTGCCGGTGCCGGCCGGCCCGATGCTGAAGACGATCGTAGATTTTCTCATCATCTCGACGTAGCGCTTCTGTCCGAGAGTCTTTGGGCGGATGATCTTACCTGACGCGGTGAGGACAGCCTCCTTGAAGACCTCGGTCGGACGGATCTCTTCGCCCTTCTTTATCATGTCGATGGCGATACCGATGTTCTCTGGTGTTATCACCAGGCCTGCCCCGAGAAGCTCGATCAACTCCTCGAAAAGCCTTGTGCATTCCTCAGTCTCGCCTGGCTCACCGCGTATCCCGATCTCGTTGCCACGCGCTACTATGCGGCAGCCGAACTCCCCTTCGACCATCTTGAGAAACCGGTCTTCCTGACCAAGAAGTGATACCATCGGCATGCTGTGAGGGACAACAATCTTGACTTCGGCGATCTCGTCCAAGTGGGAAACCCCGTCTGTTTGAACACGTTGTCGTTCGCTCACGACTGCAACATCTCGCGGACCATCTGGTTTACTTTTTTGCCGTCCGCCTTCCCCTTTATCTTCGGCATCAGCTTGCCCATGACCTTACCTAGATCACCAGACGATGTCGCACCTACCTCTTTTATCGTCTCTTCAACGATCGAGCGCACTTCGCCATCGGACATCTGCTCGGGAAGGTAAGCCTGGATGATCGCGAGTTCCTCGGACTCCTTTGCGACGAGATCCTCGCGGCCACCTCTGCCGAACTCCTCGATGGACTCCTTGCGCTTTCTGGCCTCACGCGCAACGACAGCAAGGAGCTCTTCTTCCGACAGGTCCCCGCGCTTCGCTATCTCGGCATTCTTGACCTCGGCGAGTATCATTCTCAGGGTCGAGACCTTTATCTTTTCGCCGCTCTTCAGGGCCGTCTTGCACTCGCTGTCGATTCTATCTTTGAGTTCCATGTCTCGATCTTCCTTGTGACTCTACCCCGGGGGCCACCTCATGAACCGACCACCCATCATGTGAAAATGCAGGTGTTCGACCTCCTGGCCAGCCTCCTCACCGATGTTGCATACGATCCTGTAGCCGCTCATGTCAATGCCCTCACTGATGCCTATGTCACGTATCAGTGAGAAGACATCGGCGAGGACCTCGCAATGTTCGGGCTTCAGGTCTTTTATCTGGGGAATATGCTCTTTGGGGATTATTAGGACATGTACCGGCGCCTGCGGGTTTATATCGCGGAACGCGAGCGCCGTAGGTCGCTCTTCGATAATGTCCGCTCCTATTTCTCCACTGGCTATCCGGCAAAACAGGCAATCATCCAATCCGCATCACCTTCTCCCCCTCTACTCGTCCACCATGACCATCACGCCCCTCAGACCTTCCGGGTCCGCGTCGGTGACGCGCACGTCGACCGTACGCCCTACGAGAGCCGGGTAGCCGTCGAAGATGACCCCCGCGAAGCTCTCAGCCCTTCCGAACACTCGGCCGGGCTCGCTCTCCATGGCTGCTTCTACCAATACCTGGATTATACGACCAACAAAGCACTCGTGGAACCTCAGGGCTGTGCCGCGTGCGAGCTCTCGAAGGGCCGTCGCCCTCGCCTCTTTCACTCCAGGTTCGACGGGATCGCCAAGCGAGACCGCGGCGGTCTTGGGCCTGGGAGAATATTTGAATACGTGCACCCTCGAGAACGCGATTTCGTCGATCATCCGTGCAGTACTTTCGAAAGCGGACTCGTCCTCCGTCGGAAATCCCACTATCACATCGGTCGTCATGCTGAGCCCCGGAACCAGTTCGCGCAGCCGGCGGACCCGCCCCGCGAACTGCTCCGGGGTGTATTCGCGGCCCATATCGGCAAGCACGCGCTCGTCGCCACTCTGCAAGGGGACGTGCAGATGGCGCCTCAACGCCCCGCCTTCCGCCATTGCCGATGCCAGTCCGGGTCCTATATCTGAGAGTTCAATAGAGCTGAGTCTCAGCCACATCCCACCGCACTCGTCGCTAATCGACCTGGCCAGTGCCTCGAGGCCTTCCCCGCGTACGGGGTCACGGTAGCTTCCGAGGTCTATTCCGCAAAGTATGACCTCGCCCGCGCCGAGCGCGCCAAGTTCACGAACCTCTTCAACGACCGATTCTATCTGTCTGCTGGACGTAGGAGGCCTGAGGTACGGCACTATGCAGTACGTACAGTACCGGTTACAGCCCTCCTGAACCTTCACCGGTACGCGAACGAGCTCCTCGGGCGTCCATTTGCACACTGCGCCTCCCGTGGGTGAGGGAGATGCATCGCCTTCGCTCGCCTGACGAGCAACTTTGTCTTTATCAACGTTTGCCACGATGGATTCGACGCCAGGCACATTGAAAACGTCCGGGTCCAGGTCAGCACCACAGCCGGTTACTATGACATGCGCGCCACTGCGAGCGCAACGCCTCGCGAGTTTCCTTGACTTTCGCATCCCCTCCGCTGTGACCGCGCACGTATTGACCACCCATATATCGGGGACCTCGTCCGGCTCCGCTCTCCTGAAACCGCGCAGCGCGAAATCTCTTTCGATCGCCATGGAATCGGCCCTGTTCACCCTGCAACCAAGCGTTGAGACCCTGTATGTCCTGAGGCTCACCGACCGCTCCCAGGCTCGAGAAGCCCGTATATGAAACGGATCAGCATGGCGGCATACGCGCCGGCGCTCTCAGTCCGCAAGACGAGCTCGCCCAGGCTCGCGGTCACGGCCCCGGCTGAGACCAGCATGGCGGCTTCGTCTTCGGCGAAACCCCCTTCCGGTCCGAGTATCATGCCTATCGAGGCTGTCGGGTTTACGGGAAGAACGCTCGCGAGGCTTTCCACGGTCTCGTCTTCCCAGAGGAGTATGTTTAGATCCTGAGCAGCGAGCACCTTCTCGGTGAGCGGCCACTCAACTGGCTCGCGAACCGAAAGCGGCATCGGCCTCCGTGCGACTTTCGAGGCTTCGTACGCTATCTTGCTCAGGCGGGGCACTCGCTGTCGGACTTTCTCGGCGGATCCCTCCGGCGACCTCGGCGCTACGAACGGAATCAGTTCGAAGACGCCAGCTTCGGCGACCCTCTCAACCGTCTCGTCCATACGGGAGGTCCTTGCAACGGCCTGGAAAACTATGAGCCTTGGGATCTCCAGAGGGCGCGCGTGCCAGTCGATAATAGCTCCCTGAACGAGTTCGGGACCGACGAACGTCAGGCTGACCGAGAAGACTCTGCCCGCACCGTCTGAAACGAGTATCTCGTCTCCGGGTTTTGCGCGAAGGGAGCGCGAGAGGTGGCGGGCTTCACCACCAGCCAGAACAACAAGACCTTCCTGCACGCTGATATCACCGGCCTCGGCGTAAAACAGAGGCTTGCTCATCAGCGAAACTCCGGCGTTCCACAGGCATTGTCCAGCTGCGCCGCGTTGCGTATCACTTGCGGATGTTGTCCTTTCGCGTCTCGAGATACGATTCGAGCAGTTTCTTCTGCTGCTGGGTAAGCTTCCTGGGAATGCTGACCTCAACGCTTACCTGGACGCTGCCCCTCCGCCCGCCGTACCTGGGTGGCAGACCTTTGCCCTTCATCCTGATGACCTCGCCCGGCTGCGTGCCGCCGGGCACCTTCAGCGTGAAATCCGCATCAAGGGAACGCATCTCTATGTCGACCCCCAGGGCAGCTTCGACAAAATCTACCGTCACCGAAGTGTAAATCTCGGTTCCCTTGCGCTGGAAGTCGGGGTGGGGCTGGATATCTATTGCGACGTAGAGATCTCCGGTGCTTCCCCCCCGGATACCGCCCTCTCCTTTGCCCCTGACTCGAAGTCGGTCGCCACGCTCGACGCCTGGTGGAATGGATACCTGTATCTTCTCGGAGATCGTCATCAGGCAGGTGCCTTCACATTTCTTGCACGGTTCAGTGATTACCTGGCCAGCGCCACCGCAACCGCCACAAGTCTGCGCGCTGACGAGCGTCCCGAGAATGCTGCGTCTTGACGTCCGCACCTGCCCGGTGCCCCTACAGGCCTCGCACGTGCTCATATGAGTGCCGGGCATCATCCCGGTGCCTGAGCATTCGTCACAGGTCGCGCGCCTTTCGAGCTCGACCTCCTTCTCTATCCCGTCGACGACTTCGGCGAGCTTGATTTCGATAACCATCTCCATGTCCCGGCCGCGGACCTTTCCACGCGAGCCCGGACCGCGACGCGCGAACGGGTCGGAGAATCCTCCACCGAAGAAAACGTCGAATAGGTCCGATATCGAGGAGAATCCGTCAAAGTCCAACCCGGCCCCACGCCTGAGTCCGTCGAGGCCATGGGAGTCGTAGTCGTGCCGTTTCTCTGGATCGGAGAGTATCTCGTACGCGAAGCTGAGCTCCTTGAACTTGTGCTCGCCGTCGGGATCGTCATGCGCCACATCGGGATGGCACTCGCGCGCCTTCTGCCTGTATGCGGTCTTGATGTCGGTCTGTGAAGCCTGCTTGTTGACGCCCAGGATCTCGTAGAGGTCTCTATCGATGTCGTTGTGCACCAGGTTCCCCCGCTCAGTCCTTAGGCTGCAGGAACCTGCGCCCAAGGTTCTCGGCCATCAGCTCGACCATGCTTATCGTGCGCTCGTAGTCCATGCAAGTCGGGCCCACGACCCCTAGCGACCCGAGAAGTCCGGAACCTATCGGGTAGCTGGTGCCTACGAAAGCACAGCGCTGGAGCTCGCGGAGCCTGTTCTCCTCGCCTATGCGTACGGTCAGTCTCTTTTCACGCATGAGGTCCTTGAGAAGGTCTAGGATAAAATACTGTTTCTCCATCGCCTCGAGAAGGACCTGCGCCCACTCGGTTCCCGCGATGTCCATCTCGCGGACGATATTGGCCGTACCGCCGATGAACACTCTGTCGTCGATGGTTCCGAGGTAATCACCGATGGCGTCGAGCGCGTCCATCATAAGCTCCTGCCCCGCCTCGCCAAACCGTACCTTCCCGGCAACTTCCCGCGTGTTGATCCTGTCGAGCGCCAGCCCGGAGAGGGTTTTTTCAAGGTGCGCCGCCGCACGTGCAACGGTATCGCTTCCGACTTCGTGGTCGAGCGTGAGCAGCCGCCTTCCGATCTGGCCTTTCGATGTTATGACGATGACCATGACCTGGTATCCGCTCAGACGGATCAGGTCGACGTGCCTGACGGTGTCCGCCGTGTTGAACGGAGCAAAGACCATGGCGGTCGTATGCGTGAGCCGTGACAGCAGTAACGACGCCTCCTGCATGAGGCCCTCGATCTCGCGGGTCCGGGCGTCGAACAACTTTTCAATAGCCTCGGCGTCGCGCATCGTCGGCTTCGCCTGCCCTGTTAGCATGTCGACGTAGTATCGATATGCGATGTCGGTTGGCACCCTGCCGGCCGAGGTATGTGGCTGGGTCAGGAGCCCGAGATCCTCGAGTACCGCCATCTCGTTACGAATCGTCGCACTGCTCACCTTGAGGCCAGTCGATTCCGCCACGGCACCAGAACCGACCGGCTTTCCCGTCAGGATGAAGCTCCGTACCACCGCTTGCAGTATCTTTTTCTTGCGTTCATCTATCTGTACGATCATCCAAACCTCCGATGATCTTGTTCATATGATCTTAGCACTCAATGCGTGTGAGTGCTAACCACGGACTACTGCCCTAGCCGCCAGAGTCCTCGGACTTTATCATCGAGACGAACGCTTCCTGCGGCAGCTCCACCTTTCCGACCATTTTCATCCGCTTCTTCCCGGCCTTCTGCTTCTCCCAGAGCTTCCGCTTTCGAGTGATGTCCCCGCCGTAACATTTTGCGGTCACGTCTTTTTTTCGTGCCGGGAGCGTCTCGCGGGCGATGATCCGTCCCCCGACTGATGCCTGTATCGCAAGCTCGAACAACTGCCTGGGAATGACTGACTTCAGCTTCGCGGCGATCTCCCGGCCGCGGGCCTGCGCTCTATCTTTCGGCACGATGCTCGAGAAAGCATCGACCACTTCTCCGTGAACCATTATCTCGAGCTTGACCAGTGGTCCCACCCGGAACTCTTCGAGGTCGTAATCGAGGGAGGCGTACCCTCGCGAGCGGCTCTTCAACTGATCGTAGAAACCTGAGACAAGCTCCGCTAGAGGCATATGGTAGGAGATCTCAACCCTATTCGTGGAGAGGTAGACCATATCGCGGTACATGCACCTCCTCTGCTGGCAGAGCTCCATGACAGGCCCGACCATGTCGCCGGGTGTGATTATCAGTAGGCTGATGTATGGCTCCTCGACCCTCACGACCTCGTTTGCGGGAGGCATCTCGGATGGGTTGTTCACCATGCAGACGTTTCCAGCCTTGTCGGTCACCCTGTATACGACATTTGGCGCTGTCACTATTAATTCGAGCCCGTATTCACGCTCTAGCCTCTCACGCACCACGTCCATATGCAGCAGGCCGAGGAACCCGCATCTGAAACCGAAGCCAAGAGCCAGCGAAGTCTCCGGAACGAAGTTGAAGGCCGCGTCATTTAGCCGCAGTTTCGAAAGCGCCTCTCGGAGTTGCTGGTAGTCGTTGTTCTCTATCGGGAACAGGCCCGCGAAGACTACCGGCTTTGGTTCCCTGTAGCCGGGCAGGGCCGTCGAGGCACTCTCCTGGTAAGTCGTGAGCGTATCCCCGACCGGTAGTTCCGACACCTCCTTGATGCCCGTGGCGACAAAACCGACCTCACCGGTCGAGAGCTTGTCCGCAGGCACCATGTCCGGGGTCAGGTAACCCAACGATTCGGCCTGCGCACGCCCCCCGGAGGCCATCATGCTTATCTCCATGCCGGTTCGAAGCTCGCCGGAAACTACCCTGACAAGCGTCACCACGCCGCGATACTGGTCATACTTGGAATCGAATACAAGTGCCCTGAGGGCTCCGTCCGGTCCCGCTGAAGGAGGCGGTACCTTTTCAACTATCGCGTGCATGAGCGCCTCGACGCCCGCGCCGCTTTTCGCGGAGCAGAAGAGAACGTCCTCCGGCTCGACACCCAGGATCTCAACTAGCTCGTCCCTGACCCTCTCGGGCTCCGCTGACCCCAGATCGATCTTGTTGACCACGGGTATCAGCGTCAGGCCGTTCTCTTCAGCGAGGTGGAGGTTGCCTATCGTCTGGGCTTCTACCCCCTGCGAGGCGTCGACCAGCAGTATGGCGCCCTCGCACGCCGCGAGCGTCCTCGATACCTCGTACGTGAAATCGACATGGCCCGGGGTATCTATGAGGTTGAGCTCGTAGGTCTGGGAGCCCAGATCGTACGTGAGCCTTACGGCCTGCGCCTTGATGGTGATGCCCCGCTCCCGCTCCAGGTCCATCCGATCGAGGAACTGTGGCTTTTCTTGTCCCGGCTCTATCGCTCCTGTGAGCTCCAGCATCCTGTCGGCCAGTGTCGATTTACCGTGATCTATGTGTGCTATTATGCAAAAATTTCTAATGCTCGAGGTTTCCAGTCTCCAACACCTCCGTAGCTGTTTCCCCGCGCTATCATAGCAGACTCCAACCGGCCTGCATTTGTTGTAGGCCAACCATCGCGTATCTTTCCCGGCGGTCGATGTGGCGGTGGGCGGCCCAATACCAGCGAGGGAGGTCACTCGTGTCGACAGTAGCCGGCCCCTGTGCTACAATCCCTTGAGCCGTGGCTTGGAGCTGCGGTTTGTTCAAGTCAGCAGAGGTCCGAAGGAAGTCGAGATGCCCAATATAAAGTCGCAGATCAAGAGGATGCACAAGTCCGAGGAGCAGCGCCAGCGCAACCGCTCCGTAATGTCAGCGCTCAAGACGAAGATAAAGAAATTCGAGACAGCAATTCAGTCAGGTGACGCCGACGAAGCCAGGGACAAGTTCGACGAGGCTTCTCGTGAGCTCGACAAGGCCGCGACCAAGGGCGTCATCCACAAGAACAAGGCCGCAAACAAGAAATCGCGCATGGCGCGCGACCTGAACTCGATGGTCAGTTAGAGCCAGATTTTGCGTGCGCCCCGAAATGGGGCGTTTTTTTATCCCACCCAAAGGCTTTCCATGAGGCATTTCTCAAGCGATGATATTTACAATGAGCATCTCGAGAACGTGCCCATGGTAGTCGGCGTCGGGAAGATATTTCGCGGAGTGCATCTCGACCTGCGCTCTCTTGAACTCGCCGAAAGCAGAGCGTAACCTCTCCGCGGAAAACCTCTTGGATTGCTGCACGCACTTCCCGACCAGGAATAGCGGAATCGAGAGCTCCTCGGCGATGGCGGGGTACTCATGGCCAGCGGCCAGAGACCTGCACCTGGCAATGAGCCTGAACTGCCGTAGTAGCAGGTTGAATATCCTCTGAGGGCTCTCACCCTGGCGTATCAGCCTGTTGAGTAGGAATATCGAGAGGTCGCGTCTCCTGTCAGCGACCGCGTCCACGAGCTCGAAAACCCCCTGCTCAGCGGCCGGTAGTACGACCTGTGCAATGTCAGTAACCCTGACGATTTCGCGATCCGCAATGAAGAGCGAAACTCGCTCTATAGCATCTTGCAGGTCGCGCAACTCGCAGCCGACGTTCTCGAGCAGAAGATCGCCGGCCGGCGTCTCGACCCTCTTGCCCCTCTTCCTGAACTGCTCTGTGATCCACTCTTCGAACTTCTGCTGCTTTCCGCGGCCGGATAGCGAGAACTTGAGCACTTCGCCCGATGCCTTCGCCTTCTTGAAGAGCGCTCCGCTCTCTATTCGTTTCAGGGTGCCGGCGTCCCGCGACTCTCCCGGCCCGGAAACGTGAGCGACCATCACCAGGGTCGTTGCCGGGTTTGGGCGATCTAGATACTCGGATATGATCTCCTGGCCCTTGCGGGGCAGTTTGTCGATATCGCGTGCGATTACCAGGCGGCGTGACGACATCAGCGGGATCGTCTCCGCAGAGTCCACTATACGCTCGGCGCCAACCTCGGCTGCGTTCAACACCTCCATGTTGAAATCAGCGTCAACCTGTGACGCGAGCAGGTCCTGAAGGCGCTTCAGTGCGTTCTCAACCAGCAGCTCTTCGTCACCGTAGAGGAAATATATGTTTTTGAGTTCTTCGACGCTTTCTACTCGCTTCTTGGCCATTTTCACCGCCCAGCTTTGACGAGGCCAATTCTACCATTGTCAACCGACAGCGATATGTCTCCGTCGGTATCTGTTCGCGCGACCCTGATACCCCGTGAGGCCAGAAGCTGGAGGCACTCGCCGGCCGGGTGTCCGTACATATTATCCCGGCCCACGGATATCGCGGCAACGGCGGGGTCGCATGCCTCGTAGAACCTGGCAGAGGCCGCCTCCCGAGCTCCCTGGTGCGGAATCTTGAGGAGGTCGCACTCCAGGTTCGGGTGACGGCCGAGTAGGGTGTCCTCGGCCTCGGGGCCGATATCGCCACTTAACAGCGCGCGCATCCCCGCTACGCGCGCCATGATAACCACGGAGCAATCGTTTACATCTTCAGGGATCCTCTCGAGGTCGAGTGGCGCATACAGTACGTAAAGCTCCGTTGACGATGAAACCCTGAACACCTGGCCTTCACGAGCTACCGTCCGTTTGACGCCTTTGCTCTCGGCAACCTGGACCATCGTCCGATACAATCCGGACATCTTCGGCAAACCGGGGTCTATCAGCCGTCCAACCGGGAGTTGCTGCAGAACAGTGATAAGACCAGCTTCGTGGTCGGCGTGCGGATGTGAAGATACGATGGCGTCGAGCTTTCGCACGTTCAACGCCTCGAGCTTCTTCATAAGGAGTCGACCGTCGGGTCCGCCATCAACGAGCACCGAGGCGCCCGAACGGTCCTGCACTAGTATGGCGTCACCCTCACCAACATCGAGCACGGTAACGCGGTTGACTGAGTAGAACGCCGCAATAGGCGTGCACGGTACCAGGGCTAGCATCACTGCCACCATGCACGCGATGGCCGGCTTGAACAGGGCGCCACCGGAACGCGCGCGAGCGATTATCGTTGCCAGTGCATACAGGTAGACAATGACGGAAAGGACTCCGGCGGTCGCTCCAAATACACCCGCCTTTGGAACCGTCGAGAAAAAGGAAGCAACGGCGACCACGTACCTGCATGCAAACCGTATCGGTATGGCAAGCACCGTCGCAGCGGGCGCAAAGGCTTCACCGAAGATCGCGAGTCCCCAACCGGAGAGTAACAGTGGACCTATCAACGGTACTACTAGTGCGTTAGCCGCGATTGCGGTCACCGGCACTCCATCTCCCCTTAAGAGCATCAGCGGGATTATCGCCAGTTGTGTGCCGGCACAAACAGCGATGAACATGCGAAAACCAGACGTTTTCAAGCCCCTGACCGCAAGCACTATTCCACAAGCCGCGACGAAGGAGTACTGGAACGTCGAGTCGAAAAGCGAGCGTGGGTTCAGCGCAACGATTATGACCCCGACGATGGAAAGCCCGGCCAGTGGGTCGTAATCTTGCCCGGCCATGGCGCCGCCGAACGCTATTGCCGCCATGATAGATGCCCGCAAGGTAGAGGGCTTAAAGTTCGAAAGCGCGAGGACGAGCAGCGCGGCGAGGCAGGCACAGATGTACCTGCTTTTGCGCCCCGCCCCCGCAGCCGCGAGAGCTCCCAGCACTATGAGCGCGACAGATCCGACGTGAAGGCCCGCAACAGATACTATGTGAGACAGCCCGCATGCCCTGAGATCCGCCATGACCCCGGGGTCGATCCGGTCGACCCTTCCGG
>DATCGY010000197.1:0-3867 GCA_036508635.1 Candidatus Anoxymicrobiaceae bacterium
GTGGTCTCCTACCTGTCCAAGTTCGAGTACGACGTGCCCAAGGTTATCTCCCGGGTGAACAACCCCTTGAACCGCTGGCTCTTCACCCGGAGCTGGGGGGTGGACGTCGAGGTCAGCACCCCGGACGTCATAGCCAGGATAATCGAGGAGGAGACCACCCTGGACGAGGTGGTCACCGTGATGAAGCTCCAGGCATCCGACATCGGGCTGGTCGAGACAACTCTCCCCGACGACTCCGAGGCACTGGGCAAGAGCCTGGCCGAGCTGGAGCTCCCGCCCGAGACCCTGGTGGTGACGGTGGTCCGCTCCGACGGCATGATGATCCCGAAGGCCGACACCATCCTGGAGCCGAACGACAGGGTGCTCGCCATCACCAACGTCCACCACCAGGACGCGCTCAAGAGGGTGCTGGGGCACAGGCCGTAAAGCAAGCAGGATGCTGAGTTCCTCGTCGCCGCTCCGGCGCTATTGTTCGCTATAATAATCCTCGCACGTGCGCCAGTAGCTCAGTTGGCAGAGCACCGGACTTTTAATCCGGGGGTCACAGGTTCGAGACCTGTCTGGCGCACCAGCGTTAAGCCGCATTATGAAGCCATTTAAGCGTATCAAGCAAAACTAATGTAAGCAGTCCATTACTCATCATTTCGTCTATAGTTCGTCCACACTCCTATTAGGGTTGCTTCGAAATACCGAGGCTTCTGGCCTAACCGCAGGGCAAATTACTTCTTGAGCGTGAACGAGTCGAAGCTTTCGCCGAAACCTTCATAGGCTTCAGGCATCAAATGGCCATAGATATCCATAGTAACAGTGATAGATGAGTGCCCCATTTGTTTCTGAATGATCTTTGGATTGACTCCCATGGACGCATTAATTCCACCGTACGTATGACGCAAATCGTGAAACCTGATGCGACGAATACCTGCCCGTTCCAAAGCAGGATGGAACTCACGGCTAATCATGTTTGATTTATTTATCGGTTTTCCTTGCTTATTCTGGAAGACTGGGTCCTCATCACCGTTTTTCTCAAGAGATCGCTTATACTCGGATACTACTTTGGCCAGTTCTGGGGTTATCACTATAGCCCTTCTACTTGAAGGTGATTTCAGTGGGCCATAATGACCTCTGTCAAAAGCCCGGCGTATATATATCACCTTCTCTTCAAGTTCTACATCACACCATTTAAGACCAAGTAACTCCCCTTCTCTGGCTCCTGTAAATATCGCTGTATGAAACAAGGGGCGGTATTCTGGCGATGATGCTTCGAGGAGGAGTCGTATCTCTTCCCTGTTTAAGAAAGCCATCTCTTTTTGCTCTTGTTTTCTGCGTCTCAGTCGCCGGGCTGGGTTCTCGTTTAGTTTCCCCTCATCTTCAACTTTCCTAAATATCGTTTTGATAACAAAGATCATCTTGTTGATAGTTCGTGGCGCGAAATCTTCGTGCTTGCTGGAAATAAAATCATTCAACTGCCCCTGCGTGATTTGATTCAGTGGCATGTTTTCGAAGAATGGAACAAGGTGAATTCTAACGACTTTTTCATAATCCTCATATGTTCGAAGTGCTACTGTCGTTTTAACCTCGGAAGCCATTCTTCTGCAATTCCTTTAAAGGGACTATCTTGACGTGGTTGCCCAAATGTACCATCTGCTTGTTGGGCCAAGAGTCGTCTTAGTGCTACCTCGGCATCGTGTTTTCTGGTAAAAACGTCGGGGAGAGTTTTTCGTTTTCTCTTTTTGCCTCTCCCTTCGTAGTACCGAATGTAGTAGCGGATAGTCTCCTTGCCATCCTCCCGCTTAATTATTCGTTTCTCAATGGATGCCACGAGTTACTGACCTTCTTATTGTTGACCTCGCCCACTATTAGCATATTCTACTGCCTCTCATGGTATTGCTCTTAAGGTACCCTGATGTTGGTGACGTCCTCAACATGCCGATCTCACAACAAAACCGGGGTTTTCGGCCCCAGAACGCTCTGAGAACGTCGGACGCATACCTTGGTATGCCTTTGACCCTCCTCTCCCGTCCTGGCGTGCAAAACCCGCCCTGGAGCTGGGTTTTTGATATTGACCGAGTGCCCACTTCGTGGTGGTCACCTGAATCTACAGCCCGTTGAGACGACGTGTTCTGGTCGAATCTCCCGGCGACAGTGGTGAGGGCGCCGTACCAAGGAAAAGCATCGGCCTGATCAATCCCCGGATGGGAATCGAGCGTCCAATGGTTCAGCAGGCGCATTCGGGTAATCTATGGGCAGGATATCCGGGATGGGGATAACGGAGCGTATTGACCAAGGAGTGTGGGGGGTCATGGTGCGCAGGTTCATACAGAGCGGCGGCAGTCCAGAGGGAATCGGCAAACGCCATGCACTTGTCGCTGCGGCTCTCGTGGCCCTGCTGTGTGTCCCCCCGATCGTTTCGCTGGCCGGGTGCGGTGGCTCCGGCGGGACGAGCGTCGGCAACAGTGAGGTGCAAGCGAAGGTCGTTTCGGGCCCCCTTCCAGAGAGCATCGATCGCCTCGCGTTCAAGCTCATGAACCAGGTCGCGGGCGAGGACGCCGGCAAGAACGTCTTCCTGTCGCCGGCGAGCCTCGAGATAGCGCTCGCTATGACCATGAACGGGGCGGGCGGCGACACCCTTTCAACGATGTCGAACACCCTCGAGCTGCAGGGCCTGAGCGCCGACGAAGTGAACGCGGCCAACAAGGACATGACCGACTGGCTCGGGCAGCTGGACCCGAAGGTGACACTCGAGATCGCTAACTCCCTGTGGGCCCGGCAGGGCATACGGTTCAGTCCCGCTTTCCTGGCCAAGAACAAGGAGTTCTATAGGGCGCGGGTGGAATCACTGGACTTCGACTCCGCCTCCGCCACTGAGACCATCAACGCCTGGGTGAGCGAGAAGACCAAAGGCAAGATAAAGAAGATCGTCCAGCCGCCCATAGACCCCCAGACCATCCTGTTCCTGCTGAACGCCATCTACTTCAAGGGCCAGTGGACAAGCCAGTTCAACAAGTCCAGCACCAGGGACGGCGACTTCCACGCGAGCGGCGGGACGAAGAAGGTGCCCATGATGTCGCAGACCGGCAAGTTCAAGTACATGGAGGACGGGGAGTTCCAGGCGATATTCCTCCCGTACGGCGCCGGCAAGACCGGCATGTACATATTCCTGCCCAGCGCCTCCACCGGCCTGACGGACTTCATCCAGAGCCTCACACCCGAGAACTGGACGCAGTGGATGACCCGGTTCAGCGAGTCGGAGGGCGACCTTTCCATGCCGCGCTTCAAGCTCGAGTACGAGAAGGCCCTAAAGGACACCTTGACCGCCATGGGGATGGGGGTCGCCTTCACCGACCGGGCCGACTTCAGCAACATGCTGGTAGCCGGCTCGCCCGACAAACCCTACATCCAGCAGGTGAAACAGAAAACCTACGCGGACGTGAACGAGGAGGGGACCGAGGCCGCCGCCGTGACCTCCGTGGAGGTCGGGGTCACGTCGATGCCTGCCGGCAATCACTTCTCGATGAAGGTAGACCGCCCGTTCTTTTTCGCCATCACCGACGAAGCGGGCAAGGTGATCCTGTTCGAGGGCGCGGTCGTCAACCCGTAGTCATTACCGGGCCGCGCTCAGTCCCCCGCTCCCGGGCTGTTCCAGTACATGGCGCTTGTGCTCTACTGCGGCACGAACCAAGCCTAGAATCGATGGTGGCGAGGGCCGGAATCGAACCGGCGACACCAGGATTAAAAGTCTGCTTTATGCTCAGTCTCTTGGGTCCCGATACTTCTCCATGCGGATAAGGACCACCAACGCGCTCGAGAGGCTCAACCAGGAGATGGTTTTACCCTTGCGGATGAATTTTTCGATTTCGTCTTCAAATG
>DATCGY010000198.1:0-5112 GCA_036508635.1 Candidatus Anoxymicrobiaceae bacterium
GCCGAAAGGCTTGAGCCTTCCGAGAGTCCCGATTCTGTGGAGACGATCGAAGGTCACGGTGACTCTCCCCGGACGCCCGTTCTGCTGGATGAGATACAGCCGTCCATGCTTCATACCCACAACGATGGCGACGTGCCCGCAGCTCGAATAACCCGGCACTTTTCGAAGACAATGGCATCACCCCAGACCGGGATGCTGTTCATGTCACCATTGGGATGCTTCACCAGCCCTTCCGGCGCCGCAGCCCACATCTGGTAAGCGTATGCAACCGGCCAGACCGGAGCGTAACCCCACTTCTGCGCGTAGAGACGCTGTACTACCTCCACGCACTGCCATTTCTGCCCGTACTTGTAGTTCATTGGCTCAGAGTGGGGCTCGCGGTTGTCATAGACGTCGACGCCGCCCCACTCGGCGGCAGGTATCAGGACTTTGTCGACCTGGTGACGGCTTTGCCTCGCAGGTGTCGACTGCGACGCGGTACGCGGGTGGCTCGCACCGACTTCACTTCGCACATTGTTTTGACCGCAACCGGAAATCACAAAGAGCAGGGACGCGATGATTGCCAGAGCGGCAGTCTGTGCTCGAAGTGATCTCACCATGTGACGTTCGGGCCTCCTTTGTTACGAGGCGAGTGCAGCCATCCGATCGCGTACTTGATGCCAGCGTCGCCGACTCTGTGGGCCGCTTAGTCATAGGCAATGATGCTTCTGGTGCCGGCGTTCTGTTCGAAGACATATAGCTTGCCCGCCGAGCAACCGACGACGATGACGACATGGCCGATATCTTCAGAGTTGTAGCGGTTCTGAAGGACTATCGCGTCTCCCCACCCGGGGCTGCTCGAACGGTCGCCATTCCTATGCCGCTCGATCCCCTGCGGTGCCTTGTCGAACAACTGGCACCCGTACTTGACCGGCCAGATCGGCTGGTAACCCCACTTCACCGCGTACAGCCGCTGGACCAGCTCGACGCACTGCCACTTCTGTCCGTACTGGTAGTTCAGCGGCTCGGAATGCGGTTTTGTATTGTCGTAGACGTCGACGCCCTGCCACGCGCTCGCGGGGATGGCGACCACATCGAAGTCCTTGCCGCTTTGAGGCTGGGGCATGAGCACCCGCCTGGCCGCGGACATCACCCGGCGGTAGGTCGCGACCCTCTCAACGCAGACCCTGCCGAGATGCGCGTTCAACATAAGCCCTCCGCCGAGATAGATCCCGACGTGGCCGTTGTTGTAGAAGAAGAGCAGGTCGCCGGCTTCCGCCTTCTCTTCCCGGACAGCCTTGCCGGACTTCACCTGATCGTAGGTCACGCGGGGCAGCTTGACCCCGACCTTCGAAAATGCGTGCTGCATTAGCCCGCTGCAGTCCCAGGTGTCCGGCCCGGTGCCACCCCATCGATATTTCTTGCCCAGTTCCGCGAGGGCTACTTCGATCACTTTCATCCGCCTGGAATCGGCGCCAGCGTTTTTCGCCTCAGCCAACGCCGCTTGCAGTTCATTGCCTGAGATGCCATTGTCGGGGTTACCCATTGTTATGGCGGCACCGCGTCCAGCCTCCGGCATGCAACCGCACTGGGCCAGGAGTGCAAGCACAACGACAGCCATGCATGCTGCGACCGGCAACTTCGCCTCTTGTTTCGTCGAGAAGACCATCCGCGAACCTCCTCCCGGTTCATGCTTATCCCGATGACCGTCTCGCTCACCAGGACGGCCTGGGGGGTCTCGACAGAAGGTAGATGACCGCCCAGGTGGGAAGGGTGACAAAGGCTACGATCGCCGACATCACGATGACCTTTGCCGTGTCGATCCGGTTGTGAAGGAGCCTGCCGATGAGCACGGCCTGCACAAGCCCGAGCAGCACGAAAGTAAACAGGGAGGGGATGAGAAGGAATCTGAAGCCATGGAACTCCTGGTAAACAGCGTAGCCGCCCGATCTCAGGAATCCATAGAAAGTATGGTGCAACTCATACGACGGCATAAGTGCATTGGCGAGCAGCAGGAAGGCTTCGTCCACGACAAGCCCCAGTGACACGGTGATCGCTGCATAAGGGACCAGGTTGCGAGGTGATTTGAACCGGTCGAATTCCCCCGCGATGTAGAACACCGCTCCCGCGATCACCAGGAAGACACCCAGGTTCACGAGCCATGTCAATATCCACGCCAGCCAGTGCGTCCGTGGCACAATGGGTACGCTATCTCCAAAGAACATTGCTCCTCCTTCTTCCGCTGGTTCGATTGTCGACCCTGAAGAAGGAGTAGGGATGGAGCTACTGTGAAATCGCGGTGAAAGGTAAGCCGGCCGGCCCGGGAGTCAGGCCGGCAGCCAGATGGTCACGGTCGTGCCTTTCCCGGGCTCGCTTTCGAGCGAGATGTGGCCTCCCGATGAATCGACCGCGTGATGGGCGATCGCGAGCCCCAATCCAGCGCCCTGCTCGCCCCCGCCCGTCCGGTGGAACCTCTCGAACACGCGCTCCAGCTCCACCGGTTCGATCCCGCGCCCGGAGTCTTCCACGATGATCGTTGCGCCTGCCAACTCCTGGCGTTCGCTCGACTTTACAGACACTCGCACGGCGCTCCCTTTCTGCGAGAACTTGATGGCGTTGTCCACGACGTTCGCGAGCGCCTGCTGCGTTTGAAGGACATCGACCGTAGCGTCCGCGCTACTGCTCGACGCGGCGAGCACAAGCTCGATGCCTGCCCGCTCGGCAAGTGGGACCATCCTATCGACCATAGTGGCTGTCAGGGTAAGCACATCGACCTGCTCGGGGTGGACCTCCTCGACTCCGGCCTCTATCCTGGCCAGGTTGAGGACGTTATTGACCATCAGTAGCAGACGCTCAGACTCGCTCAGTATGTCCCCCACAAATCGTCGATTGACATCTTCGTCGTCAAGCGCACCGTCGAGGAGAGTCTCCGCGAGCCCTCGTATGGCCGTGAGCGGAGTCCTCAACTCGTGAGACACGTTGGCAACAAACTGGCTCTTCATGTCGTCGAGCTCAGCCAACTCCCCAACCGTCTTCTCTATCCTGTCCGCCATCCTGTCGAATGACCTTGATAATTCCGCCATCTCGCTTGAACCCTTGAGCTGCGACCGCGCACTGAGGTCTCCTCTACCGAAACGGGTGGCCGCATCCTGTATCTTCCTGAGTGGCCTTGCCAGCGTGAAGGCCATGCCTACGCTGACAACCGCGGCTACGGCGGCCGCGACCAGTCCCGCCAGGGCTATCCTGCCCTGTATTGTTCCAAGCAGGCTCGAGACAGATCCAACGCCCTTCGAGAGGCGCATGATCCCGATGGTGCGCCCATCGAGAGAATGGATGGGATAGGCCACGTACATCGTGAACTTCCCAGTGATGGAGTCGTGCCTGGTGTCAGCTCCGTAGCCCGTGGCGAGCGCTTCCCTCATCTCCTCAAAACCGCCGAAGCGCGAACCGGGCTTGGTCCAGTACGCCGAATCGATCACTCTCTTCCCGCTGCGGTCGGTGAAGAGAATGCGGCACGAGGTCTGCGAGCCAAGGCCCACGGCCAGGTGCTCGAGCGACTTACGCGCCGCTTCGTCCAGAGATGACAGTGAGTTGACGTGGGCCTGGGCCAGGGCGAACTCGATAGGCCCGCGTGCCATGATAGCCTGGTTCGCAAGCGAGTTCTCCATATCATGCAAGAGATAACTCTCGAGCCTCCCCAGAAGGAGGAAACTGAAAGACAGCACTGTGACCGAGATCACCAGGATGAAGCCGAGCAGGAGCCTCCAACTGAATCCCCAGGGACGGATCCGCGTGGATGCCGGCCTGCCGCCTGCCTCACTGTTGGCTTTGCGGCGCCTGGATGTGCGCTTCATCTGTGAAACGATAGCCGACCCCTCTCAGCGTTTCGATCGGGTCGCGAAGCCCGGCATCGCGCAGCTTCTTTCGCAGGGTCTTGACATGACTGTCGATCGTTCGGTCGCTACCGGGCGTGTCGATGCCCCATACCACTTCCATGACCCTCGCGCGCGATAGTGCGATGCCCTGGTTGAGCATCAGGTAGTGCAGGAGCTCGAACTCCTTGCTGGTCAGCTCGACCGCGTGACCATCGACCTCGCACCTGTGCCGGTTGACGTCAAGCCTCAAAGGCCCGCTATGGAGTGCTTGCTCCCGCGACGTCGGTGCTGCGCGCCTCAACAGGGCCTTCACCCTTGCTTGAAGTTCCCTCACACTGAAGGGCTTCGCGAGGTAGTCATCGGCGCCAAGCTCGAGCCCGAGGACTTTGTCAGGAACGGTATCAAGCGCGGAGAGCATCAGCACAGGGACATCGCTCCCTGTTCTCAAGCGCTTGAGGACTTCGAAACCGTCGATGTCGGGAAGCATGATGTCGAGTATCACGAGGTCATAGCTGCCGGAGGATGCCATCCCGGCCGCTTGCATCCCGTCGCGAGCGACTTCGACCGCATGGCCGTGCTTCTCCAGGTTGTAGGAGATGAAGTCGATGATCGATTCCTCGTCGTCGACCAGGAGGATGCGTGCCATGGAGGGATGATATCACCAAACGCAATAAAGTGGTCTGACCCCTTTTTTGCGTTTCAGGCGATGATGTCCAGGGCGCCTTTGATGACCTCAGCGGTGAAAGGACCCTCGCCGATGACCTCCCCGTCGGCCTGGAGGACCAGCCTGTCCTCGGAGATCACCTTGACCCTGCTGCCGCGCAGCACCATCACGGACTCGTCCTGCACGTGGGTCCCCTTGTAGACGCGGGGGACGTTCCTGGCCATCTTGATCTTGCCGACCGCCTTCTCGAGGATCGAGTAGGGGGGGGGTCGGGGTGCCCAGAGGCTCGTCGATCGCCGGCTTGCCGTAGCCCGCCCCGAGTATGACGATGTCGAACAGCCCGTCGTCGCAGATGGCGTCGGGCGCGATGCACATCTTGCCGCCGAAGAACTTGCAGTTCGCAATGACGCACGTCGTCGCGAGAACCCTGTAAACCTCGTCGTCGACGTGAAGCTCGATGTCCTTCTCTTTGTAGCTCGCGTAGGTGACGGCCAAGCTGAGTAGGTACGTGCCGATGCCGCCGACCGCCTTGGAGAGCCCCTCAGGCATGTTGTTGGCGCGCTCGGTCACCTCGCCGTCGAAGCCCAGGCCCGC
>DATCGY010000199.1:0-24605 GCA_036508635.1 Candidatus Anoxymicrobiaceae bacterium
CAAATCGAAGAGAAGAGCGAGAGGAGTGGCACCGGCACCACTCATCGCCGCGTCCGCGGACGAAGACGTTACACGGACCGTCGAGCCGGTTGCGCAAACGGTCGCCCAACCGGAGGCTGAGCGCGTCCTGCCCCCGGACGATTCTCCCATCCGGGACGAGTACGCTCCGAGGCTGGGCCGGCTGAGAAAAGAAAAGAAAGAAAAGGGGGCCGCGCGCAAGCCTGTCGCCCTGCAGTATCCCGAGGAGTACGATGGCGCGGTTACGGTCCAACCGTCGTATTTCAAGGCCGTCTTCTTCGCATTGCTGACAGGGATAATCCTTGCCGGCGCGTACGCCGGCTTCGAGTGGTGGCGCCATTCCGGACGATGGATATTTGGCTGGGTGATAGGATTCGCGGTCGGGATCGTGGTCGTCTTTGCCTCCGGCCGTCATTTCAACTGGAAGCTCGGCGTTATCTCGACCGTTATCGCGTGTGGGTGTTTGTGCCTTGGACAGCTCGCTTTCTCGATACTGGACGTGCGTTTCAACGGCATCCTGCCGCTCAAGCTCCCGTTTATGACGCTGCTGAACCAGGCCGCCCACGAGCTCCTCAGGTCGTTCGGAACCGCCTGGCTGGCCCTGTTCATCATCACGGGCGTGGTTGCGTTCCTGGTATCGTTCAGGCCATGGCCCGTCAGGTTCCAGATATCCGCGGACAGCGGCGCCGGGAGAGCGGGTCCCGGCCAAGCGAAGCCCCGTCAGGCTTAGAGCAGCCCGGGGACGAACCACTTCCAGTCGCATTATCGCGCAAAGTGATATCCTTTAAATCCTTCCGTGCGTTGCCGTCGAGGCAACGGAAACTTGAGGAGCCGGATTGTCTAAGAGAATGTTGATGATCGCACTGGTCGTGCTTATGGTTGCCGCGTACGCCGCCGTTCTCGGCGCCGGCTGCGGTCGGGGTAAGCCGACGACGCTTGTACTCGGCACTACAACGAGCACGCAGGATTCCGGATTGCTCGAGTACCTGCTTCCGGTTTTTGAGAAGAAGTACGACGTAAACGTAAAGACCATCGCCGTTGGCACTGGTGAGGCGCTCAAGATGGGAGAGAGTGGAGACGCCGATGTCCTGATGGTCCACTCGAAGGCCGCGGAGGAGCAGTTCGTCAAGAGCGGTTTCGGGTTGGAGCGCGTACAGGTGATGTATAACGACTTCGTCATAGTCGGACCATCGGTCGACCCTGCCGGCATCAAGGGTGAAAAGTCGGCGGTGCAAGCATTCCATGGAATCGCGGCTGCCGGCGCCGCGGGGAAAGCCGTCTTCGTCAGCAGAGGGGACGACTCCGGTACGAACAAGGCCGAGATGGCTATCTGGAAGGACGCCGGCATCGACCCCAAAGGACAGCCGTGGTATATCCAGTCCGGTCAGGGAATGGGCGAGACCCTGACGGTGGCCAATGAGAAGCAGGCGTATACGTTGAGCGACCGCGCGACGTACGTGACCCGGCGCGGGAATCTCCAACTGATCATTCTCGTCGAGGGAGACAAGACGCTATACAACCAGTATGGGGTGATCGTCGTCAACCCCGCCAAACATAAGGGTGTCAAGCTGAACACAAAGGATGCTTCTGATCTCGTTCTGTTTCTGACGAGCGAACAGGGTCAGGACATGATCGCTTCTTACAAGAAAGCCGGGGTTGTTCTCTTTCATCCAAACGCCACGGGCCAGAGCAGTGGGATGGGAAATGCCAGGGAACAGAACTGACGAGCCGTGCTGACTTCTCGTCCGGTCAAGGAGGGCAAGGTGCGTAAAAGGAAGGCGCGATGAGCACGGCCTCACAGTTCTTCCATGCGCTGTGGCTCTCGCTGGCGGTTTCGGGATCGGCGGCTCTGATCAGCGCTGTCATAGGCATTCCACTGGGCGCCTTGCTCTCGGAGGTCGAATTCCCGGGACGAAAAACCATTCTCACTATTGTCCACGCGTTCATGGGCCTACCTCCGGTCGTAGTCGGCCTTTATACGTTTCTCGTAATCATAAGGACAGGGCCTCTTGGCAGCGTCGGGCTCGTATACACGGTCCCGGCGATGGTGATCGTGCAGGTTATCCTGGCGACACCGATAATCGCCGGTTTTACGCACGCGTCTCTCTCGGAGGTCGACCCCAGGTTGGCCATGCAGGCGATGAGCCTGGGCGCCACGCGGACCCAGGCGACCATCGTCAAGATACGCCAGGCGCGCGAGGGAATGGTCGCATCGGTCATCGCCGGCTTCGGGCGCGTTATCGCCGAGGTCGGCGCGGTCACTATCGTCGGTGGCGCTATCACCGGCAAGACGGATACCATCACGACTCTAATCGTCAAGCAGACACGCCAGGGCGCATTCACGTCGGCCGCGCTGCTCGGGTTGGTCCTCATCGCTATTTCCATCCTGGTCAATGTCTTTCTGACACGGTTGCAGGCGGGGAAAGGCGCGAGTGAGATCGGGAAGAGGGTGACCGGGTACATTGACTGAGGCGAGCGAACCGGTCCTGGAGGCTGGGGGATTGAGAAAGGACTATGCGGGCAGGACGGTGCTGGATATCGAGCGCTTTGAGGTCAGGTCCGGCGAGACCCTTTCGGTGCTCGGCCCGAGCGGTTGCGGCAAGAGCGTGCTTCTGCGCCTGCTGAACCTCCTCGAATCGCCGACAGCGGGCACGATCCTTTTTCATGGAGAGCCCGTACGGGGTGGCCCGGGGAACCGGAGCCTGGATGTCTCGCGCCGCATGGCGATGGTGTTCCAGGACCCGCTTCTCTTCCGCGGTTCGGTGGAAGACAACGTGGGCTACGGGCTGAAGGTGCGCAAGGTCCCGGTCGCCGAACGCGCGCAACGAGTCAGGGACATTCTCGACGCCGTTGGACTGGGCGATCTTGCCAGCCAGGACGTATCGACCCTCTCGGGTGGTGAAGCGCAGAGGATCGCCGTCGCGAGGGCGCTCGTGATCGAACCCGAGGTGTTGATGCTCGACGAGCCGTTCGCGAACCTCGACCCGCCCACGCGTCACTTGCTGCAGGATGATACGAAAACCATGCTACGCGAACAGGGTATATCGGCGATCTTCGTCACTCACGACCAGGGGGAAGCCGCACGGATGGGTGACCGCATCCTGGTAATGGACAACGGAAAGATCGCACAGGAGGGCCTGGCCAGGGAGATATTCCATGAGCCCGAGACGGAGTTCGTCGCGCGATTCATGGGTGTCGAGAATATCTTCCGGGGTGAGATCCGGGAATCAAGCGAGGGAATCGCTCGCGTCGCGGTGGACGGCGGGTCGATTGAGGTCATGACAGACCGTAAGCCCGGCGAGCGTGTAACGCTCGGCATCCGGCCGGAGGACGTGACGCTGGTGCCGGTCGCGGAAATCGAGTCGCCAGCCAGCTCGAGGAATTCCTTCACCGGTACGGTGACAGGCATCGAGATGCGAGGGCCGATTGCCAGGGTAACGCTCGCCTGTCCTTTCGAGCTGGCGGCGATCATCACGTGGCGTTCAGCCGTGGAGCTTGGTATCGAGACCGGAGCTAGTTTCGGAGCCCGGTTCAAGGCTGTGGCCGTGGTGGTTATCGACGACGATGCTCGACTGGTGCGCGATATCAATGAGGTTGAGGGACCGAAATAATACAATTAACACGAGGTTATGAAACGTACCCGGGAGCCGGAATTGGCCGATGATTTCTTGAGACTCATACACCTGCCGCAAGCTGTGGAGCTGCTCCTCGGGTCGCTGCCCGATACCGGCGGCGAAGTCGAGACCGTTTCTTCCGATGGGGCGCTCGGGCGGGTGCTCGCCCGTGACGTTGTCGCTCCCGAGGACCTTCCGGGGTTCGAACGATCGACCATGGATGGCTACGCGGTCCGGGCAGCCGACACATTCGGGGCCGGCGAGGGCCTGCCGGCATACCTGGAGGTCGTCGGCGAGGTCCTGATGGGCAGCCTCGCCGACGTGCGGGTCGCTCGAGGCCAGGCGGTCCGGATCTCTACGGGTGGCGTCATACCCGCGGGGGCGGACGCTGTCGTGATGGTCGAGAACACCGAGCTCTCCGGAAACACCGTCGAGCTGGTGAAGGGCGTGGCTCCCGGAGATAACGTGCTCCGCCCCGATGAGGACGTGGCACGCGGCTCGCTTCTCTTTGAGAAGGGGCTCGTGCTCGGGCCCCCGCAGATCGGTGCGCTTGCGGGGTTGGGGATTGACCGGGTCGACGTATTTCGCGTCCCCTTAGTGGGCGTGATATCCACCGGCGACGAGATAGTGCCCCCCGACCAGGTGCCGGGGCCGGGCCAGGTCCGGGATATAAACTCGGCGGCCCTGGTCGCAGCCGTCAGGCAGACTGGATGCGAGGCCCGCGCTTACGGCATCATAGGGGACGACTTCGACCGAATGCTCGCGATTTCGGCGCAGGCTTTGAGCGAATGCGACGTGGTGATAGTAAGCGGGGGCAGCTCAGCCGGAGTGCGCGACATGACCGCCAACGTGCTCGCGGCCATGGGGGAACCGGGGGTCCTGGCCCACGGGATATATCTCAAGCCCGGTAAGCCAACGCTCATAGCTGTATGCGACGGCAAGCCGGCGCTCGGGTTTCCGGGCAATCCCGCTTCGGCGCTGGCGGTCTTCAGGGAGCTCATGGTTCCGCTCCTGCGCAAGCTCAAGGGAGAGGCGCCGGGGCCCGGAACAGGCATCCCGCGCAAGGTCGAGGCCCTGATGGACCGTTCGGTATCATCGGCGGCCGGGAGGTTGGAGCTCGTGCCCGTATCCCTGGATCTCGACGGTGACGAGCTTATCGCTTCCCCCGTTCTCGGCAAATCAAACCTGATCGGAACACTGGCCAGGGCCCGCGGCCAGGTAAGGGTTCCCATTGGCGTAGAAGGCCTCGAGCAAGGCCAGAGCGTGGTAGTAGAACTTCTGGAATAGGCGACGGAGAAAATCCTGACCCGGGCCTGGAGAGACCCGGCTCAAGAAGAAAGATAAAAGAGACCGGGCTCAAGAAGATAAGATCCCTTCCCTCGAGGGGGGAGAAAAGAGACAGAGAGTAGTGGATGGAACGCAATATTTATCTGGATAACGTGCCGCTGGGTGAGGCGCTGGAGCGATGGCTGGAGCTATGTCGTAAAGAGGGCGTTCAGTTTCCTTTGCCGACTGCGATGGTGGCTACGGGAAACGCGCTGGGCATGGTGACGGCTGAGCCACTGTTCGCACGCGTTTCGTCCCCACCGTTCCACTCCTCCGCGATGGACGGCGTAGCGGTCTGTGCCGAGGCCACTTACGGTGCGTCGGAGATATCCCCGGTGACACTTCGCCTCGGTACCGACATAGAGCTCATCGACACGGGAGAGCCGCTGCCCGAAGGGTTTGACGCGGTCATAATGGTCGAGGAACTGAACGAGGTCTCCGAGGGCGCTTACGAGATCATAAAACCCGCCGCCCCGTGGCAGCATGTCAGGCCTCTCGGCGAGGACATAGTACAGACCGAGCTCGTATTGCCTCGCGGCCATCGCATCAGGCCGGTGGATATCGGGGCGCTGCTGAACGCGGGGTATATGGAGGTGCCGGTGACGCGCAGGCCTGTGGTCGCCGTGATACCGACCGGCACCGAGCTCGTCGAAGATCCGGCGCAACTTGCTCCGGGAAAAATAATGGAGAGCAACTCCTGGACGCTCGCCGCTTTCGCGTCTTCGTGTGGCGCCGAGCCAGTGCGCCACGACCTCGTCATCGACGATTACGAGCTGATCCGGGGTACCGTGGAGTCCGTGCTCGAGACCGCGGACGTCGTGGTGATAAACGCCGGCACCTCGGCGGGGCGCGAGGACTTCACGCGCGCGGTCATCGAGGAGCTCGGGACCGTAGCGGTACACGGCGTCGCGATGCGTCCGGGAAAGCCGGTCGTCCTTGGGGCGGCAAGAGGTAAGCCGGTGATCGGCCTGCCCGGTTTTCCGGTCGCCAACTACAGGGGCGCCCAGGAGTTCCTGGGGCCGCTCATCGTGGAGCTCTCCGGCCTGCCGCGCCGCCCGTCGGGCACAATCGAAGCGAAGCTTGCTCGCAAGATCTTCTCGACACCAGGATTCGACGAGTTCGTGCAGGTAAAGCTTGGGCGCGTCAACGATGAGGTGGTGGCGGTTCCCCTGCCGCGCGGTTCCGGGGTATCGATGTCGCTGGTGCGTTCCGATGGCGTCGTGCAGGTGCCCGCCCGGAGCGAGGGGATCGGCCGGTGGGAGCGGGTCCGGGTCATCCTCCAGGATGCCGAGTCCAATATCGAGGGCACAATCCTCGCAATAGGAAGCCATGACGTATCGCTCGACCTGATGGCGAGCCGCATAAGGCAGGAGGACCCGCTCCTCAGCCTTGCCTCGGCGAACGTCGGCAGCATGGGCGGGATAATGGCGATAAAGCAGGGGCAGGCGCACATCGCGGGCACGCACCTGCTCGACCAGGAAACAGGTGAGTTCAACGTCTCCTATATACTGAAACAGATCGAGCCGGACGATGTACTCCTCATCACGCTGGGGTTGCGCTCCCAGGGGTTGATGGTCCCTCCGGGCAACCCAAAGGGCATCGGGGGCATCGAGGACCTGTCGCGCGACGATGTCCTCTACGTGAACAGGCAGAGAGGCTCGGGCACGCGATTGTTGCTCGACTTCAAGCTCAAGTCGGAGGGGCTTGACCCGGCTGACGTGACCGGGTACGAGCGCGAGATGTTCACGCACACCGCGGTTGCGGCAGCCGTCGCCGGCGGCACCGCCGACGCCGGGCTCGGCGTACTCGCGGCGGCCAGGGCGCTGAAACTGGAGTTCATTCCGCTCGCCGACGAGCGTTTCGACCTGCTTGTCTTGCGGTCGTTCTCGCGGACGCGCGCTTACGAAGCGCTGCTGAAAGTCCTCACGGACGCCGATTATCGCCGCGAGGTCGAAGCCCTGGGCGGTTACGACCTGTCGCTCGCCGGCAACGAAGTACAATTGAAGGACCCAATATAGATGGCTGAAACCCAAAACAAGAACCCCGACCCGATGCCCACGGACGCGCCGGTAATCGATTACCTGAGGATATCCATCACCGACAGGTGCAACCTTCGATGTGTATATTGCATGCCCGCGGATGGGGTCAAGAGCCTGCCACATGACGAGATCCTGTCCTACGAGGAACTCGAGCTGTTCACCAGGGCGGCGAACCAGGCCGGAATAAAGCGTGTCAGGGTCACGGGCGGCGAGCCGCTGGTTCGAAAGGGCGCCGTGGAATTCGTAAGGAAGCTCTCTCGTATCGACCCGGAGTTGAAAGTGTCGCTCACGACGAACGGAGTGCTCCTAGACCGTTATGCCGCCGATCTCAAGGAGGCCGGCCTTGCTCGCGCGAACGTAAGCATAGATACCCTGGACCCGGAGACGTACCGGAACATCACGAGGGTGGGCAGTGTCGATGACGCCATGCGGGGACTTCACGCGGCGATCGACGCCGGGCTCGAGCCGGTCAAGGTAAACGTCGTCGTGCTCAGGGGTTTGAACGATGACCCCATCCCGTTCGGCAGGCTCTCGCTCGAACTGCCGGTTCACGTGAGGTTCATCGAGTACATGCCTTACTTCGACGATCCGGGCAAGTGGTACGTATCGACCGACGAGATAAAGGAGCGCCTGGCGGGGCTGGGCAAGCTGCGGGAGATGGAATCTCCCGAGGGATGGGGTCCCGCGAGCTACTATAGGCTACCCGGGGCCGCCGGCACGGTGGGCTTCATCTCGCCGGTGTCATGCCACTTCTGCGCTTCCTGCAACAGGCTGAGAATAACTTCCGACGGTAAGATGCGCACGTGCCTGTTTGACAACAACGGGTACAGCGTGAAGCGCGACATAAGGGAGGGCGCGAGCCCGGAGCGCCTTCGTGACATAATAGAAAGGCAGCTCGCGCGAAAGCGCGCCGAGGGAGACCACAAACCGGCGGCTGGCTCGCGAGCGAGGGCCGGCGACCACATGTCGAGAATAGGGGGTTGACCTGGATGGTGGAAAGACAGGAGCCCGGGCTTTCCCACCTCGACGAGTCGGGCGCCGCCAGTATGGTCGACGTCGGCGAAAATAAGGTCACCGCCCGCGAGGCCCGTGCCGCGGCCGTAGTCACGATGAAGCCCGAAACGCTCGGCCTGGTAACGGAAGGGGCCGTTCCCAAAGGCGATGTCTTCTCGACCGCAAGGCTCGCGGGGATAATGGCAGCCAAGCGTACACCGGAGCTCATCCCGTTGTGCCACCCTCTCCGCATAGACTCCATCGGCATCCAGTTCGAGGTGGACCGGGAGCAGTCGACAGTGACCGTCGAGTCGCACGTGCGCGCGACCGATAGGACCGGGGTCGAGATGGAGGCTCTAACTGCGGCGGGGGTCGCCGCATTGACTATCTACGACATGTGCAAGGCGGTCGACCGTGGGATAGAGGTCACGCGGTTGCGGGTCATCTACAAGTCCGGGGGCAAGTCCGGGACGTGGGAGCCCGGCTCCTGAGACGGCGATGCCACGGAGGAAGCGATGTCCGAAGCGACACCGAGAGTAGTGTCGGTAAACATATCCGAGAAAACCGGAGAGAAGAAACACAACGTCAATAGTTGCGTGGCCATCGAAGAGCACGGGCTCGAGGAGGACGCGCACGCGGGCGACTGGCACAGGCAGCTAAGCCTGCTCGCTACAGAGAGCATCGACAAGATGAGGGTGGAGGGTCTCGACGTCTGGCCTGGCGACTTCGCCGAGAACCTCACGACCCAGGGCATCGAGCTTGTCTCACTCCCCGTAGGAACTCAACTCAAGGTAGGCGACACCGTGCTGCTCGAAATAACCCAGATAGGCAAAGAGTGCCACACCCGCTGCGCTATCTACTACCAGGCCGGCGACTGCGTCATGCCCAAAGAAGGCATTTTCGCCCGCGTCCTACAAGGCGGCAAAATCCAGATCGGCGACGAGATCCATGTCCTGCCTTGAAAACCCGGGGTCGAAAACCTGGGGTCAGATCTGTTTTTTCAAGTCTTGAATTAGCGGGGTCAGATCTTTTTTCTCAAGACCCAAGCTCGTGGCGGAAAGCGAACAAGCGGATAAAGAGGCTGATATGGCTGAGGTGCACGAACAGGGACGGGGGGGCTTTAGAGGCGCGGTGGTCACTGTCTCAGATAAGGGCGCTGCCGGCGAACGCGAGGACAAGAGCGGAGCCGTGGTCGGAGAGATGCTCGAGACCGCCGGCATCACGGTTGTACGCACCGAGATCATCCCTGACGACGCGGAACTGCTCAAATCCCTGCTTTGCGAGCTGTGTGGTGAGGGCATCAACCTCGTGGTGACGACCGGAGGCACCGGTCTCTCGCCGAGGGACGTGACGCCAGAGGCCACGCTCGAGGTCATAGACAAAGAGGTTCCCGGCATGGCCGAGGCTATGCGCGCCGAAAGCCTGAAAGTGACCCCTCACGCGATGATATCCCGCGCGGTATGCGGGCTGAGGGGCGGCACGCTTATCATCAATCTTCCCGGAAGCCCGAAGGGCGCTCGAGAATGTCTCGGCGTGGTAATGGCTGCGATCCCACACGCGCTCGAAGTGGTTGCCGGAGAGGTCTCCGAATGTGCGGTGGAGTCACGCGGCACGGCTTGAGTGACACGAGATGGTAGCTGGTGGAAGCGTGTCACCTTTGGCACTCTCGGGACTGGATGCGGTTGTTGACTTGCCTTCGCTCGAAGGCTGATAATTTGACAGTCGAACAAACGGATTGGGGGACACGTGCTTGAAAATCGGCTGATCGAGATAATCAAGGATAATGGTACCGACGTTGCCCAGAGATGGTACTGGGACATGCAGGAATCCAACTATGTTCCCAGCCTTCACAGGCTCTCCGAAGAAGATGGCATGGCCATGGCGATGGACGTGTATAACACTTTGTGTGAATGGCTCCAACCGCCAACCGGGATCGACATCAAAGAAAAGTACCAGAAGTTCGGGGGGAACCTGCATCACAGGGGCTTCCAGATGGAGGAGGTCGTTCAGGTCCTGGTGCTTCTCAAACGGTATTTGTGGCTCCATCTTCTCGAGATGGGCTTGATGACGACCAATCTGAACATGTACCAGGTGCTGGAGCTCAACAACAAGATCGTGCTCTACTACGACCGGGCGATATATTTTGCCCTCATAGGCTACAAGGAATCCCGCAGGAGCGCCGATAGAGTCTCAGGTTAAGTACGCACAACGTAGTCGAGTCGTTGCGGGACACCGCGGCCGCAAAACGCCGGCGACGTTTTGGTTATCCATTGACCCCGCGTGCTCGAACAGGAAGTGGTATGTCAGAACCCGTTGACGTCTACCTTGTACGCCACGGCCAGACCAACCTGAACAGGGACAAACGATTCCGTGGACTTACCGATGTTCCACTCAACGATGAGGGGCGTCGGGAGGCTTCGGGAGCGGCCGCTCTGCTAGCGGATTCCGGCGTCTCAGTGATCCACTCCAGCCCGGTTCCACGCGCATTAGAGACCTCGTCGATCATCGCCGGATCGCTTGACGCGCGCGTCGAAGAAGATGAAGGCTTTACTGACGTCGACTACGGGCGGTGGCATGGGCTCACGGTCCCCGAGGTCACGGGGAAGTTTGGCGGGGACATGGTCGAATCGTGGCAGCGCGATCCGGGCGGCTTCGTGTTCCCCGACGGCGACGCGATGAGCTCGGTGCGCGAGCGGCTTACTCCGGCGCTGGAGCGCGTTGCGACGGGTGGCCACAAGAGCGTCGCCGTTGTCAGCCACCTGGCCATCATAAAGATCTGCTTCGTAGCCGCACTCGAGCTCGGGTTCGAGAGCTTCTGGAGAGTAGGCCTCGACAATGGCTCAGTAAGCCGTTTTTCCTATACCCCTGTGGGCGGCTTCGTTCTGGAATGGTGGAACAGGGTACCAGGCCCGGAGCGGCCGTGAACTTGGGGCGGAGGTACCATGAACGGCATTCCTCCATACGGGCCAGACCCGGTGCAACAGACTGACGACCGCAAGGCGATCGCGATAGTCATCATCGCGGTGTGCGTGGCGGCGATCGTGGCCCTGACGGTGCTTTTCTTTACAGGAGTGATAAGGTTTGGAACTCCGAGGGCGTACGCCCTTTCCACCGCTTCGAGCATAGACAACCGTCAGCGCCCAACCTCAAAGACCTCGAGCTTCGACGGCGACACCAAGCGAGTCTACTGCTGCGCCAGGGTGCGGGCGTTCGAGGACACAGTGCTGGTCGCGAGGTGGTACGTCGGGGCATCGCAGATCGGAGGCTACAACGGCAAATTCGGCGCCATCGCGCATAGTGCCGCCGGGCGGTTTCTCACCAGGACCGGCAACGTCGCGTTTTACCTCGAGATGCCCCCATCGGGATGGCTCAGCGGTGACTACACCGTCATGGTCTACGTCAACGGCAAACGAGCCGCGAGCAAGGTTTTCACCATCAACGTCGAGGGCCAGGCCGCGACATCGGCCACCTATACGGACCCGCAGGGGCGCTTCAAGGTCGATGTCCCTAACGGGTGGGCGACCGCGGACCAGCAGTCTCTGGGAGGAGCTCTCGTGGGCTTCATGTCCGCGGGCGGGCAGTATCCGCCGCGGTTCGCCATCACCGAGACAAGCTACGATTCGGTCGACGTCACCTCCCTGAACGCGGACGTCGCGAATACCGACCAGACCGCGCAGTTCCAGCCATATTCGCTCGGAAGCAGCGTGGCGGCGCGACGGGATTACTCGTGGGATTACGTGAGCGGAAACAGTAAATTGAAGCTTCACACGGTTCAGGTGGTGGTCCAGGGACAAGGCAAGGTCTATGGGATCGACTGTCACTCACTCGCAAGCGATTACAAAAAGAACCTTCCGCAGTTCAATGCGATAATAAACAGCTTTCGCCCATCTTGATACGCGGTGGCGCGGGGGACGGCTTACGCGAGCTCAGTGGATGCGTGGCAGCTTGATTCGTGCGACCCAGGAGGCGGGGTTGTTGACCTCTTCCATGGTCGGCATGTTCTCGGCCTTGTCCCAGACTTTGTTGAGGTAATCGATTCCGGCCTGTGCTACCACCGCGTCGACAAACGCCTGTCCGACCTTGTACTGCTGCAGCTTGAGGTTGATGCCGATGAGTCGCTGGAACAACCTCTCCGCCGAACTCTTTGATTCTCTGCGCCGGTCGAACCGTTGCTTCATGACCTCGTACGACGGCAGGAGCTGTTCTCCGACCCCGTCCATCACGTGGTTGGAGTAGCCCTCCAGGACTGACATCACGGCCTGAAGACGTGCGAGCACCGCCCTCTGCTCGGGGGTGGAGATGATATTGATGAGTCCGCCGGCCCGCAAGGCGTCGTCGCGAGGTACGCTGGCGCGGTTGGCGCGCATCTTCTTGAAGAAATCCGGTCGCGCGATACCGCGCCAATCTATGGTATCGAGGTACTCATGCATCGAGCCCGCGAGGTAATCGCGTAGCCAGTCGTTACAGTGGAATTCGAACGAGTGTGTCACCTCGTGGAGGGTTATCCACTGGCGGAACTCGCGCGGGTCTATGCCAAGCTCTTCCTCGACCCTGCGGATGTTGGATTCGACCACGTACAGGCGCCCGCCCCGCTCGGGCTCCGGGATCGAGAGGTCGAATTGCCCGAGTACGTTACGCGCCATATACCCCATTATTATGCCGACCTGCACCGAGAGAACCGCCCGCGCGACGCGCCTCGCTCTCCTGCCGGCGGTAGCCGCCTGCTCGGTCTCCAACTCCTCGAGCATCCGGATGTATTTCTCCGAAATAGGATTGAACAGAAAGCGAAATGAGGCGATGTTGGCGTCGATCCAGTCTTCCTGGGTGAAGACCTCGACCTCCCGGGGAAGCCCGGACGCGACGAGGCCCGAATATCCGGCGACCTGCCCCTGGGCGTCGCGGAGCATCTGCTGGTACTCTTCGACCGCTTCAGCGCGAATGGCCTCGGGTTTCTGCTTTTGCAGCTCGAGGGAGGCGACGGCTATCTCGCGGACGTGGTCCCAGCTTATGAGGTCGTCACCGGCGGAGCTCATGACGCCGCGGATGCCTCTGCCGAGTGGCATGTAGTCGACCACCCTGCGCGCCACGGCGTCTATGGCGCTGAAGATAGCCTGAAAAAGTGTAGGTGGTCTCTGGGCGCTTGTTTCTGGAGGCATGGTTCTGGTTCCCACTACTTGGTCTTTTCCCACTTCTCCAGGTACGCGACCTGGCTGAGGGTGCTTCCGCGGTTTATCTCTCCGCGGAGGCGGTTCTCCTTTTCGAGGACGTCCATCGCCCGGTTTGCGAACTCCGCGGCTCGCGCCTTTGGGAGAATCACCACGCCGTCGTCGTCACCCACGGCCCAGTCTCCGGGGTGGATGAGGATGCCGCCGACCTTGATGGGAACGTTTATCTCGCCGAAGCCCTTGGGCTCTCCGGCGGTAGGCATTATCAAGCGTGTCCAGACCGGGAACCTCAACTCGCGTATCTCTGGCGTATCGCGAACCGCGCCCTCCGAGACTACACCGGCTATACCGCGCTGTATCGCCGAGTGCGTGGCAAGCTCTCCCCACATGGCGGGACCCTGCCCCAGCGCGTCGATGATGATGACCTCTCCGGGACGTGCAACGTCTATCGCTTCGACCGGCTTGGCCCAGTCGCCGGGATACGTTCGCACCGTCACCACCGGACCGGCCACCTTCAACCCCGGGACCACCGGCCGGAGGCCGGGGAGGTCACCGAAGCGGTGCATGGCGTCGGAGATGTTCGCGGTCGAGACCATCTCCAGCGCCTCGCGGATGTTGGTATCATCGACCCGCTTGTAGAGCTTCGTGCTCTTTGCGACGCCGGTCATCATCGCTTCTTTTATCTCGCCCGCGGCCTCGTTGGCATCGGATGACTTGATAATGGCGCCGCCGACTATGACGATCGAAGCCCCGTGTGCTATCGCCTGTGCCGCCGTCTCGCTGTTGACCCCTCCCGCGCAGGCTACCGGTATCTCTACCGCCTCTGACACCTGGCGCAGGATATCGAACGGGTCGCCGCCGGTCATCTGAACGTCGATGGCAGTGTGCACGGCGATGTAGTTTGCCCCGGCGGCCTCGGCCGCGATCGCGCGCCTGACCGGGTCGGCGACCTCGATCATGTCGACCACTATCTCGGCGCCGTAGTTGTGCGCGGCGTCAACGCACTCGGCTATCGTCGCATCGGAGGAAGCCCCCAGCACGTCGATGATATTCGCCCCGGCCTTTGCCGCCGTCTCTACCTCGGTGCGGCCGGCGTCTATCGTCTTCATGTCGGCGATTATCTTGTGGCTGGGGAATTCCTGCCGCATCTTTCGCACGGCATTGAGGCCCTCGCTCTTGATGAGTGGGGTGCCTACCTCTATCCAGTCGACGCCGCCCTCGACGGCCTCGCGGCACACCTCGATAGCCCGCTCCAGGTCCACGAAATCAAGAGCGACCTGTAGCACCGGATTTTCCATTTTTCTCCTACTTTTACATCAGCGCCGGGGGTGGAATTCCCAGCGATTTTCGACCTTGAAGGACGCGGATAAGTATAGCACAGGGTTTCCGCCCCGCTCATGACAACACACTTCCTGCTTCTCGCGAGGGAGGGAGTTCCTCCGCTTGAACCGCGGCACTGGTATGTCGGCCAACTGAGGAGCGCGGGTCGCGACCAATACCGACTCAGAGCTGGAGAACTGGAGCGGCGCACAACGGTGAGTCGGGGGCCAAAAACGACCGCAAATGAAGTATGATTAGCTCAATCCGAAAGATGATCGAGGAGAAGGGGATGGCCGACTCTAAGGACAAGGTCAATATTGGGCTGCTGGGTTGCGGCACGATAGGTTCGGGCGTATATCACGTCCTGACAAAGAACGCCGATGCCCTTACCGAGTCCGCGGGCAGAGCGCTCTCAATCTCGCGCATACTCGTCAAAGCTGTTGACGAGCCGAGGCCGTTCGAGGTCGATGCATCCATCATGACAACAGACTCTCGCGAGATGCTCGAAGACGAGAGCATCGACGTCTACATCGAAGTCATGGGAGGCCTCGAGCCGGCGCGCACTTACGCGCTCGAGGTGCTCGGTCGCGGCAAGTCGATCGCCACGGCTAACAAGGAGCTGGTCGCACATCACGGCCGCGAGCTTATGGAAGCAGCGGCTGCCACAGGAGCCCAGGTCAAGTTCGAGGCGGCTGTAGGCGGAGGCATCCCATTGATAAGGCCGATGGAGGAGTCACTAGGCGGCGACGTCGTGCAGAAGATGCTCGGTATCGTAAACGGGACGACCAACTACATCCTCACGCAGATGAGCGCCGAGGGAAGCGATTATTCCGATGCACTGGTCGAGGCACAGAAGCTCGGATACGCCGAGGCGGACCCGAGCGCGGACGTGGCGGGCATCGACGCCGCCAGCAAGCTCGCCATCCTTTGCTCGATCGCGTTCAAGTGCGGAGTCACTTCCGACCAGGTATACCGCGAGGGAATACAGGCAGTGCGGCCTGACGATATCGAGAATGCCCGCGAGTTTGGCTACGCCGTCAAGCTGCTAGCCATCGCGAGTCGCGCCAACGGTGGAATCTCGGCGCGAGTTCACCCCACGATGATACCGCTCGATCACCCACTGGCCAGCGTATCCGGCAACTTCAACGCTATATTCGTCATCGGCGAGTCGGTCGGAGAGCTCATGTTCTACGGGCAGGGCGCGGGGTCGTTGCCGACCGCAACCGCGATACTCGGTGACGTGGTCAACATAGTGCGAAGCCTCGGAAGACCTCCGGTGACGAGACGCTCGTACTGGTCCAGGCCAGGTCGGGTGTTGCCCATAGAAGACACGAAGACTCGCTACTACATGGTGCTGAAAGTCCTCGACCGACCGGGGGTCCTCGCACAGATAGCCGGTGTCTTCGGCGAACAGCGGGTAAGCCTTGAGAGCGTTGTGCAAAAGGGCATAGGAGACAGAGCGCAGATCGTGCTGATAACCCACGAGGTTCAAGAGCGCAATTTCCGCGCTGCTCGAGACGGCCTCGAGAAGCTCGACTCGGTCCAGGAGATTCCGAGCGTCATAAGGGTGGAATCGGCGTAGCGCCTTGCGCGTCGTCGACAGAAAAACAACAAGTTGGGTCACGATATGACAACCAATCCACAAGCCAGGCCCCGGTGGCGCGGCGTAATCGAAGAATATAGAGACTACATGCCGGTCACCGAAAAGACGCCAGTGGTAACACTGCTCGAGGGAAATACGCCGCTCATCCACGCGCGTAACATCTCAGAGCGGCTCGAGCTCAACGTCTATCTCAAGTACGAGGGCGTAAATCCTACGGGCTCCTTCAAGGACCGTGGCATGACCATGGCTATAAGCAAGGCGCTCGAGGAAGGGGCCGACTCCGTAATATGCGCGTCCACCGGTAACACGTCGGCTTCGGCGGCCGCCTACGCCGCAAAGGCAGGGCTCAAGTGCATAGTGCTTATTCCTAGTGGCGCCATCGCGCTCGGCAAGCTGTCGCAGGCATTGATGCACGGGGCGCAGGTCCTTGCGGTTGACGGCAACTTCGACGACGCGCTTCGCGTCGTGAGGCAGATAGCCGACGAGAACCCGATAGTGCTCGTCAACAGCGTCAATCCATACCGTATCGAAGGCCAGAAGAGCGGCGCTTTCGAGATATGCGACGTGCTGGGTCGCGCACCCGATATCCACGCTATACCGGTCGGGAACGCGGGCAACATCACCGCCTACTGGAAAGGCTACAGGGAGTACGCTGACGCCGGCATTATTGAAGCGCTTCCGCGCATGTTCGGGTTCCAGGCGGAAGGCGCCGCGCCCATAGTCCTTGGTCACCCCGTCGATAAACCCGAGACGATCGCCACGGCGATAAGGATCGGCAACCCCGCTTCGTGGCAAAGCGCCCTCACGGCTGCCGATGAATCCGGTGGCATGATTGAGATGGTGACCGACGCCGAGATACTCGACGCGTATCACCTGCTGGCGGACACGGAGGGCATCTTTGTAGAGCCCGCTTCAGCGGCTTCAGTCGCGGGGCTCATAAAGGAGCGAGCCGCCGGCCTGGTGTCGAAGGGTCTCACCGTGGTCTGCATACTAACCGGACACGGCCTGAAAGACCCCGAGCGGGCGGTCAAGGAGTCGAACCAGCCGCCGCTTCTCTCGCCGACTCCCGAGGCGATACTCGACGCCATCTACGCGGCGCGCAAGTAGAGGACTTTTTCAACGACGCAGTGCCGGTTATCATCCGGAGGTAGAGTTTGTCAGGCCTCAAAGTCGCAGTGCTGGTTCCGGACGGAGCCGCCGACCAGCGGCTCGAAGAGCTGAACGGCAAGACCCCGTTCGAAGCCGCAGCCACCCCCAATATGGATGCTGTCGCCGCCGCCGGCGCGACGGGATTAGCCTATACCGTACCCGCCGGGATGCCGCCCGGAAGTGATGTCGCGAACCTCTCCCTCCTGGGGTATGACCCATCGACGCATTACGGCGGGCGCGGTCCGATCGAAGCAGCGAATCTCGGCATCGATATCCCCGAGGGCTGGACCTGCTTCAGGTGCAACCTGGTGGCGACAGACGGCAAGCGGATGCTCGACTACAGCGCCGGGCACATCAGCCAGGAGGACGCGAGGCGTCTGATCGGCGCGCTCGAGGCAAAGCTCGCGGATGACGAGACGGCCTTTTACCAGGGGAAGTCGTACAGGAACATACTGTTGGTGAAGGGGGATTACGCCAACCTGGAGTGCACGCCGCCTCACGACATCACGGATAAGCCCCTCGACCCTTACATGCCGAAAGGAGAGGGCGCCAAGCGCATAACCGACCTCATGCGGAAGTCCCGCGAACTGTTCGCCGACCTCCCGGGAGGAGCTTCAGCGGACGTGATATGGCCCTGGGGGCAGGGCGTCAGGATGACCCTAGAGCCCTTTAGTAAGCTCTATGGACTGCATGGGGGCGTGATAAGCGCGGTGGACCTGGTTTGCGGGCTCGGCAGGCTCGCCGGCCTTCAATCGATTGCGGTTCCGGGCATCACAGGCTACCTCGACACCAATTACAGAGGAAAGGGCGAAGCTGCGGCAAAAGCACTTGAGGATTGCGACTTTATCTACGTCCACGTCGAGGCTCCGGATGAAGCCGCTCACATAGGCAGTGTCACCGAGAAAGTAAAAGCGCTCGAGCGCTTTGATGCGGATGTCGTTGGCCCGGTCCTCGAGCACGTGCGCATGCATGACGGTGATTTCCGAATCCTGATATGCCCCGACCACCCGACCTTCATCAGCACGCGCACGCACGACGGGTCGCCCGTGCCTTACGCCGCGTTCGGGGCAGGCATTGCGTCTTCCGGAGCGAAAGGTTTTTCTGAGAGCAACGCGTCGGGTGGCGGGCCTCATTTCGACCCCGGGTGGAAACTCATGTCCGCAATAACCGGCGACTGGCCCGCGTGAGATTCCCTCCCCTCGAGGGGCACTGGGACGTCATTGACAGAAGGGATCACATTGGCTGAATACGGGCCTGAGAAAAAGATAACCATCGCTCACATCTCGGATATACACGTTGGCTCGAACCACTTCGTATCCAATCTGCTTAACAGGGCGATCATTGAGATCAACGAGCTCGAGCCCGACATCGTGCTCGTCTCGGGCGACCTCACCAACGAGGGGTTCCGGCAGGAGTATAGCGCGGTGAGCGCTTACCTCGAGAACTTCAAATGCGAACGCGTGGTGGTGATACCGGGCAACCACGACTCGCGTAACGTTGGTTACGTCCATTTCGAGGACCTGTTCGGCTCGCGCAACAGTGCGGTTCACCTTCCCGGCATCACGATGGTGGCGCTCGACTCGTCCCAACCCGACCTCAACGAGGGCAGGCTGGGCCGGCAGAACTATCGCTGGATGGTCGAGAAGTTCAGTGAACCGAACGATTTCAAGATAGTCGCGCTGCACCACCATTTGCTGCCGCTTCCCGGCACGGGACGCGAGCGCAACATCATCGAGGACGCGGGTGATTTCCTTGAGCTGATGGTGAATCAAGGGGTCGACCTGGCGCTCTCGGGACACAAGCACGTGCCCCACACCTGGCGCTTCGAGGACTTCTACGTCTCTAACGCCGGTACCGTCTCGAGTCTGAGGGTGCGAGGCTACGCGAGACCGTGCTACGGGATCATCGAGATAGACCCGGACCTCTGCAACATCAAGAGGAAGTATCCGTTCGGCGAGACCGTTGATGTTGTGAGCTTCCCGACCATCAGGGAAAAAAAGCCGCACAACCCGGAAGGCCATCCCGACCGCCTGGTAAAGTAACAGAACCGGTGGGGGCGTCCGCCTACAATAGATCTGCTCGAAAACAAAGGCCACGACCACTCAGGAGGAGACGTTGCAGGACGGTGAGACCACCAGGCCCGCCGCGATAGCGCTGATCGACGGTGAGCACTACCCGGACGTCACCCGCGACGCGCTCCGCTATCTCGAGGACGCACACGGTTGCCGCATCGTCGCGCTGGTCTTCCTCGGTGGCACGGAGAAACTCGCGAAGCTCGGTCCGGGCACCTTCGGGGACGTTCCCGTCTACTCAGGCGCGGAACAGGTCGCAAACCTGAGAGCCGCACTCGACCGTCACCAGGCGGACACGGTCTTCGACCTCTCGGACGAACCTGTTGTAGGTTACGAGGAGAGGTTTCGCCTTGCCTCGGAGTCACTGGCACGGGGTGTCGCGTACGCCGGTGCCGATTTCCGCCTCGACCCTCCGAGCCATCCCCAGCTCTGCGATAAACCCTCGATAGGTGTCTGGGGCCTTGGCAAGCGCGTGGGCAAGACGGCTTTCGCGGGGTACGTCGCGAGGCACCTTGCCGCGAGCGGGCGACGCCCATGCATCTGCACCATGGGCAGGGGAGGCCCACGCGAGCCCGAGGTCCTGTCAGAACCGGCCGAGGTAACCGATGAGTTTCTGAGGGCGAGGGTCGAACAGGGGCGTCATGCCGCAAGCGACCATTTCGAGGACGCCATGATGGCGAACATCGTGACGATAGGTTGCCGACGGTGCGGGGGCGGCCTTGCGGGTGAGCCGTTCTACTCAAACGTCTCGGAAGGAGCGATGCTCGCGTGCTCCCAGGACACTGACATAGTAATATTCGAGGGGAGCGGGTCCGCAATCCCACCGGTGTCAGTGGACTCCGTCGCACTGGTGGCGTCAGCCGTTCAACCACTTGATCACATGCTTGGTTACCTTGGTCCATACAGGCTATTGCGTTCCGACCTTGTTGTCGTTACAATGTGTGAAGATTTCCAGGTATCCAGCGAAAAGCTTCGCAAGTTCATAGATGGCATCTTGTCCATCAATCCCGAGGTGCAGGTCGTCAAGACCGTTTTCAGACCCCGACCCCTTGGTGACTTAGATGGGCGCAAGGTATACCTGGTCAGCACGGCTCCACAGGCAGGCGTGGACTGCCAGTCTGAACATCTCGAGAAGCAGTACGGCGCCGTCGTAGTAGGAAAGAGCTCCAACCTTGCGAACCGTGCCCGGCTCGAAGAGGACCTGTCAGATGCCTCCGAAGCGGAGGTGCTGGTCACGGAATTAAAGGCGGCCGGAGTGGATACCGTATCACTCCATGCCAGGAGCACGGACAAGAAATTGGTCTATCTCGAGAACGTTCCCGTCGCCCTGGAGGGTAATCTCGAGGAGGAGATCGACCGACTGAAAAAAATAGCTCAAGAAAGGTTCCTCAGAAGGTAATCACTCCTGAACATCGTATTAGGCCCCCGAGGGTATTTACCCGGCAGCCATTCCCAGAAAAAGCAATGTCCTGAGTGCATGGAAAAGCAACGATGCCCGAACGACTCCAAAAAATAATAATCACTGACGAAGAGAATCACATGCCCTACTCCAAGGGTCTGATGGCTATTTCCATCATGGCCACCGGGCTGCCTCCCGACGTCGCTTACAACATCGCATCGCAGATACACGAGGCGCTTCGCGACGAGGGTTATCCGATGGTCACGATGGACCACGTGCGCAGGATGGCCGAGAGCATCCTCGAACGGGAGGTAGGGCCGAGGTACGTCGACATATACCGGAAATGGCAGACCGTTGGCGCGATTCACAAGCCGATAATCATCCTCATGGGAGGCGCGACGGGTGTTGGCAAATCCACCGTCGCTACCATGCTGTCGGCTCGCCTCGGCATCACACGCCAGGTCTCGACCGACATCATCCGCGAGGTCATGCGCTCTCTGTTCGCGCCGGAGCTCATGCCGGCCCTCTACAACTCTTCGTTCAGCGCTTTCGAGAAACTCCGCATACCCCTTCCGCCGACGACGGATAAAGTCATCGTAGGTTTCCTCGAGCAGGCCGCGATGGTCTGGGTGGGGATAAGGGCTCTTATCGCGCGGGCGGTGCTCGAGCGCACCAACTTCATTATCGAGGGCGCGCATGTAGTGCCCGGCATAGTCGACCCTCAATTCTTCAAGGATGCGTTTATAGTGCAGATGGTGCTCTCCGTGGACGACGAGCGTCAGCACCGCAGCCACTTCGAGATAAGAGAGGTCGAGACCGAGGGCACGAGGCCTTTCTCGCGCTACCTCGACAACTTCGAGAACATAAGGAAGATCCAGGAGTACGTACTATCGCTCGCAGGCGAGCAGGATGTCCCCGTATTTCCATGCTACAACATGGACCAGACTATCGGGGCGGTGCTCGACTTTACGATTAACAGGGTTTTTGCCGAGTCTACCGGCACCGGCCTGCCTGGTGATGAAGATTCAACGGTCCAGGAAGTAGCCGACAGGGCGCTTGAATATCACGCGAACATCGAGAGGAAAGTCCATTCAGGCTGATCGAGCCGGGCTTTGGGAGGCGAATTGAGACTGTTCATAGACACGGCTAACGTTGCGTACATCAGGGAGATAAACGATTGGGGTGTTCTGGAGGGGGTCACCACCAATCCGAGCCTGGCGTGCAAAGAGAATCGCAATTACCGCGAGTGCATCGCCGAGATCGCAGGTATAGTCTCCGGGCCCGTCAGCGCCGAGGCCGTGTCGATGGAAGCTCCCGGCATGATAGCCGAAGCACGAGAACTTGCGGCGATAGCCGAGAACGTCAACGTCAAAGTGCCGATGTGCGCCGAGGGGCTCAAGGCGATAAGCGCCCTCAAGAAAGAGGGCATAAAGACAAACTGCACCCTCGTGTTCTCTGCAAACCAGGCGATGCTGGCGGCGTCGGCGGGAGCGACGTTCGTGAGCCCGTTCCTGGGGCGTCTCGACGATATCGGGAACGACGGGTTAAGAATCCTCGCCGAAATAGTCGAGATATATGAGTACTACGGCGTGGAGACCCAGGTGATTTCGGCGAGCCTGCGCCATTCGCAGCATGTAATAGGCTCCGCCCTCGCGGGCGCTCACATAGCGACGATACCTTACGACGTCTTCAAGGCGATGGCCCGCCATCCATTGACCGACATAGGGATTGAGCGGTTCCTCGCTGATTGGGAAAAAATCAAAGACCTTTAACGATATCCGGTTGTTTCAGGTGCGCGCGAACGCGCGCGCTCATCAAGGAGGTAACAAGAAAAAATGGAAGCAGTCGACAGAGCCGTCCTAGAGACCAAGCTACTCCCCGAACTTCAGGAGATAGGCCTGGCCCTTGAGATAGACGGGGTCAAGAAGTTGCGCAAGAAAGATCTCATCAATGCCATCCTCACAGAGGCGGGTGTCATTTCCGAAGACAAGCCTGTCCTGCAGGAGGTACCAACTCCGGAAGAGGTTGCCGAGGAGAAGAAGGAAGAGGATGGCATTGGCAGCGGCATCCTCGACATCCTGTCTGACGGCTACGGGTTCCTGCGCACGTCAGGATACCTGCCATCCGAGAAAGACATCTACGTTTCCATGTCCCAGATCAGGCGCTTCCGCCTGAAAAGAGGAGACGAGGTCCGCGGCCAGATCCGTCCTCCGAAAGACTCCGAGAAATACAACGCGCTCCTGCGCATCGAGGCGGTAAACGGAGACGACCCCGAGATCGCCCAGAGGCGCCGGCAGTTCGAATCGCTCACCCCGTTGTATCCGAACGACAGGCTGAGGCTCGAGACCCGCACCGGCTCTCTCACCAGCCGCATCATCGACCTCATCGCCCCCGTCGGCAAGGGCCAGCGCGGTCTCATCGTGTCGCCCCCCAAGGCCGGCAAGACCACCGTTCTCAAGCAGATCGCAAACAGCATCACCGAGAATAACCCCGAGGTCTACCTCATGGTCCTGCTCGTCGACGAGCGCCCCGAAGAGGTAACCGACATGGAGAGGTCCGTCACCGGCGAGGTCATCTCCTCGACGTTCGACCAGCCGAGCGACAACCATATCGCCGTCTCAGAGCTCGTGCTCGAGCGCGCCAAGCGCCTCGTCGAGCACAACCGCGACGTAGTCGTACTGCTCGACTCGATCACGCGACTCGCGAGAGCCTACAACCTGAGCACGCCTGCGAGTGGCCGTATACTTTCAGGTGGTGTCGACTCCACGGCATTGTTCCCGCCCAAGCGCTTCTTCGGCGCCGCGAGGAACATAGAGTTCGGCGGCAGCCTCACCATCATCGCGACCGCCCTCGTCGACACCGGCAGCAGGATGGACGAGGTCATCTTCGAGGAGTTCAAGGGCACCGGCAACATGGAGATCCATCTCGACAGGAAGCTCGCCGACAAGCGGATCTTCCCTGCTATAGAGATCGAGAAGTCAGGCACCCGAAAGGAAGAACTCATCCTCGAGCCCGCCGAAGCACAGCAGGTCTGGAAGCTCAGGCGAGTCCTTCACGGACTTCCCGACTCAGGCGCCGCCGTCGAGATCCTCATCGACGGCCTCAGGGCCAACAAGAACAACATCCAGTTCCTCGCCCAGATCAAAGAGCCCCGGTAGCGGCGTTTCGCCAAAGGTTTCAGGTGGCGAATTAGTCCTAAAGGGCGGCTATTTGGTGATAGTGATCCTGGGGCTTTTCCATGAAGATGCGTTCACGTCGGCGTCGACAGTGATCTTTCTCCTGGAATCCATGTCGTCGACGTAGACGGCGTGCAGCCTGTCTCCTTCGATTCGGAAAGCGCTTGTCCTCACAAGGAAACCGGGTGGGCTGTGATCTATTATGTACTTGGTCATGGACACCATCACGTTTTCATCCCTGGTGTTGCTTATTACAATCGTCGACGCGTCCACCCCGAGCGGATATGTCTGGTATGCGACCTTCGGTGGTGCATGTCTTGGGAGGTTGGCCGGCATCTGCATTTGCCATTCGCGCCTGGTAACCTCGAAAATGTCGGCTGTTACCAAATAGAGCTTGCCGTATTTATCCCTCAGGTACCGATAATTGAAACATACGGTGGAAGTTCCTCTGGGTATCGTGACCTGCTGCAGGACCAGTGGCTTCACGTTCTCGCCGCTCGCGCCCAGGGTCAGATAGCATGACTCCGGGACCTTGAGAGTGACGTTGAACTTCTCGATGCCGTTCCTCCGCGAGATGAACACGTCTTCGAGCTTCAGGTTTATCCCGAGGTTGAAAGCTTTTCGCATAAAAGGCGACACTGTGTAGCCGAAGGTCCTGGCCTCGTAGTAGAGCTGTCCGGGAGTGTCGAAGCTGACTTCCCCGATGTTCTTTTCACCGAGGGGCCGCTCCC
>DATCGY010000200.1:0-6790 GCA_036508635.1 Candidatus Anoxymicrobiaceae bacterium
ATTCAACCTCTTCAGGGCCCGCGCTCTCAAACAGGTGGTAAGCGTGCCGGTCATAGGCGTCGGACGTATCAACGACCCCAGGTTGGCTGATGAGGCCATAGAAGTCGAAGACGCCGACCTCATAAGCTTCGGGCGCCAACACCTGACCGATCCGGACTTCCTAACTAAAGCTCGCAAGGACGCGTTCGAAGATATCATATGGTGCCTCGCCTGCAACCAGGGATGCATAGAGAGGCTCGCATTAGAGCTCAAACCCGTGACCTGTACGATCAACCCAGCATGCGGTGAAGAAAAGAAAGCCGAATCCAGCCCGGCGGAGACGAAACTTCACGTCTGGGTCGTGGGCGGTGGACCGGCGGGGGTCAGCGCCGCGCTGAGTGCCTCCTCGCGAGCGCACACCGTGGAGCTCTTCGAGCGTGGGACCGAACTTGGGGGACAGCTCCTGCCCGCAAGCAGGCCCCCTGCCAAAAAAGTGTATATGGGATGGCTCGAGTGGGCCGAACGGCAACTCGAGAAAAGCGGCGTTACCGTGCACCTGGGGCAGAGCGTCACCGGGGATTCTGTACAGATAGGAAACCCCGATTACGTTGTTCTCGCGACTGGCGCAGACCCCTGGGTACCGGACATTCCCGGCATAGACCACGAAAACGTTGTGGACGCCCGTGAGCTGTTACTGGGCAGGGTAACGCTGGCGAGCAAGGTCTTAATCCTCGGTGCCGGGCCGACCGGGATGGAAACCGCCGATTACCTTGCGGCGAGAGGGATAAAGCCGACGCTGCTCGAAATGAGCGAGGCGCCTTCGCTCCTCAGCCTTACGGCCCACGGATACTGGCTACATAAGCGCCTCAAAGAGGTCGGCGGCACGCTCATCCTCGGCGCGAAGGTCACCCGCATCGAGGACGGAGCGGTCTACTACGAAAAAGGCGGGGTCGAACAAAGCCTCGAGCCGGCGGGGCCTATCGTGACCGCGCTGGGCGCAAGGTCCGCGGATGGGCTCCGCGAAGAGCTCGACAAGTTGTCCGTCCCATATGTCGCCGTCGGCGATGCTTCCTCTTCCAGGCGATTGCTGGAGGCGGTGCACGAGGGATACTGGGCCGGGCTCAACATATAGCTGGTCGCGTTGTCGAACACATGTCGCCATTTTTCACCAGAAGCGTGCGGTCTTCCCGGTCGACGAGGCGCGGAGTTGAATAGACGCTATTGTCAGTTTATCATCGGTATGGGATTGAAACGTTAGACCCCCGGGCACCACTCCCGGGTTCTGGAAAGCGGTACGAACAATCATGGCCCAGAGAAAAAAACGGATACCCAAAGAACAACGAAGAACCCAGATACTCAATGCAGCCGTGAGCGTCTTCGCCGAGAAAGGCTATCGCAAAGCATCTATCACCGAGATAAACGACAAGGCCAGGATTGCCAGAGGCACCTTTTACCTGTATTTCGAGTCCAAGCAGGACATCTTCCTCGAGCTCGTCGAGTCTTACTTCGACGGCTACGCGAGGATACTGGACGAAAACCACGCACGGCTCGAGAAGGCGCTCGGAAACGGCACCGATCCGCTCGTAGCCCAGCGCCAGAACGCCTTTGACATCTTCCACTATCACGCCTCTCACCCCGCACTGACCGACATCGTCTACAGGGAGGGAATCGGCAGAGATGAGGATTTTACGGCCAGGGTCAGCGAGCTGGCGGGCCTCGCCCGCGCGCAGTTGACCGAAGGTTTCAGGCTGATGGCGAGCAAAGGCATGATACGTGAGTGCGACATCGAGCTCGTGACATCGATGACAATGGGAGCCGTGATGAGCATAACGTCCGAACACATCCTCGGCGAGAAACGCAAAGACATCAAGAACGTCGCCGATGAGTTCGTCGATATGATGATCCGCGCCCTCGCGCCTCCCGGCCTTAACTCCGAAAAGGCGATAGAGCTCTCAAAGCAACGGCGCGACGACGAGAAGCTTCGCGCCCGGGCGAGCGCCTGATACCTTATATATCAACTGGCCGGGCTTAGTTGGTCACCCACGCCGGAAGCGTCTCTCAACCCCTGTAAAAGAGCTTACCCAGGCGCTTGGAGATCGCGGGAAGCGGTCCTTTGGCGGGTATATACCCCTCGGCCCTGTACCAGTTAAGAGCCCGAAGGATGGAATCCTCCACGGAAGACGGCTCATAGCCGAGCTTCTGCCTTGCTTTCGAGATATCGAAGAAGAGGTGCTGCGAGGAGTATGAGACCTCCTTCGCGGTAGTCAGCGGGGGCTTTCCAGTGGCATCGGCGATCTTCACGAACATCCAGCCGGCTACTTTCGCCATGCCGACGGGCAGCGGGATAAAACCTATCTCGAGACCCGCGAGCCTGGCTATCATCTCGAGGTACTCCCGGATGCTCAGGTTTTTGTTTCCGAGGATGTACATCTCGCCGACCTCGCCGTGTTTGGCGGCAAGCAGGTGACCCCTTGCGACGTCACGGACATCGACTATGTTGAGGCCGCCCTCAAAGACGAGCAGCTGCAGCCCGTTGGCGGTGTCGAGCATTATCTTGCCGGTGGGGGTCGGTGCCACATCGCCCTCTCCGTACGGAAAGCACGGGTTCACAACCACAAGCGGCAAATCCCCTTTCCTGGCGAAAGTAAGAGCCTCCTGCTGGGAGAAGTACTTGGTCACCACGTAGTCGCTCTGGCCCCACTGGTTGAATGGGGTTGTCTCGTCGGCGAGCTCTTTGCCGGGAGCTATGCCGAGCCCGGCGATCGAGCTGGTGAACACCACCTTCTCGAGATCGGCGTTCCTGGCAGACCAAAGCATGTTGCGAGCGCCCTGGAGATTGACGTGATAGAAGATACCGCGGTCCCTGGCCCATATGGAGAATATCGCCGCCAGATGAAAAAGTGTATCGCAGCCCGTGAGTGCCTTGTCGAGGCTGTCCGTATCCAGGACGTTTCCGTCGACCCGCTCGATGTCGAGACCCTTGAGGTTTCGGGTGTCCTCTCCGGGCAGTATCATCGCTCGCACGTCCATACCGTCTTCGAGCAGCACACGAACGATATTTGAACCGATGAATCCCGCCGCTCCCGTCACGAGTGCTTTCTTCATGGCAGCCCCCCTTTCTCGTCGTACCGCTAGCTTAACCCTAATACCGGCGGGGTGACCATAGAGAGAGCCCTTACCGTAGTTCAAATAAAATGCGGCGAGATTACTTCGTTTCTTCATTTTCACCAATCCGGGATTTGATAGAATAGTGTGCAATCGTCATGTAAGTGATGTGAGGGGGAGCCGTGTCGCTGGCAACACGTGACGTCATAGAGGATCTGTCCACTCCTTCCGAGCGAATATCAAGGATAAGGGGCGAACTCCTTGCGACTACGTATTCGATCTGCCTGGAAAGGCCCGGCCTGCTCACCGAATTCAGGCGGTCGCCGGAGGGTCGTGCAGCGCGCTGTGAGCATCCGCTCGTGCGTCGGGCCATGGCCCTGGCATACCTCATGTCGAATCGCCTGCCGCATGTATACGCCGACGAGCTCATCGTCGGGAATATGACCTCCAGGAGGATCGCCGCCAACTACTATGTCGAAGGCGGGTCCGTGAATATCCTCGAGGACATCTGGCGCCTCGAAAAAAAGGCGACGTCCATCCACATGTCCGGCCGCGAGAAAATGAGCCTGGTCATCCTCGGGCTGGAGAATCTGCTAAGGAGCGTCGCGGGAAAAGCGCTCCTCCGTCCCGGCCGAATTAAGCACTTCTTAGATTTCTTCATGGCCAGGCGTTACTTCATTACCGAGGAGGCGGGGATAGCGCACCAGGTCGGCGACTATAACATGGTCGTCCACCAGGGCCTCCAAAAGTCGTACGACGAAGCGGGGCTTCGCCTGGAATCAGGCAGGCTCGCTGACGGGAGTCCACTGAGCGATGACAATCGCGCCTTCTTCCGCTCGGTTCGGATAACCATCGACGGCATCAGGAAGATGGCCGCAAACCTTGCAAGCGCGGCAGAGCGCGAGGCGGCAAAGCCCGGGGTCCCGGCCGGCAGGCGCGCCGAGTTGCTGGAGGCGGCCGCCGCTTGCAGGCACGTTCCGTACGAGCCCGCCCGTACTTTCATTGAAGGCCTCCAGTCGATATGGCTCGTCCACGTGGCGCTCAACCTCGAGGACTTCGAACAGGGGCTCTCTTTCGGACGGCTTGACCAGATCCTCTACCCGCTCTTTCTGGCCGATCTCGATGAAGGCCGCCTGACCGCGTCGGGGGCCGCCGAACTGCTGGCGAGTTTCGGGCTCAAGACCTGCGAGACCATGCCGCTCTATTCCGAGCGGGTCGACCAGTTCTTCAGTGGCAATGGGGTGGCCCAGGCTATCACAGTCGGAGGCACGGACGGCGACGGCAATGACGTGACCAACGAGCTGTCCTCGATCATCCTCGATTCCTACGCTCAGATACGCACCCGCGAGCCCGCCCTGCACGTTCGGATTCACCCCGGCTCTCCCCCATGGCTCATGGAAAAGGCGGTCGAGGTGATACAGCTCGGCACGAGCCGGCCTTCGCTGTTCGGCGACACGTCTGTTGTAAAGGCTCTCGAGGGGGCCGGCATGAGCGCGGAGCATGCGCGCGATTACGCGGTAATAGGTTGTGTCGAGATGGCAAGCCAGGGGCGCACTTACAACTCCTCAGACGCTGCACTCTTCAACCTCCCACTCTGCCTGGAGCTCGCGCTCAACGAGGGCAGGCGTTTCCCGGGGAAAGGGCATGCGGAGAGGCGCTCGCGAATGGGCGCATCGACCAGGCCCGTCTCGGCAATGCGCACGTTCGACGATGTCGTTGAGGCTTTCCGAACCCAGGTTGCGGATAGCGTTAACGAGATGATCAAGGTCATCAACTGGCTCGAGGAGGTATACCGGGTCGAGAGGCCTACCCCGGTCAACTCGATTATCACCGACGGTTGCCTTCGCAACGGCAAAGACGTTACCTGGGGTGGGGCGCTCTACGACTACACCTCGATACAGGCGGCCGGGCTGGCCTCGGCCGGGGACTCGCTTTACGCCATCAAGAGGCTCGTCTTCGATGAGAAGCGCCTGGCCCTAGAGGAGCTGGTCCGCTTCCTCAAAGACGACTGGAGCGGCTGCGAGGCGCTTCGGGTGGAGATCTCGACAAAGTTCCCCGGGTACGGGAATAGCGAGCCGGCCGCCGACGCGATGACGCAGATCGCCGCGGACGCCTTCTCGGATGCCATAAGGGCACACCGGAACTCCCGGGGCGGGATGTATATCCCGGGCTTCTATTCCATGACGTGCCATATCGGCTTCGGCCGGGTTACCGGAGCGCTTCCCGATGGGCGGCATGCGGGCGAGCGGCTCTCCAACGGTCTCTCCCCCGTCGACGGCAGGGAGCGCGGTGGACCGACAGCGGTGCTTGGCTCGGCGGCCTCGCTCGACAGCGCCCGTTGGGCCAACTGCTACGCGCTGAACCTCAAGTTCGACAAGGCGACTGTCCAGGGGGCCAGGGGGCGGGATATACTGACCGGACTTTTCAACGGGTATTTCGAGCTCGGAGGCATGCAGGTGCAGGTCAACGTGCTGGACGCCGACGTTCTACGCGCGGCCCGAGACGACCCCACGCTCTATCCCGACCTGGTGGTGCGGGTGGCCGGTTACTGCGTCTACTTCAACGACCTCCAACCGGCGGTTAAAGAAGAGATTATCGAGAGAACCGCCCATAGTATGGGCTGACCTCGAGCCGTTCGCTCCAAAGTCATCTCGGCCTACCGACCTCGCTGCCCGGCGACTATTGCTTTAGACTCGATACCGTACCCACGAGGAGATGCGGCATGACAACACTCAAGAGAGTGGCTCCAGCAGTCTCGTGCATGCTCTTGCTCTCATTTGCCGCGGCTGCCTTTGCGGGGTGTGGCTCCAGCAACGGAAACAATGCGACTTACTCCACGGGCCAATTCACGAAGCCTCCCGTTCGCAAGGTCAAGGTCGGCGACATGAGCATGGCGTACCGTGTCTACGGTAGTGGATATCCCCTACTGATGCTGGCCGCGTCCAGCTCGACCCAGGACGACTGGGACCCGAACGTTATATCAGAGCTAGCCTCGAAGTATAAGGTGATAACGCTCGATTATCGCGGGATGGGTTTAAGCACTTCGGGAATAAAGGCTTTCACGGTTTCCCGGTTCGCGGCGGACACCGCCGGGTTCATGGACGCACTCGGCATAACAAAAGCAAACATGCTCGGCTGGTCCATGGGCACAAACGTCGGCCAGGAACTTTCACTGACTTATCCAGGGAAAGTGGACAGGCTTGTTCTTTACGCCGCTGACTGCGGCGGGCCCCAGTACGTCCAGCCCTCACGGGAAGTTGCACAAAAACTCTCGGATATGTCGGGCGGCCTTCTGGAGCAGGCGCAGAGACTGCTGCCTTTGCTGTTCACCCCCACGTGGTGGTCCGACCGCAAGAACGTTGCCTACGTAATGAACGCACTTGGCTCTTCGACGGAACCGATGCCTGCGGAGAGTGTGACAGAGCAGGACAGAGCAATGATCGAGTGGAAGGGAACATATGACCGCCTTCCGTCGATAAAAAGCCCCACCTTGCTCGTCACCGGCGACGAAGACGTCATCACTCCGCCACAGAACTCGCGGATCATAATCGGTCGCATTCCTGACGTCAGGCTGGTCGTGTTGCACGGAGGGGGTCACGGAGTCCAGTACCAGTACCCCGCGGCGTTCGCTGGAGTCGTTTGCGATTTTCTGTCGAGCAGATAGCGGGGGGGTCTTAATGAACGAGCAGATAGACAAGGTCTTCCG
>DATCGY010000201.1:0-3958 GCA_036508635.1 Candidatus Anoxymicrobiaceae bacterium
CCGATATACGGACACGGCAACCCCGTGGAAAGCGAGATCGACGACGGCCTCCTGAGAGTGACGATTGAGAACCCTTATAGCATTCACATGCTCGCGGGGCAGCTTCTGGCGATCTTCGAAGCAGTGGGGGGAACCGAGGGAAGCGTTTCTTTCGACAAGTTTACCGCCCAGAGCGTCCGCATCACCGTTTCCCCCTGCGCTTGATCCCGCACCCCCTCTCCGGACGCGACCTTTTCTTGAGCCGGGCCTCTCCGGGCCCGGCGCTCGCCTTGGCTTACATGCTTCTGAATCAGGTCTCGTAGAGCTCTTTGAAATGATGGAAGGCGTTGTGAACGGCTTCGCGCATGATATCCTCGGCCCTGGCGGTATCGCGCTTCTCGAGGCTCTCGTTGAGCTGCCCATAATCCAACTCTTTTTCGGCTCTCACGCAGGCCTCCCAGCTTAGTATGCTTCGCACAACGCGGTCTATGCCCTGCTCGGCGTTGTCGTACGGCCTGACCTGTATGTCATGCCCTTTCCACCTCGAAAAGCCCGACTGGCGGACGAGACCCGCGATAGCAACATTCATCCCATTGATCCGGGCGCCGTGGTCGATGTCGTACTTGCCGGGACCGCCCAGTATCACTCCGTCGTTGTAACCCTGGCTGTTGAGGTGCATGTGGACCAGCATCCCGTTGTCCACCTCTTCGACGGTGTCGTAGACGTGATCGAGCCCAACCATCTCCGAGTGCCCGAACTCCTTGTTCACCCCTTTGCGCTCCAGCGGTATCCCGAGATCCCTGTGAAGGCTGTTCCAGAACGTTATGGCGCTCGCGACCGTGGGCAGGAGCAGCGCCGGATGTCCCTCGTTGGGCTTCGGTTCGATGGCGACGAACAACTCGCCGCCGGCTTTCGACTCATATCCGCATAGCTCGGCTACACCCTCTTTCAGGTTCGAATACATTCGAGCTATCTCGGGCGTCGCCAGGTCGTAACCGAACGAGCCGTTCCACAGTACCAGCGAAGGCACCAGGTCCGGGGCCGGGTGCCAGGCTTTTCGCAGCGGGCCGTACGCCAGGTCGACCGTCCTGGCGCCGTAGAGCCGTGCTTCCCTCCTCTCGTCCGGGTCCAGTGAAGCAATGCCCCCGTAAGCGAAATGCCTGTGTGCGCCAGGGGTTATCAGCGCGAGAGAGAGCCCACATCGAGCCAACGCGTCGGCCACGGCCCCGGCGTTCTCCTCGTTCACCTCGTAGTCGTAGTGGAGCTCGATCCCGAGCTCTACATCCTCAGGCAGCCGCGGGGCTATCCTGTCCGCCACAAGCTCTATCATCCCCGGGGTATCCAGTTTTTCGGAACTCCACTCGGGTATCATGTCGGGCGGCACGAACCCACCCTTGCCCGAATGAAACGTCCACCTGCAGATGCTGTGGTATGAACTCCCTGACACTTCTACCCCCCATCTCGACCGTGCTCTCAATACCGGGCTCCAAAGACCATATGCCCGGGGCGCCGGTTCGGCAAGTGCCCGAGGGGCCTCCGCTCGCACCGGCGTGCGGCCCGTCCGGTATCATTGCGCCGGACACATCTCTTCGTGTACGTATTGCTCCAGAGGAGTATCCAGGGAGGTATCGCCATGTCGATGGTTTTGAAAGCGTTCGTCATCTTTGTGCGTGACATGGACACGTCACGCAACTTCTACCAGCAAGCGCTCGGCCAGGTCGTGATGGCCGACCACGGGCAGAATGTGGTATTCACGAGCGGGTTGTCGATCTGGGAAGCAGAGCATCGGGCCAACGTCCACAATCACAATCTCTTTAGGCGTCTGCCCGGCCTGGGCGAGATCGAGGAGGTCCTCGATCAGCCTGGAGCATCGCCTGGCGCTCATCTCGAGTCCGACCAGATACTCCTCGAGCTTCTCGCGGGTCTCTTGATGGGTCACGTCTTTGACTGCCATCTTCAACACATCCCCGTACCCGATGACGGCGGACAGTGGCCCCTTGAGGTCGTGCGACACGGTATGCGCATAAGCTTCAAGCTCCGCGTTGATCTTGCGAAGCTTGTCCTCGACGCGCTGCAGTTCACTTATGTCAAGCACGGAGAAGTTGGGTGACCCGCCAGTCGGGGGGGCTGCTCGTCCGCCTCATTCACCCGGGTCGTGGAAATCCGCCATCCTGACGTCTCCGGGATCGCAAACGAGGTGAGTAGCCATGCCCGCGGCGATGAGGTTTCCAGACGAATCCCTGATCTCCGCCTCGGTGACACCGGTCTTCTTACCTCTATGTATGACGCGCCCTTCCCCGATGAGGGTTCCCTCCCTGAGGTTGGAGACGTAGTTGATCCGAAGATCTATGGTAACGCAGATCTCGCCCGGCTCGAGCAGGGAGCCGAGCGCAATGCCGCAAGACGAGTCCATGATCGTCGCCACGGCTCCTCCATGCAGCATCCCGTACAGGCTGTGAAGCGTCTTATCCGCCTGCATCTCGACCCTTGACCGGCCTTCACCAGCATCGACGACCTGCATCTTCATGTGGCAGTACATGGGCGAGTTGTTGAGGATTTCCCTGAATGATTCGCGAGTGTTCTCGTCGAGTTCCATGCGTTTACCTCCGCGGACGTTCGGCGCGACATGAATCTGCCGCATGTTGGATTCTATTACCAGGGGAGGCGGCGGCCAAGTCCTTAATTCACACGCTGGCACACAAGGGCGGTCCGGCCCTGTTCGAGAAAATCGGAATTTCCGTCGCGGCAGCGCTTATGACTCGGTGAGCACCGCCGCTGCGGCGTCCTCCCCGCTCCTCAACGCACCTTCGACGCACGAGACCAGATACATGTAGGAACCCGCGAGGTGGAGGCCTTTGACGTCCTTTATGTTGTTTCGCTTGAGGCAGTACATAGCCGGAAACTGCCCCGGCGATTCGAGGCATATGGCCTCGGGCCACCGGATGACATCCGCCACAAGCGGCTTCGAGTCGATCTTGCCTCCAAGGCGCTTGACCTCCGCTATGACCTTGCCTACAACCTCTTCGTCGGGAAGCGAGAAGAGTTCGCGCGCGCGGGTTCCGTAAGTCACGCAGTGCGAGAGACCCGTCCCGGGAGGTGCGAACCTGGAGGATTTTTTGCTGCAGTCGTTCAACCCCGGGATGAAGCTGTTCGCCTGGGCCGGCAGGGCCACGGCATAGAGGTCGCCCGGCAGCATGCGCTCCTCGAGCCCCAGCATCACGTGCACCGTCGAGCTGTAGTTGACCTTCTCGAGGGGCTTGCGAATAGTATCCGGAAGCTGAGGCATCAGCTTGCGAGCCATCGAGGCGGTCGTCGCGCAGATGACGTGGTCCGCTTCCATGAACCCGTCCGGCGTATCCACACCCTTTACGGCTCCGTTCTCGATAACGATCTCTTTAATGGGCGTCGAGAGCCTGATGGAATCTTTACAGTGATGGTAAAGCGCTTCCGGCATGGAGCCTATGCCGTGCTCGAGCAGAAGGAGCCCTTCGTACAGGCCCATCAGCCCTATGAGGTGAGGTATCGAGACATCCTCCGGCTCGCCGATCGTAAGCGTACTGACCATGGGACCCATCGCCCAGTCGAGCGCCTCGCGCCCGCCGTACTTGAGCGTAAAATCGGCAACGCTCGTATCTCCGAGGTCTATCAGGCACTCGGGGTTCATCGTCGCTATGTCGACGTTGATGAAGCGTTTGATCATCTGGAACATGACTTTCGCCATCTGGGGATAGACCTTGAACGGGAAGCCCCTGAACCTGACCAGGTCGCCGAATCCCTTCAGGAAGCCCATCGGGGTGGGAGGCGGCACCGGGTACATCTTGCCGTTCCTCCAGAAGGCGACATTCAGATCGAATGGGAGGATCTCGTCATCCATCCCCATCTCCTGGCACAGTCGCAATTGTGTCGCGCAGACCTTCGCCATGAACTGAGCGCCCGTGTCGAACACGAACCCGTCCTTTGTGTAGCATCTCGCTCGTCC
>DATCGY010000202.1:0-5197 GCA_036508635.1 Candidatus Anoxymicrobiaceae bacterium
CCCCGCTCTTTTCTCCTGACGACGTATGGTACGATATCCACGGAGCTCGAACTCAAGCAGGAGGGACACTGATGAAGAAGGCAATCGTGGCGATACTTGCGGTCTTCCTGGTCCTCGGAGCGGCAGCGCTGGTCGGATGCGGTTCTACGAATGTCAGCGTGAAGACCGACAATGGCAGCCTGGATATCAAGACCAACAAAGGCTCGGTTGAACTCAACACAAAGACGCCGACCGAAGCTCAGCTCGGCATACCGATATACCCGGGTGCCAAGGCAACGGCGAACTCATCTGCCTCCTACTCCCAGGGTGGGCAGTCCACCTCGGTGGCCCAGTTCGTGACCACGGACTCCGTCGAGAAGGTCGTGGCCTGGTACAAAGGACAGCTCTCCGGCAAGCCTGAGTACAGGGACATGACAACGGCACAGGGCGGGCTGATCACATTCAAGTCAGGCAACGACATCAAGATGGTAACCATAGGACCCGGCGTAGTCGAAAACAAAGGCAAGACCCTCATAGTCCTTGGAACCGGCGCCGGCGGCCTTCAGAACTCCATGCCCTGAAAACTAGACCTTCTTGAGCCGGGTCTCTCAGCCCCGGCTCCGGGCAGCCTGGAGAGACCGCCCTCAAGTGTTCAGCTGGAGGCACTGACCCCCGGGCTGGACGGTTCCGTGCTCATCTTCCGAGCAGCACTCCCTGGATGTAACGGTACCGCCCGGCTGTCTTCTCGATGATATCGCCTGGCAGCTCGGGCGGAGGCGGCTGCTTGTTCCAGTCGAGAGTCTCGAGCCAGTCGCGCAACACCTGTTTATCGAGGTTGACCTGGTCATGGCCAGGCTCGTACTGGTCTTTTGGCCAGAACCGTGAGGAATCCGGGGTGAATATCTCGTCTATCAGCCAGAGCTCTCCGTCCAGCATCCCGAACTCGAACTTGGTATCCGCAAGAATTATGTGCCTCGACTCGGCTATCTCGCTCCCGCGCTGGTATAGCCCGATGCTGTATCGCTTAATGTTTTCGGCTATGTCGTCACCGATCTGACCGGTGACCTCTTCGTACGTGATGTTCTCGTCGTGGGTGCCGACCTCCGCCTTGGTCGAAGGAGTGAACAGCGCTTCGGGAAGCCTGTCCGCCTGGCGGAGACCCCCTGGGAGCGGTATCCCGCATATCGCCTGTTCCCGCTGGTAATCTTTCCATCCACTTCCGGCAAGGTAACCCCTCACGACGCACTCGACCGGTAGGGGCTCGGCCCTTCGAACGAGCATCGAGCGGCCGGACAGCCGGTCCGCGAATTTCCGGAACTCGGCCGGAAAGGCACTGACGTCGGTACTTATCATATGGTTCTGGATGATACCCCCCGTCCGCTCGAACCAGAACTCAGCGAGCCCGTTCAGAACGGCGCCCTTGCCGGGAATACCCTGGTCCATGATGACATCGAAGGCGGATATCCTGTCCGTGCTGATTATGACGAGGTCGTCGCCCGCCTCGTAGATATCCCTGACCTTGCCACGCCGGAACAGCGGCAAACCCAGAAAAGCGGTATCGGTAATGACGTCCATCTCATTCCCCCTTACGAGAATTACCCGGGGAAGCGTTCCCCCGGGTAAATCTTACGATGCTGAAGCGCTTTGCGCCGCAGCCGGACTCGAGATTACTCGCATCCGCATCCGCAGCCGCTCTTCCCCCTCTCCGCCATGGCGAAGCCTGCCTTCAGCCAGAGCGGATAAGTGAGGAAGAGGAGCCCCGCGAGGGCGTGACCCCTGGCGCTCACGTTCTCGTGGTCGAAGTTGAATACACCGCTGTTGATCATCCAGTCGCGCCCGGATTCGGCGCCGCACATCTCCCATATCCAGCGCGTCCACTCCATGTTGAAATAGAGTGACACGCTCGTGATGTAGAACATGGCGATCGTGGCTACGCTCAGGAACCACTTGACCTTCTGGTTCTGGGCCTCGTCGTCAACGAGCTTGTTGACGATCTTGCCCAGGATCCAGCCTATGCTGAACAACCACGGACCGTCGATCAGGAAGCTGTCGTACGGCAACAATCAAATCACCTCTTTTTCCTTCGTCGTCCTAGTCCGCTATCGATTATATACGAATGGGAGTTGATACCCTGTGGTTATAACGGCGAGACATCGCGAAGGTCTACGTCCAGGGTTTGCACTCCTTATCGCGGTCACAGAGCGCCGTCGCGAACAGCTCTCCTACCAGGTCGAATGCCAGGGGCGCCGGGCGCCTGCCTATATATGTCGCCCAGTTGAGAGCTGACTGTACGACCCTCCGCCTTCGCTTCTTTATACCTGCGACTATCTTTCGCGCCATCGTCTGGGGCTTGCTCCCAAGGGCGTTTATGTACCAGAGAACGAGCCTCTGGCCAAACCTGGTCGCGTGGACATCGCTGTAGAACGGGGTACGGATGAGACCGGGATAAACCGTCGTGACCCTGATCTTGAATGGGGCAAGCTCCCACGCAAGGCACTCCGAGTATGTGGCGAGCGCGGCCTTGCTGGCCGCGTAGGCGCCCCAGGTCGGGACCGGGTAGAATACCTGGCCCGTGGACATGTTGACTATCTGGCCGCCGCCCTTCTTTATCATCTCCGGCAGGAACGTGTTGATCATGTAGAGGGCGCTGTAGAAGTTGATGGTGAAGAGCCGCTTCCAGTCGGCATCGGAGGTATGGCGCAGGTCGCCGTTGTAGCCGATGCCAGCGTTGTTAACAAGGATGTCGATCGTGCCGACGCGGTCAGCCACCTCGACGTGCAGTGTTTTTATCTGGTCCCTGTTGGTGACGTCGACCACCTTGGTAAACACCTGGCGCCCGAGGGATTTGACCTCCTGCTCGATTGCGCGAAGCCCCATCTCGTCGATGTCCGCGAGGACGAAGTTGCACCCCTCCCTGGCCAGGAGCAGGACAGTTTCCTTGCCGATCCCGCTGGCCGCACCGGTAAGCAGCACCCACTTGCCGTTCAGATCCTGAACCATATGACTACCTCCTGTCTGGAGTCGGTCAGCTTCGAGCTTAGTGCCATCTTCTGCCGTGACGGCGCGCACCCTTCAAGACAATAAAATTATAAACAGTGCGAGCAAGCCGAAACAGTCAACTCAATGGTGGACACCGCGGTCGTCCGGGCCCCCCCTAACTTGCACAAGAGACCGTTCATCGAATCGCGAAACCGGTGAATCGGCCTCCGCCTCTGTTATAATCGAATTCCGCGGAGGGGTGCCCGAGTGGCCATAAGGGGAACGCCTGCTAAGCGTTTAGCCGGGTGAACTGGCACGTGGGTTCGAATCCCACCCCCTCCGCCAACTAAGCGAAGCGAAATAGCAACCCTTTGTGGGATTCGAACCTGCAGCTAAAGGTCGTACTCGACCTAAATCACGTTTGGGGTCACCGCGCGCATTGCGCGTGGGGCGGTTCGAATTCCACCCCCTCCGCCGACTACCCATCGTCGAAGCAATTGCGACTTTGACGCTACAGAAACGATGGGTGCCTACCGATAACAAGCCAAACTGGCAATCAATGTTTGACGATATGAACCACTCTACGCGGGTTCGAACCCACAGCCAAAGGTCGTACTCGACCTAAGTCACGTTTGGGGTCACCGCTTTCCTGAAGCGAACGTGGGGCGTCGGTATAAATCTTTCAGACGGGAACAAGGGCGGTCGCGATATAAACTAGTATAATATATTGATGTCAAACTATCCGAAAAGGGGGAGCCTCTTTTGAAAAAGTCGAGGATCATCACGGTTCTTCTTGTTAGCCTCCTGGGGCTCGGGCTGTTCGCCGCGGGGTGCGGGCAGAAGAGCACGGCCCAGACCGGTACTCCAAAGCAGGTAGTAACAAACTGGCTCAACGACCTTAAGAGCGGCAACTGGAGCGCCTCGTACGACTCTCTCACCTCCGCGGACCAGAAGAAGATGACGCGCAAGCAGTGGGTCGCAAGTTACAGCAGCCAGGGCAAGCCGGCTGCGGACGTCTCGTTCGCCGTCACCAGCGAAAAGATCACGGGCGACAAAGCGACCGTAACCGTCAAAATAACCGAGGGCGGTCAAAGCCAGAGCGGCCCTATCACGTTGGTCAAGGAAGGCAATACCTGGAAGATCTCTGCTTCGACTTCCGGCCAGACGGACCAGACGAAGTAGGCATGCCCACATAGCCCAAGGCGCGTAGTACGCTGCTCTATACAACGGTCGATTGTCTCGTCTTTCTGGTGATCGACCTGATCGTATGGTCTTCCCGTGGGCTTAGTTTCCCCTTTTAAGCTGGGTCCCTGGAGGCCCGGCTCCGCCAACGGACTGGCCACTTCAACCTGGGACTCAGCCAATGGCATTGAAAATGTGCTGTTGGTATACTTACTGTCTGTTCGATTTGAAAATCGCGCGCCCGTAGCTCAATTGGATAGAGCGTCCGGCTACGGACCGGGAGGTTCGGGGTTCGAGTCCCTGCGGGCGTGCCAACCGATACCTTCGTCGTCAGACTGGAAGCCAGGACCGATTCATCTCCTACCAGACACGTCAGACCTCTGTGCAGGCAAGCAAAATGTCCACACACGACAACTTCATGAAAATGGCGATAGAGGAAGCTCTTGCCGCGAAAGACGAAGGTGAGGTTCCGGTAGGAGCGGTGCTGGTCCGCGACGGAGCGGTGCTTGCCCTCGACCACAACCGCCGCGACGCATCGGGCGATCCCAGCGCGCACGCGGAGATGCTGGTGCTCCGAGAAGCGGGCGTCAACGCCGGGGACTGGAGGCTGGCAGGCTCGACACTCTACGTGACCCTGGAACCTTGCGCGATGTGCTCGGGCGCCATAGTCCTCGCCCGTCTTGGTGCTGTCGTCTACGGCGCAAGCGACCCCCAGGCCGGGGCCGGCGGCTCGGCCTACAACATCCTCGAAGACGGAAGGCTGGGACACAGGGTTGACGTCATTGCAGGGATCCTCGAAGATGACTGCCGGCTGTTGCTGAAGGGCTTCTTCGACCGACTCAGGTAGTCGGTTCAGCGCCCGCGGACGGGCGACGTCGCCCTGCCACGAGCTTCAAACGCCCTAGCGAGAATACCGACCCATCAACTCCGCGTACTCGACAGTGTGCTCGCCAAGCTCGCGCTCGAGCTCGGGGAACGGTGTGCCGGGTGGAAGGGCGAGCATGCTGTCGAGGGCGTACAGCTTGAAGTAATAGCGGTGCGTGCCGGCGGGTGGGCA